>CAZWQH010000332.1:0-5748 GCA_964635815.1 uncultured Sandaracinaceae bacterium
GCGCGCGAAGAGCATCACGTCGGACCCGCGCTCGACGTGGGTCTGATACCGCTGCCCTGTCTCACTATCAGCGCGCGTAACGGACTGGCTCTCCCAGTGAATGAGTTCGCGACTGATCGCGTAGTCTCGGTATCGCGTCGTGGGTGAGAAGTCGCCTCCCGTCTTGTCGAGCGTAACCGCCAGAAGATCCGCTCGCGCGTCGCGCGCCCAGTAAACGCCGGACTGCCACGGAGCTACTTTTGCTGCTTCGCCGACTCCGAACGCCGCGAGGATCTCGATACGCGAGTAACGAGCATGCACTTGGAGCGGAAGGTTCGGACGGTTCGCAACCGAGCGGTGAAGATGATCTACCCGCGTGGAGAGCACCGTGAGCTGTTGCTTCACTTCTGAAATAACTTGCGGATGCGCCCAGAGCAGCTCGCAGGCCTCCCCTAGGGTCATCGTCTTCGTTGCTGCGCGCTCCACGACCGATGCGATCAGCATCCGGAGCAGCCGACGATCATGAACGCTGAGTTCATCAATGTTGGGCGGCTTCGTTGCTGCAAGGAAGCGCTGGTACGCATCAATACGCACCATATCGTTGATATGAAGGAGACGACTGCAAGCGCGACGTAGCGGTTCTTCGTGCGGCCCATCCGGCTCGAGCGGAAGCCCCGCGTCGGCACAAAGGTCGGACCAGGCCTTCGCGCTCGAGTACACGTCGTCGATGTCGAGGCCCGTCTCGTGCAAGTAGCGAGTCAGGTCGACAGGGTCACCTCCCGATAGCTCTCGAAGCGCCTCTACCTTTGCGCTCCACCGAGACGGCACGGCGTCGCGAATGCTCTTGAGTACGATCTCGGAGGCAACGCGGTCGAGTTCCATATGGCAACCCGCAGGTAGATAGGGGAAACCCTCGCGAACTTGCTCTTCGAGCTGCTTGCGGCTCACGCCCAGAAGGGCACCAAAACGCTGGTCGAAGCGAAACTCGCTTCGATGCAGGCCGACGAAGTCCAACACTGTGCAGACGCTCTTCGCCGCACTCCGACGAAGCCCACGGCCAAGCTGCTGAAGGAAGAGCGTCGAGCTATCCGTCGGCCTCAGCAGCAAGAGTGTGTCGACAGAGGGGATGTCCACACCTTCGTTGAACAGGTCGACGGAGAACACGACGTTGACGGTCTTCGCGACGAGATCACGAAGTGCGCCGTCACGCTGCTGATCGCTACTCTGTGCCGAGATCGCCACGGCAGGGATCCCGTTTTCGCGGAACACCCGCGCCATGAACTCCGCGTGTTGCACGCTCACGCAAAACCCGAGAGCACGCATCGACGAAAGATCGTCCACACGTGCATTCAGCTGACTGATCACCTGCTTGGCCCACACGTCATTGGCTGTGTAGAGGTTCGAGAGCTCGGTCGAGTCGTAGCCTCGACCTCTGCGCCAAGGGATGTCGCGCAGATCCAGTCCGTCGTGAATGCCGTAGTAAATGAACGGGACTAGGCGATGCTGATCGATCGCGTCCCAGAGACGCAGCTCCCCGGCGATGCGACCGTCGAACCAGTCGAGGATCGACACGCCATCGCCGCGTTCCGGTGTGGCCGTGAGTCCGAGCAGCTCACGTGGTGTGACGTGGTCCAACAACGCGCGGTACGAAACGGCAGCCGCGTGGTGGAACTCGTCGACTATCACGACGTCGAAGTGGTCCCGCGGGAGATGCGCAACTCCGGTAGCGCGCAGGCTTTGAATAGACGCGAATACGTGATCGAACCGATTCGGGCGCAAACCACCCACCCAAAGCTGCCCGAATGATTGGTCGCGAAGGCAGTGTCTGAATTTCGCGAGACTCTGTTCCAGAATCTCTTCGCGGTGAGCGACAAACAACAACCGTGCGCGCGGCAGCTGCTCGCGCAAGCGAGCGTAGTCGACTGCAGCGATCACGGTCTTACCCGTGCCAGTCGCTGAGACGAGCAGGTTTCGGTGGTGTCCCTGCTCGCGAGCGAGAGCGATCTGCTCAAGCAGTCGTTCTTGAAAAGGTTCCGGCCTCAGCTCGAATGGACTCAGAGGGAGCTTGCGGCGCCCCTGCTCATCGACGCCAGTGCGAGCGACAAACTCCTCACGAACATACGGAGCAAACTCCTCGCTGTTCCAGTATGTCTCAAATACCGCCTCGACCTTCTGAACAACATCCGGGTTCCTGGCGCCTGAGACGCGAACGTTCCATTCGAGGCCAGCAACCTGCGCGGAGTGCGTGAGATTCGATGAGCCGATGTACGCCGTCGAGAATCCCGACTTCCTGTGAAAGAGCCACGCCTTCGCGTGGAGGCGAGTGGTCGTGGTGTCGTACGAGACGCGAATCTCGGCACCGGCCTCGCGCAACGCCTCCAGCGCCAACATTTCGGTCGAACCCGTGTAGGACGTTGTGATCACGCGGACTGATCTGCCAGCCGCGCAGTGATCCCGTATCGCAGCGAGCAGGCGACGGATCCCGCTAGAACGTATAAAAGCCATCACTACATCGATGCGGTCTGCCGAGTGGATTTCGGTCCGCAGCTGATGGCCGACGTTCGGTTCGCCTGGAGCGTTGGAGAGAAGCGTGGTGTCGAGCAGTGGAATCAGCGGCGCTGAAATGATTTCCGGTGTCCCGTCCGGCAACCTGCCGGCGATCGCGCGAAGAACCGTCCCAGCTTCGACCGGCATGTCGGGATCGAGTTCGGTTCCGTCGATCACTCGTTCGATCTCTTCGACGAGTTTCCGAGCCAGACCGACGCCTACCGAGACACGTTCAGCATCTGGAACGCCCGCGAGAACTCGCTGCACGAGTCGACTCACATGCAGTGCGACTCGATCCGCCGCGTCAGCGGGTCGCAGTGCGGCGGACTGCGCGACAAGACTTTGATCGAGCTGGCCGAGGCTCGACTCAATCGCCTGCGTCACCAGTACTTCGTAGAGGCCGCGTTTGGATTCGGTCATTCGAAGCTGCTCCGCGAGCGACGCTCGCGCGATTCCGAGGCACGATAGGACGGTCAGCCAGGTGCAGTGAAGCCCCACGGACGCGATTGACTCGCGGTTGCCTCCGCAGTTGGGAGCCCTTTCAACGAGGAGCCACTCCGAGTATGTTCCGCGCCGGGGGTTCCATGGAAAAAAGAGACCTGCGCGCGATGAGCGCTGCACGATGGCTGTTCACGTTCGCAGTCTTGTCGGGCTGCACGACCAACAACTACTACCTACCGCCAAACAATGGCGACGCTGCTGTGACATCGGACGTCGCGATGATGGATGGCTCCTCTCAGAGCGCGGAAGGCGGAGCGATCGCGGATGGTTCACTACGCACGGACTCGAACGACGGCACAGTGCCGACAGATGACGCTTTCACCACGGTGCCGCGCTCATACACGTACGTGCTGAACACGTTTCAGGTTCCGACCCCCAACGCTGGAGTAGTCGAGGGCTTCAACCACGATGGCACCGCGGCCGCCGTCTGCGGAAAGTCGGACTACACGTCTCCGTGGGGGGAAACGGGCGTGGACAATGCGTTTGCTGGCGGCATCGGAAGTCTGAGATCGATTTCGCAGATCGCAGAGTTCCTCGATGGGTTTCAGACTTCAATTAACGAGGGGCGCCTCTTGCTTCTCGTGACCGTCTCGGACGTAAACAGCCTGACGAATGACTCGAGCGTGAGCGTCTCAGCGGTTTACGGATACGCGAACACCGCTCCGCGTTTGACGGATGGACGACTCTCACCAGGTCAGACGTTCTCGGTCGACAGCGAATCGGTGACCAACATGGATAGCGCGATGCCGCGCAACAGATTCTTGCCCGGACGCATCGTGAACGGCGTGCTCGAAGCGAGCGGCTTGGCGTTTGCGATTTTGCTTTCCACGGACGCCGGTCACGCGCCCATAAACTTGCGGGCGACTCGTGTGCGAGCGCGCATCACCACGGATGCGCTTTCCGAGGCAGCCCTGGGCGGTATCGCCACGACATCGGAAGTCGCAGCGGGCATTTCGAGCGCTCTCCCGGAACAGTTCCGTGCGCTGCTGCCGACGATAGTTGCCGGTCTCGCAGACTCTGAGCCACCGACGGGAACGGATGAAAACTGCGCGGCGCTCTCATTCGCGGTCAAGGTCACCGGCGTCACGGCGCAACTTGGAAGCGTCGTGGTTCGTCCTGCGCCAATGCGTGATGCTGGCGTACCCGACGCTCGCTGAATAGTTTTGCTGATGGCGCTGCCCTTCCAAACTCGACACCTCGTCATCCCCGCTTCCGCGAACCAAGACCGCGCGGCGATCTTCCCAACCGACAATGGCGTCATCCTCGTGATCGCGGACGAGCAGGTGGAATGCACGGCGGAGCCGCGGCCGACGCAGTGGTCGCCGCAGTCGCATCAGCGGTCCAAGCAGGCGCCACCCTCAACGCGATGCAAATCCTCGCGGACGTTGATCGCTCCCTCGCCCTCGCCTACGGAGGTCAGACGACTGCGGTAATCGTGGAGGTGACTCCCACAACCATTCGCGGGGCGAGTGTTGGTGACTCGCAAGCGTGGATCGTTCGCGAGGACTCGTTCGTTGATCTGACGGAGTCGCAACATGCGAAGCCGTTGATCGGGAGTGGTCGCGCGACACCGACCGTACTGACGAACACCGCGCCTCTCGACGGCACTCTCGTCATCGCGACAGACGGAGTGTTCAAGTACGCGAAGGTGGAACAGCTCTGCGACGCCGCGCTCGATTCAAACATCCACACCATCCCCGCTGCGCTGATCGATCTCGCGCGGCTTCCGAACGGGAAGCTTCAGGACGACGCGGCCGTCATCCTATGTCGATGACCATACGTCCCCCCCGCCCCTCATCCCAGCGCGTGCAATTAATATAGAATTGCATCGGCTGTGCCAAAGCCGGAATCGGACGCGCGCTCCGCGTTTCGCGTCGCTATTAGCTTGCAATGCGAAGGTTGCGTGCGGACCTGAGCACAGCAGCACTGCTAGTCTTTTCCCTTCCTCGCCTCATGAAGCTCCACACCACAGAACTACCAATCATCGAGCTGGACGGCTCTCGCGTTCACGACCTGGAGTCGTTCTACGACGAGGTGTCACGCGTCATGATCCCGAACACCTTCTGGGGTCGGAACTTGGATGCGTTCAACGACATTCTGACTGGAGGGTTCGGGACTCCGGAGGACGGCTTCGTGCTGTGGTGGGTGAACGCGGAGCATTCGAAGCAAGCGCTAGGGCCTGTGTTCGATACGCTGGTGGAGATCATCCGCACCTACGAACGTGCTGACGCCACGGGATACAGAATCGTGCTCGAGCTCCGATGACTCTGAAAGACTGACGCGGAGATTCATCCGGCCGTCTCGTCATTCTCCTTGGAGGCCGACTGCTTCAAGCAACCGCGACGACGTTGCGCGCGCGAGGTTTGCCTGATGTCACAGCTCGTCACAGTTCGCTGTCACAGCTTGTCACAGCTTGTCACTGCGAGGGTCGCTCGCGGACCCGAGCACATGAGCACCAGCTTAGGAGTTGCCCACTGTACTGCCGGGTTGGGTCGGTGGGGCCTGGTACGAGCTCGCGCATGAGACTCGGGACCTCGGCGGGCGGCGGCGGCGCGTCGATAACCTGCCCGCTCTTGTTGCTAGCGACGTAGTTGTGGATCGTTCGCCATTGACCGGGCAGCGCGTGATCGCCACGCACACCTTCGAACAGGTGTCTGTGGATCTCGCGGACGTGGTCCTTGTCCGCTCCCCTCACATCGCGACCTGACCAGAGTTGTTCGG
>CAZWQH010000333.1:0-5438 GCA_964635815.1 uncultured Sandaracinaceae bacterium
TGTTTTCGGCCCGAGCGCATGACCGCGAGGGTGTTTCGGCCCGAGCGCATGACCGCGAGGGTGTTTCGGCCCGAGCGCATAAACACTACGCGTCCGTGACGGAACGGAAGCGCCAAATCCCGGAGATGGTCTCGACGCTCTCTTCGGGCACGGGTGTGCGCGGCTCGATGAACGCCGCCGCGTTGACGATGGTTCCCTGGTCGACGTCGTAGACGCGAAGGCCGTCCTGGCCGGATAGAAAATGTAGTGTGACCGCATCGCAGCCCTCACCCGGGCTCGTGCAGCGAAGCTGCATGACTGTCGACCCATCCAAGATGAAGAGTTCGCGAGCGGAGAGCGCCTCGATCTTACGCGCGTAGAGCGATTCGAAAACGGAGGACGATCGCAACACCTGTTCGGGAGACTCGACCGCGCGTCTCTCATACGAGGTCACCTCGAACGAACCATCCAGGACCATGAAGCATCCCGTGCCCGCGTGAAAGTGCGGCGCTGTTTCGCCGTCGATCCGCCACCGCGCAACGAAGACGCTTCCAAGGGCACCGGAGTACAGAGTCCGCTGCCGGAACGCGAGCGCCCCGGGAGCAGGTACCGCTCGACGCAAGCGAGACGTTGGCCAAGGAAGATGCGCGAGCGCCTGCGAAGCGGTGCAACGGAGGCCATCCAGGCTTGTGACAGGAGATGTCAGACGCGCGAGGCAGGCCTGGGCAAGCATCCCAAATTCAGCTTCAAGTTGAGAAGCTGACGCGGTTTCTTGAAGAAGAGGATTGCTCGCAGAAGACACAGAAGGCTCAGTCGGGATGAACTAGCGCGCTGACGATCGGGGTCAACGAAACAAACGGTGACGGGACCGCCGCGCGAAGGTTTCTGGCGCACCGCGTCAAGCTGCCGCACCGACCAGTCAGGCCTGACAGATGCGCCGCTGTCCGCGATCTCAGAACTCGGGTTGATCCTGATGCTGCCCGAAGATCTCGCGAAGCACGTCGCAGATCTCCTGCTGCGTGCAATAGGCCTTCGCCGCCTCGATGATCGGCGGCATAAGGTTACCGTCCGACTTCGCCGTCTGTCGAACCCGCTCGAGCGCCGCGACAACCAGCGTAGCGTCGCGCTCGGACTTCACGCGCCGGAGGGACGCAATCTGTTCTTGCTGCACGCGCTCATCGATGCGGAGCAGCGGGATCTTCTTGCTCCCGTCCTCTTGCGTGAACTTGTTCACACCGACGACGGTCTTCTCGCCCTTGTCGATCTGGCGTTGCAGACGGTACGCGCTCGCAGCGATCTCGCGCTGGGGATACCCGCGCTCCACGGCCGCGACCATCCCTCCCATCTCGTCGATCTTTCGGATGTACTCCCGAGCCTCGGCCTCGAGGCGGTCCGTCATCCACTCCACGTAGTAGCTTCCGCCAAGCGGATCGATCGAGTTCGTCACGCCCGACTCCTCAGCGATGATCTGCTGAGTGCGCAGCGCTACCGTCACCGTTTCCTCAGTGGGCAAGGCATACGTCTCATCTAGCGAGTTCGTGTGCAATGACTGAGTCCCGCCCAGCACCGCGGCGAGCGCTTGCAGTGACACTCGAACGACGTTGTTGTAGGGCTGCTGCGCGGTGAGCGATACACCCGCAGTTTGTGCGTGGGTACGAAGCATGAGCGACTCTCGACGCTTTGCGCCGAACCGGTCCTTCATCAGGCTTGCCCACAAACGACGAGCTGCGCGAAACTTTCCAATCTCCTCGAAGAAATCGTTGTGCACGTCGAAGAAGAACGAAAGGCGTGGCGCAAAGTCGTCGACGTTCATTCCGCGCTTCACACACCAATCGACGTACGCCAGCCCGTCCGCAATTGTGAACGCGAGCTCCTGCGCAGCTGTCGCGCCTGCTTCGCGAATGTGATACCCGCTGATACTAACGCTGTTCCATTTGGGAACTTCCTTCGTGCAGAACTCGATCATGTCGGCGACGATTCGCATAGCGGGACGCGGCGGCACCACCCACGCGTGCTGAGCGATGAACTCTTTCAGACAGTCGTTCTGGATCGTCCCGCCGATCATGTCTCGCGGGATCCCGCGCTTGTCCGCAAGCGCAACGTAGAAGGCGAGCAGTACGACCGCGGGGCCGTTGATCGTCATCGAAGTCGTGACGCGATCGAGCGGGATCTGGTCGAACAGAATTTCCATGTCGTACAGGGTGTCGACGGCTACCCCACACATGCCGACCTCGCCGAGAGCGCGCGGCGAATCACTGTCGTAACCCATCAACGTGGGAAAATCGAAAGCGGTGCTGAGACCTGTCTGCCCTTGAGCCAGGAGATATCGGAAGCGTTCGTTGGTCTGCCGCGGTGTACCGAATCCCGCGAACATTCGCATCGTCCAAAGGCGACCGCGGTACATCGTCGGTTGCACCCCGCGCGTGAACGGGTACTCGCCCGGAAATCCGAGATGCTTGAGGTAGTCCACCACCTGCTCGTTCGGCGTCACCAAGTCTGGGACTTCGATATCGCTCAACGTCGAAAACCGCGGCAGCCGCGGCGGCATTTTCTCGAGCGAACGCTTGAGCGTCGTCTCGTCCCACCGTTCGCGGGCTTCGCGCAGAGCTTCGGATGCTGCGTCGCCGAGCTCGTTGCCTTCGCTCGTGAACATCTGGTCGTTTGGTACCGGGCTAGCCATTTCCGTCTCCGAGGTCTCTGTTCGCATTCGAGCGACCGTTCAGTTCATCTGTCGACGGCTCTCGTCCATTTCAACGACATCTCCACCGAGAACACTCAGCGTGCCCTGCACTTCGAGCGCCGCTTCCAGCTCGGGCTTGGTTTCGAGAAAAGCTTCGAGATGCGTCCTCGCGAGTCTACGCTCTCCCATTGCCACATAGGTCATCCCGAGCATGTAGTGCGCATCGGGGTCATTTTCTTTGCGTCGGAGAAGCTCCACTCCCGCTCGTAGGGCTTCCTTGTACTTGCCCATCATGCGGAGCGTGTGGGCGGCGTGAAGCAGCGCACCGTTGTACTGGGGAGCGAGCTCAAGCGCCTTCGTGAACGCCGCAAGCGCTCGAGAGAAGTCGCCCTTCTCGAACTGAGCGCAGCCGAGCACGAAGTACCCGTACTCGTTCCGCGCGTCCGTCTCGATTAACCGCTCTGCTTCGAGGATTGCAGCGTCGTGCTCACCCTCGCGCAGAAGCTCCATGGCCTCTTCCGCGGCGTCCCAGCGGCTGTTGTGTCCGCTATCCGATTCATCCGACATCGTTTCGGCGAGTGTTTCACCGAGAGCGGAAGGCGGCAAGTCCGTGCCGCTCCGCACGAAACGCTCCCCGGCCCGAGCGCATGAGCTCAGCGGAGGATGGAACGGGCGATGACGAGGCGCTGAATCTCACTCGTTCCCTCGTAGATCTGGGTTACTCGCGCATCCCTAAAGCGCTGCTCTACCGGAAACTCCCGCGTGTATCCGTAGCCTCCCAGGACCTGAACCGCGCGGTTTACAACGCGCCACGCCGCTTCCGATGCGAAGAGCTTGCCCATCGAAGCTTCACGAGTGAAAGGCTCGTTGGCCTGCTTTCCGAGGGCGGCTCGATGCACGAGACAACGCGCTGCGTCGAGATCTTTCCGCGAGTCCGCCAGCATCCACTGAATCGCCTGAAACTCGGAGATGACTTGACCGAACGCGGTACGTTCGCGCGCGTACTTGACCGCGTCGTTCAGTGCCCCCTCGGCAATGCCGATAGCCTGAGATCCGATCCCGATTCGGCCTCCATCAAGCGCCGTCATGGCAATTCGAAAGCCAGCCCCAAGCTCGCCAAGGAGCGCGGAGTCAGAAACGCGCAATCCATCGAACGTCAACGGGACGGTGTTCGAGCCTCTCAGTCCCATCTTGTCTTCCGGCGCACCAATCTGAAGCCCCGGCGTCTCCCTCGCGACGAGGAAGCACGAGATGGCTTTGGCGGCGCTCGCAGCGCTCGGATCGGTCTTCGCCCAGATGATGATCGGGCCGGCCCAGGCGCCGTTGGTGATCCACTGCTTCTGGCCATCTATGACCCAGTGACTTCCGTCTCTTCGGGCGGTGGTCTGCATCGCGCTTGGATCGCTCCCGGCATCAGGCTCGCTCAACGCGAACGCTCCAAGCGTCTCGCCTCGCGCTAGGCGCGGAATCCATTCGTTTCGCTGTGCTTCGTTTCCGAACGCAACGATGATCTCCGAGACCATGTTCGTGACGGCCATCGTCACTGCGGTGGACGCGCAGCCTTCCGCGATTTCCGACATTGCGAGGCTGTACGCGAGGACTCCCGCCTCCGACCCTCCGTACGCCTCCGGAACGTTCACCGCGAGCAAGCCGAGCACACCGAGCTCCGTGAGCACGTCTCGAGGAATCGCTTCGTTCGTCTCGAACTCCCGGGCACGTGGAGCGAGCACGCGCTTAGAAAACTCGCGCGCTGTCTGCGCGACGATCTGGTCCGAATCTGAAGGAGTGAAATCCATATCAAGGAACCGTGAACGTGACGCGTGCTGGGAAGGAGCCCGGATCTGGATACGTGCCACGCCGAGCAACGTCGGTGATGCATGCAACCGTTTCAGCGTTTGAGCGGTCAGCCGTCGCACCGCCAGCAGCTAGTGCACGACCTCCTCGTCCGACAATGACGGTGACGCTGTAGGTGGACGTTCCGCACGCGCTGTACGCTCGACGGTCTCGGGCAATCGCTGGTGCCGCGCGCGCGGCGTCCCAGTCCGTCGGCGGGCGTCGACCGCTTCCGGTCACTGCGAGCGTGTGTCGCACTTCCGCTTCCCCTCCGATGGGCCGAACGAACGACATCCCGGACACAGCACCGATTAGGCATGTTTCCACGTCCCGGCTACCGGAGTTCGAGCTCTCGATGTGCACCCAGACCGGTCTTCCATCGGTGCCGATTCGCAAGACCAGACCGACTTCGACGCTGGCGTACGCAAGCTGCGGCACATGAGAAACGTCTGCGCTGAAGCACCGCGTGACGGCGTCACTCTCGTTGATGGTGGCCGCAACGCGCTCGCCGGAAATCGTGCCGAGCTGCCCTTCTACGACAAGACCATCGTCACCAGATTCGGACTCCGAGGAGCCTGTGGCTGCGTCCATGCCGCCATCTGACTCGAACGTGTCGACGGCGCGCACGACGCCGACGTTCTCTCTGTTTGTCTGCGATTGTCCGCCGCCGCATGCGCAGACGACGATTGCGAGTGACGCTATCGAGTAGGAACGCATCCGTCAGCCTTTGAGAACGCTGTTTGCGATCACGATGCGCTGGATTTCGCTCGTGCCCTCGTAGATTTCCGTGATTCGCGCGTCGCGATAGTGACGCTCCACGTCGTACTCTTTCGAGTACCCGTACCCGCCGTAGATCTGAAGCGCGCGATGTGCGACCCGGGTCGCGGTTTCAGAAGCGAAGAGCTTCGCTACCGAAGACTCCATCGTGTGTCGAACTTTCTTGTCC
>CAZWQH010000333.1:5448-5736 GCA_964635815.1 uncultured Sandaracinaceae bacterium
GCGGCCCGGAGAGTCAGCAATCGCGCGGCATCGATCTCTGTCGCCATGTCGGCGAGCATGAACTGGATCGCTTGCTTCTCCGCGATTGGAACCCCGAACGCCTTGCGCTCTTTCGCATAGCCGAGTGCTTTCTCGTATGCTGCACGCGCAATTCCGATTGCCTGAGCCGCAATACCGATGCGACCGCCATCGAGCGTTGCCATGGAAATTTTGAAGCCCTGCCCCTCGTCGCCTAGTTGCTGTGACTTGGGAATCTTGCAGTTCTCGAAGTACACGGTGCAACTGTGA
>CAZWQH010000334.1:0-5730 GCA_964635815.1 uncultured Sandaracinaceae bacterium
AGGAACGCAGCACGACAGATCGCATTAGCGCGAGCTTGTAGAGCGTATCAACGTCGAGGTCGGTGCTGGTCTCGAGCCGATCAAGTACCCGGCTGTGTCGCTCCGCAGCGTGATCGAAAACTGGTGTGTGGCCGCGTACGATGGCGCGAGCCGCAATCGCTGGTTGTGTGTCGATGAATCGCTCGGCGATCGCGAGCAGGTTGTCCGCGTCGGTTTCGGCTTCGTCATCGCGACTGGCGGGACTCGTGTAGTACGCGGCGTGGCGCTGAAAGGCGTCCGCTTCAGCCCCCATCTCGACCAATCGCTGATGCGCGAACGCGCGAATCGGTCTGAGCATTCGCAGCCGCATGTCCGGCTCAGCTGCACGCTCTGTGTGGAGCAAGGACTGGTTCATCAGGTCCGCCAGAGCATCCGATGCGTCCGGCACGAGGCCAGTGAGGACAGCGCAGAGTGCCGTGCCGGAGAAGGAGCCACGGAACGCAGATGTGTACGCGAACGCTTTTCGTTGGTTCTCCGTCAGGGAGTCCCAAACACGTGCGATGGCCTGCTCGTAGGTTGTGGGGCCACTCGAGGATCCCGGGCGACGAAGCTCGAGCACCGCGCGGTCGTCGTGAAGTGAGGCGAGGATCGCATCTACGTCGAGAACGGACGCGCGCGCGGCCGCAAGCTCAATGGCGAGCGGGAGGCCCTCGATCGCGAGCACAATGGCTTCGATCGGCTCTTGTCGCAGTGCGAGAGCGCGCGCTTCGCCACTTCGCTGTGCAACGAGCGTGCGGAACAAACGTGCGCCGCGCGACTGTCCGCCTTCTTGTGCGGTCAATCCGCTGAGCTCGATCACGACCTCGCCCGGAAGTCCCAGAACCACTCGCGACGCGACGAGGAATCGCGCGACCGGATTGGCCTTCATCAACCGAATCAAGAGCGGTGCGAGCTCGTGGGCGAGAGAGTCCAGATGATCGAGGACAATCAAGCGCTCTTCGAGCAGCGTCACGGCGGAGACGATTGCGTCGTCTCGGTCATCGCGCGCTGAAACGTCCAATGCAGTTGCGAACCGTGCTTTGGCTTCCTCGAGCGTCTTGGCATGCGCGAGGTCGATTCGAATAGGGTCGAGCTCGAACACCGCCCGCTCCTCGACGAGTCTCGATTTGCCGATTCCCGGTGGCCCGAAAACCGTCACGAGTTGGCTGCCGTTTGCGAACGCACGTCGCAAACGCTCCATGTCTTCGTCGCGACCGTTGAGGGGTGTAAGAGCGCCCGACTTCCTCGCCAGAGGCACCGTCGTCATGTCGCCAAGAGTACTCGATTTCTCGAGGAAGTCCGTACGGGGATTATCGAATCAGCGAAGACCCTGCGACAAAGTCCGCGAACATGGTTTCTCTCACCTGCCAAAGCGTAGGAAACAGCTGAGTGCGCATGCTTCGCTCGAGGAGCTCGGTCGGCTTTCCCTTCAACGACGGGGTCCCCGCGCCGATGATTCGTTTGACGATAATCACGTGTACGTACCGGAATGCCTGAAAGAACTGATCAAAATCCATCATCAGCTCGAGCAACCGAAGCAGGAGCGGATCTCGAGACGGTTCGCGATGGAGGTCCAACGCCGTGATGCCGGCCCGGGCGAGCAGGTCGTTGCAAGCGCGATCGATTCGGGGCGCAAGCTCGAGGATTCCATTGAAGCCCGGAGACTCCTGGCCGCTGCCGTGTCCGAGCCCTTTGCGGATCGCGACGTATGAATAGGGCGTCAGCGTATCGATCAAACGGAGCTGAGCGGTCATCAGTCGCTCGATCTCGACCATGCGCTCCAGACATCGGCAGGCATTCTCGACCTCGGCAGTCGCGCCTTTGTTAGCGGCGTTCAGGTTGAGGATGGCGCGCTCGCCTTCGTCCAGGATGATGGACATCCAAAGCTCTTCCACCTGGTGAACGACCTGGAACGTCAGCTCGTCGACGTGGGTCCGCTCTGCAGCTGGTTTCTGTAGCGACAAAAGCTCGGGCACTCGCAGGTACAGCTCGTACTCGGTGATGCGACGTTCTGATGTGGATGCTGGCGGCGTCATTTTGAACTCTCGTCTGCCTTGATCGCGCGCGCCCCACTCGCGAAGATCTCAGCGAGCTCCGCATATAGCGCGTTTCCGGTCTCCGCACTCGCGGTCCCAGGAGTCCCGAAGTATGCGTTGGGACCGCCAGCCTCGAGAAAGTTCGTCTTTCCTGCGCGAATTGCCCGGGACAGCGATTCAGGATTGGGGGCAAGCGCACGGTGCCCGTCACGCACATGCTTCGCGCCCGCGGCCGACGCAAGAACGAGGCTCGTCTCGTATTCGCCTGCGTGGCAAGCGCCACTTCGGAACTCCTCGCCTAGCCGTAGCGCGTGAGGCTTCTTCGTGACGTCTGGAAAACGCGTCGGAAGCGCGGCTCCAACGTTGGCAACGGCGCGTTCCAGCGTTCGGATGTGCTCGGGCTCCAGGTGTGCGTTGCACAAGACGGCGCCGGCAAATCCAGTTCGTTTTGCACCACGGAGAATATCCGTGACGAGTGCTTCAGCAGTCTGCGACGAGAGCGAGATCGTGCCCGCGAACGGGGCTGCGAACTCCGTGACGGCGTACGCAATCGGTGGGAGCACGAGCGAGACGATGCCTTCTCGCGAGAGCAGCTCGCTTGCGCGCAAAGCGCCTTCTCGGGCGATGATCACGTCGGTGGAAAGCGCCAGGTGAGGACCGTGAGCTTCCGTCGATCCGCACGGAACGAGCGCGATGCAACGATTCGTCTCGAGTAGTGCGCGGGCCTCCGTGTACGTCAGCTCCGAAAGCATTTTGGACGTCGGGTGAGTCACGCTCGGAGGTCCTTCCGAACTACCTTCCCGCGATCGTTTCGCGGGAGGTCCTGCACGAAGTGAATGCGGTGCGGATACTTGTGTTTCGCCAGCGTCTGTTTTGCGTAGTCTTTGAGCGTTGTCTCCAGGTCCACGCTCTCCTGCTTGTCCTTGCGCAGGACGACGAAGGCGACCGGAACCATGAGTCCGTGATCGTCCGGTTGCCCGATCACCGCAACATCTTCCACGCGCGGGTGTGTCGCCAGCGCCGCTTCGATCTCGAGCGGACTGACGAAAGCCCCACGTACTTTCAGCATGTCGTCCGCTCTGCCCGCGTACGTGAAGTATCCGTTCACATCGCACCGGAACAGATCCGCGCTCACGACCCACTCACCTCGAAAGGTCTCTTTGGTTCTTTCTTGGTCGCCCCAGTAGCAAAGTGCGCTGCTATCGCCGCGAATCCAGAGTCGACCGAGCTCTCCCGCGTCCACGGTCTTTCCGTCGTCATCACACACCTTGGCTTCGTAGCCAGGCACGATGCGGCCAAGCGTGCCGGCACGTGCTTCACCGGGGTAGTTCGTTATGTAGATATGGAAGAGCTCCGCAGAACCGATGCCGTCCAAGATTTCGGCGTTTGGAAACCTGGTGTGCCATCGCTCGAAGAGATCCGCGGGAAGGGCCTCACCCGCGGACAAGCACATCCGCACGGAAGACAAGTCGGCGTCCGCGCACGCACCCGAGTCGAGCATCTGCCGAATCATGGTCGGTACGTTCGTAAGCACGGTAACGCTGTGGTCGCGAATCTCTTTGAAGAGGCGTTCTGGACTCGGCTTCTCCGCAAAGAGAACCGCGGTGCCCCCGACAGAAAACGGGAACATGAGGTTCGTGCCCGTCGCATACCCGAAGAACAATCGAGAGACGCTCACGAAAACGTCGTCCTTGGAGAGCTGGAGGACCTGTTTTGCGTATCGCTCCGTGTTCCACGGGAAGTCGTGGTGAAAATGCACCGCGCCTTTGGGTTTTCCGGTCGTCCCACTTGTGAACAGCCAACCCACCACATCGTCTCTCGACGTATCGGCATTCGCAGTGTGCGCCGGCGCATGGCTCATGAGCTCTGCAAACGAGCCGGGACCTTCGCGACCCGACACGACTCGCAACTTGCATCGAGGATGCTTTGCGAGGGCGGGTTCGAGACGTTCGAGGATGCTCTCGTGCGCGAACACGGCGCGTGCGCGCGTGTAACCGAGCAGGTAGTCGATATCGTCCGTCGTCGACGCAGGATTCGCCATGCAGAAGACGCCGCCCGCTTTGATCACGCCGAACCATGCGGCGGCAAAGTCGATCCCGTCCGGTAAGAGAAAGAGTGCGCGGTCTTCCTCGTCGAATCCCTGCGCCGTGAGCGCGTGACGGATCCGATTGGACCGACTTTGCACGTCGGCATACGTGAAGGGCGTCCCGTCTGCGATGATCGCGGTCCGCTCACCCATCCCTTCGCGAATGCGAGCGTCGAGGAAGTAGTCCGCCATGTTGAAGCGGGGCGGCGCCTCGAAAGTCGGAGAGGTCATGAGCGGGCAGCCTGGCGCAGGGGCGGCCTCTCGCAAGTACCTTCCGTGCCGTTTTCTTGCTCCTCGGATCGCGCGCGTGTAATCGGGAGGTGCGCCGTCTGTCGTGGGAGCGATCGACAGCGAAACGCGGGCACCCGCCCTGCGACGGGAGAATTTTATGCACAGCACCACTCTGACACCGGCTCTCTTGCTAGCGATTCTTGTGCTCGTTGGATGCGGAGGTGCGTCGAGCTCTCCTGTCATCACGACGCCCGAGTACGCGCCCCCTGCGTCCGTTTCGTCTGGCTCAGCCTCGGGGACCGAGAGCGGCGACGCCAAGACGGGCGAGGTGATGTCGTCGGTCGGTGAAGCGAACGCGATGACGCTCGAGACTGCCCGCGCCGCGATGCCAGCGGCGCCTTGGGCTCTCCCCGCATCCGTGACGACGCCGCGGGATTTTTCCCGTGAATGGTCGCAGGCCGAGAATCACGACGAGTGCGCAGCGTTGCTGCCTGCTTCCGCTCCTGCGGGCGCGCGCGCGCGTGCTCTTGCCGCGAACGGCGGGTGGGCCGTGGAGTTCGACAAGAACGGTGCGCCCGGAATGCTTGCCGACGGACGAACCTGCAGAGCTTGTGGTCGCGCTGCGTTTGGCGTCGCCGGTACCGCGATGAGCGCCGATTCGTTCACGCCCGAGACCTCCAACATTCTCGAATGGGCAGACGGCAGTCGCGCAGAAATCTCGACGACGGACGACGGCGTTGGAAGTTTCGCGACGCTGACGGTTCCGGGCCAGACGTGCGCCTACCAGGTTTGGTCATTCCTGGGTGAGGGTCATCTCAAGCAGTTGCTCGCTGACCTGCGTTTCTCGCGCTAAGCGGGCTCATTTGAGCCGATCCTGGCTTTCGGCTTCCTTCCGCCTCGTTACGTACCAAAGCGTACGCTCCTCGGCCTCAGTCCAGGCGCGCTCAGGCTCAACTCAAAGCAGCCCGCTTATCGCGTCGTTGTTCGTGTGGATCTAAGTGTTTGGTTTGCCCTGGGTCTCACGCGCGAGTATTCCCGCGCGTTATGAGTGAACCCGGGGCGACAACCCATACGCCGCATGCGTCCGCGATTCCGGCATCCGATAGCTCCGTCGCGGAGCTCACTGCGCGTGCTGTGATTCTGGGCGCGGTGCTCGGGGTGATCTTCGCCGCTTCGAGCACATACCTCGCGCTCAAGATTGGGTTGACGGTCAGCGCATCGATTCCCATCGCGGTGCTCAGCATCACCATCTTCCGCGCATTCGGTCGCGCGACGATTCTCGAGAACAACATCGTTCAGACGACTGGGTCTGCGGGTGAGAGCTTGGCGGCGGCGATTGGCTTCGTTCTGCCAGCTCTG
>CAZWQH010000335.1:0-5698 GCA_964635815.1 uncultured Sandaracinaceae bacterium
ACGACGAAGCTCGTGCTGGAACTCGTCCACCCGCGCGGGTGTGGAAGCAGAAAGCGTGCTCTCGGGGACTGGGTTCATGGGGATCAAGTTCACTTTGACCGGGATGCCTCGCAGAAGTTCCACAAGCGAACGCGCTTCAGCAAGGCCATCGTTTTCACCGCCAATGAGCGTGTACTCAATCGTGATCCGCCTACGCGGTGGCAGCGGATAGCGCCGAAGCGCATCGGTCAGCTCCGCGAGATTATGCTTTCGATTGATTGGCATCAGCGCAGATCGACGTTCATCACTGGTGGAGTGCAGTGAGACCGCGAGCTGAACCTGGCCCCCAAAGTCCCGGCCCAGCTTGTCGATTTGAGGAACCAGGCCGCTCGTCGAGAGCGTGACGCGACGCGTCGACAGAGCGAGCCCTTCGTCGTGGGTCATGAGGACGAGGGCGCGCGCAACCGAATCGTAGTTGTGAAGCGGCTCGCCCATCCCCATGAGCACGACGTTTCGAAGACGCTCGCCATCGCGCGCGAGTGCACGTCCGAGCAGCACCTGCCCGACGATTTCCGCAGCGCTGAGGTTCCGCTTCAACCCCGCGATTCCGCTCGCACAGAAGACACATCCCATCGCGCATCCAACCTGCGTCGAGATGCACTGGCTGATCGGTTGCACTGGAGAGTTGCCAAACGTGTCGCGAGCTACCTCGCCGTCCTCGCCATCGCTGTCGTCCACCGACTCGGCCCCAGGCGCGCCTTGAGGCAACAGCACGCTTTCAATTCGGGCGCCATCCCGGCCCTGCAGCAGCATTTTTCGCGTTCCGTCCGATGACGCTTGCCACGTCTCAATCACGAAACCGTAGCCGCCAACGATACGTCCCGCTTCGTCTCGCTGAATCGCGAGCCCTTCGAGCTCAGAGGCGATTCTCTCGCGGAGCGACTTCGAAAGGTCGGTCATCTCCTCCGCGCTGCTCACACCACGCGAGTGCAGCCACTTGAAGACCTGCTTCCCTCGAAAGCGCGGCTCGCCCCACTCGGCAAGGCGCGCACTCCACTCTTCAGGGGTTCGCTCGAGCGCCGACGCGGGTGCAACTAGGTCGCTCTTACGAAGCGGCATGGGCGCCAGGATGCCATGCGACAGGCGTCGCAGCACCCGGCACGGGCCGTTCCTCAACAAGAACTAGGCGCGCCGAGTGAGAAACGTCTCCAAAATCGAGTACCCCGCCGGGAGGAGCGAGACGTCGGTCCACTCGTTGCGTTGGTGGGCCTGAGCCTGACTGCCAGGGCCGAAGTTCACCGCGGGCACGCCAATCGCATCGAAACGCGCCACGTCTGTCCAGGCCTGCTTCACCTCGATGGCCTTGACGCCGCAGCCGGCGAGCTCCTTTACCAGTGGATGCGACGCGTGCGGCCGCGCAGAGGGTGCTCGGTCTCGAATCTCGACCCGAGCCCGATTGCCGACAAGCTCGCGCATGACGCGCTCCGCATCCGGCACGGAGCGTCCGGGAGCGAAGCGGTAGTTGACGTTCACGTCGAATACATCTGGGATCACGTTCCGGCCGCGGCCGCCTTGGGCAAGCGTCGCGGACATCACTTCGCGAAACTCGAAGCCGTCGATGGTCACGAGATTCGGCTGAAGCGCACCGAGGTCCGCGAGGAACGACGCAGACTTCGTAATCGCGTTCTCTCCCTGCCACGGGCGCGCGCTGTGCGACGTGCGTCCTTCGAAGACGACGCCCGCGTGCATCGAACCCATACACCCGAGCTGAAGCTTGTTGTCGCTAGGCTCGAGGCAGATCGCCAGATCGAGCGCCCCGAGCTCGGGGTACTCGTTGATCATCGGTCCGAGTCGGTTCTCGTCGAACGGACCCTCCTCGCGTTCGTAGAAAACGAGGGTCAGGTTCGCGCGCAAGTCCGCGAGAGCGACGCGCTCCGCGAGAGCAACCATGACCGCAAGGCCGGACTTCATGTCGGAGGCGCCCGCTCCGTAGAGCTTGTCACCTTCGATGCGTACAGGACCATCGTGAAGTGTTCGTACAGTGTCGAGATGCCCAACCAGCCCGACTCGCGGCCCTTCTCCACCAAGACGAACGAGCAGACTGTCATGAAAGCGTTCGATGCGCGCACGCGGATTGCGCTCTGCGAATCGCGTTTGAATCGCATCACACAGCGCGCGTTCCTCGCCAATGGGGCTCGGAATCGAGGTCAGCTCGAACAGCGTCTGTGTCAAAGTTGCGCGGAGGTCTTCCTGGCTCATGCCTGCACTCCGAAGTCTCTGAGCGCCGAGTTGAGCGACACCTTGCGGTCCGTGCTCTCCGTGCGCTGACCGATGATCAACGCGCAGGGAACTCCATACTCACCCGCGGGAAATTTCTTCTGGCGCGTTCCAGGAATCACCACGCTGCGCGGCGGCACGGCGCCTCGAAGCTCTCTGGGCTCGCTTCCGCTTACATCGATGATCGCTGTCGTTGACGTGAGCACGACGTTCGCGCCGATTACGGCTTCCCGTCCGACGCGTACGCCCTCGACGATGACGCACCGAGAACCGATGAAGGCGCCGTCCTCGATGATGACTGGCGTTGCAGAAGGTGGTTCGAGGACGCCGCCGATACCGACACCGCCGGCAAGATGAACGTCGCGCCCAATCTGCGCGCACGACCCTACGGTCGCCCACGTGTCGACCATGCTGCCCGCGCCAACCCGCGCCCCGATGTTCACGTACCCAGGCATCAGAATCGCGCCCGCTTCGAGAAACGATCCATACCGGGCCACACCTGGAGGCACGAAGCGCACACCCGTTTTCTCGAGGTCGGTCTTTAGCGGAATCTTGTCGAAGAACTCGAGCACGCCGGCGCTCATTCGCTCTGAGCCCCGCAGCGCGAAGTACAAGAGGATCGCTTGCTTGATCCAAGCGTTCGTCACCCACGTGTCATCGGCTGCGCGATGCTCCGCGACGCGGATGGCTCCGCGATCGAGCGCGCTCAACGCGCCGAGCACTGCCGCTTCGTGCGGCTTGGACTTGAGGAGCTCGCGATTCGCGAAGGCTTCCTCGATCAAAGGTCGAAGGGCAGCAGGTGAGTCGGAGTCGGACATAGGCGCATAAGTTACTACAGCGCTCTCGATTTGGGTTGCGCGTACCATCGCGTGCAGTGCGCTTAGGCAATTACTACGTGACGGCCTCAGTCGTCCTCGCGATCTCCTGGTCCTGTGCTCCGCAATCTCGGGCGACTCAAGAACCTGCCGCTCGCGCGCGGGCGCCGATCGTGATGGGCAGCATCACTACAAGTCCGTCTTCCGTCGTCTTCGTCCATGCAGGCACGGCAGGATGCACGGGCACCGTCATTGGACCGCGAACCGTCATCACCGCGCTGCACTGTGTCGACCTTTCGTTCAAGGAGAGCGCAAACCGCCCGCGCTCGTTCTCGTCGAACATCACGAACTACGAGATACGCTTCACCTCCGACGCGTCCGTCACCTCACCAACCGCGGACATCGTCACGGTTCGTACGCTTCGTGGACGCGCGCATGATCTCGCGATCCTCACACTGGACCGCGACGCGCCGACGGCAGTCATGCCGGTGATTGGCGAGTCACTCGAGTCGCACGTCGGTGAGCTCGTCGAGATCTACGGATTCGGGCGAACGATTGCGGGGACGATGTCCGACTTCTTGCTCCGCAGCGGCACGATGCGCATTTCCGACGTCGTCGGCCCTATCGTGGATTTGGCGGCAGCGCCTTCTGCTGTGTGCTCTGGCGACTCGGGCGGCCCGAGCACGATGGTGCTTGGGGGCGTACAGACAATTGTGTCCGTGCATGCATCCGCGGACCTCGACTGCACGAGCAGTGGGCGCGACTACCGACTCGACAACATACGGGACTCTTGGATCACGCCAAACCTCGGAGTGACGTCCGCGGAATGCGGGAACGCGATATGTGAGACGTCGGAAACAGGCGGCTCCTGCGCGACCGACTGCTGCGACGCGAGCACGCCCACCTCTGCGAGCTATCAGAATCGTGGTGAGTACTACTGCCGAACCCTCACCTCCGATCACGTTTGGTTGCGTAGGGACATCGTCAACGAGAACGCGGGGAGCTGCGGTCCGCCCACGTGCTTGCAGCACGTCGGACGCTGCGGCCCGATCGATTGGCAGGAAACCGCGTGCAGCGGAACGCTCGGGTGTGACCCGTGCCCCACGGGCACGACCTGTTCCACCGGAACCACGCCCCAATGCGAAGGGGCGACTCTCCGCCCCGCAGATCCCGCGCTCTGCGAAGGGGCCGTGCCCGTTCGGTTACGCTCATTCCCCAACCTGCCAGCGAGCGTCGTCGCGGAGACGCGTTACAGCGGCTCCGTCACCTACATCAACTGCAGCCAAGACGTTCTGTTGGCATCCGCGCATTCGGTCGTTCTTCGTGATCCGCCGCTGAACGACAACTGGGGCTTTTCACGTGCGCCGTTTCCCTTCGATGTCCCGCCGGGTTACCAGGTCGATGTCCCACTCACGATCGTGGTGCCACCCGTGCGAGGCACGTACGTGTTTCAGCTCAGCGTATATACGGACGCGGATGGCTTCGTCGGCGAGAGCTCGCCGCGGCGCGAGATCACCGTGACGTGCGCGACGCCCGGCGGATGCAATCCTCCGATTCCCCCGCGAGTTGATGCGTCCGTGGTGGACGCGTCCGTCATCTCGGATGCTGCCGCCCCGCTGGACTCGTTCATCGAACCGGCAGATGTCTTCGTGGCTCCGATCGTCGACGCGCGCGTCGCAATGCCAGTAGACGCCCGACGCGATCCTGCGGACACCGCC
Organism: uncultured Sandaracinaceae bacterium; assembly: GCA_964635815.1. GTDB lineage: Bacteria > Myxococcota_A > Polyangia > Polyangiales > JADJQN01 > CAZWQH01. The sequence goes on from CAZWQH010000335.1 coordinate 4,790, forward strand.
GTTCGCGCTGACACGAGCTCGCCCTCCCCACCGCCGCCCCCGGCGGATGCCGGAATGCTTCCTGCGGTCGACGCGCGCACTCCTCTGCCAGACGTGAGCTCCGCGACGGTCGACGCGGAGCCGGCCGACGCCTCACTCGCGCCTGAAGCGACCGCGCTCAACGGAGGCTGCAGCGTTCAGGCTGCACAAACGACAAAGAGACCGCAAGGCATCGCCTTGGGTCTCTTCGCACTGGGACTGGTTCTGGCGATCAGGCGTTCGAACCGAGCTCATGGCCCGGGAAGAAGTACGCGATCTCTTGAGCCGCGGTTTCGGCAGCGTCGGAGCCGTGGACCGCGTTCTCTCCGATGCTTCCACCGAAGTTCTTGCGAATCGTTCCGGCCACTGCCTTCGCGGGATCCGTAGCGCCCATCACGTCGCGGTAGCGAGCGACCGCGTCTTCGCCTTCGAGGACGCTGATGACCACGGGGCCGCGCGTCATGAAGTCGACGAGCTCACCGAAGAACGGTCGAGCCTTGTGCACTGCGTAGAAACCCTCGGCCATTGGACGAGAGAGGTGCGTCATGCGGACAGCGCGCAGACGAAGACCCTTGCTCTCGATGAGCGCGAGGATTTCGCCAATCTTGTTCTTCTCGACTGCGTCGGGTTTGATGATGGAAAGCGTGCGCTGAATTGCCATATGGCGCGCAGAGATAGCGCGTTGAGGCGCATACGCAACGACACCACAGCATTTACGTGCTCGGGGCCGCGAGCGATCGGGAGCTCGCTACTTGAGTGCGGTTTTGAGTGTCGCAGCCATTTCGCTGGGATTCGGGACGATCTTCACGCCTGCCGCCTCGAGCGCAGCGAACTTGTCCTTCGCAGACCCCTTACCACCGCTGATGATCGCGCCCGCATGACCCATGCGGC
>CAZWQH010000336.1:0-5697 GCA_964635815.1 uncultured Sandaracinaceae bacterium
GCGACGAACGCATTACGCATCACGAGACGATCCTGCGAGGGATTCCCCTCACTTGGGAGACCGAGCATCACGTGACGCATCGGCCCGCGCCGAGTCCTGGCCACCAAGGACGGGTGATTGCGAGATCCGCGGAGCGCGATTCGGCGACGCGTTTCCGCGACGGCTGGGGATGTTGCGGGTCCGCTGAGCGCGGCCGCCGCGAGTCGATCTCCCACCTGTTCTGCAGTGAGAGTTCTGCGCGGATGTGCAACCGCAACAGGAGCTGCAAGCTCGGGCAACGGCACACCGTTTACCGTCGGGCCGCCCGCGAACCGCTGAGGCAAGGGACCTCGCGACATCGGGTACGCCATCTTGATCTCGCCGTTCTCCATGACCATCTGGACACGGTCAGCGGGCGGATACTCCACATCGTCGCCAGCGGGTGTTGCGTTGAGTTCTCCGACGCGTCCACCGATGTATCCGATAGTACGCCCCATATCGACGGTCACGAACGTGGCGCCGTCCGCACTCGCTTCATCGATGACGACGCCCGGCGCACCCCCGGCTGCGTACGCGCTCCGAGCGAGCGTCCAAGCTTCTTGCACCACTTCATTTGCAGCGTCTAATCCCCCTAGGAAGACCGCGTGTCCGCGAGGCTCGAAGTTGTTTCGACGATACGGCTGCGAAACGTTGCCCACGTATCGCTCGATGGCGCGGTGTCCAAGCGGTGCAACGATCTCGCGCTCAAAAGCAGTCCGAGTGTTGGTCGTCTCAAAGGTCGCGGCTCCAAGCGCAGCGCGGCGCGTAGGAAAGCCGCGCGGGCGGTGAGCAGGATAGGCACGAAAGAGGCGCCACCCTTTAAGCAAGAGGGTGACGTGGCTCGCGACGGACTCGTGGTTGGCTTGACCCTCTCTTGGGGTGACGGTTCCAACCCGTTCTGCGAGATCGACGGTGACGAAAGCCGAGCCGTCCGCATTTGGTTCCACCAGAACGCCGCCCTTACCGTCGGCAAGCGAGGTGCGCGCGACTTCCCATGCTCGTTCAACCAGCGACCTCACCTCACCCGGCGTGCCTTCGAAACGTCGAACCCAGTTGCTCTGTGTTTCGGGAGCTCCGGCGAGAAACGATGAGTAAACATTCGCGGTGATCGTGGGTGCTGCGTTCTGAAGGGCGGAGGTTGCCCCAGCGACGATGGCTGCGTTGTAGTTGTCCATCAGCGATGGAGCCGCCGCCTGCGAACGCTCAACCATGCGCTGAATACGCCGAGGCATCCGAACGACTCGTCTTCCCGCAGTGCGCTGGCCGTCCACGATCCCCGAGCGACGTACGAACGGGCGCGTGTAGCGTTCGTGACTTGCTCCGCCATTCGCGTGGGCGACGGGAATGATCCCCAGCAGGGTGAGCAGGATCACGAGCAGGGCGGGACGCCTACGGTTTCGCATGCGACCTCATGTGCAAACGTCGGACCGTCGCAACGTTTCACTCTTGTCACATCACCGTTGGGTACCGTCACCGCATGATCGCAAGTCAGACGCCGTGCCGCGAAATTCTCCAGTCCAGCATGCGAAGCGCGTTCGACTCCTTCGCATCGGCACTAGCCAGTGGGCAAGTGGATCCGCCACGACGCCCGTCCGGCGGATTCTACCGTTGCGATCGAGGGCAACAACTTGCGGCGCACAACCCACGGCCGGGATCGGTATCCGGGGCCATGGCTGAACGACATAGCTCGGCCATCAGATCCACGAACGCGGGAGACGTACCCACACACTCAACACGTGCGTATGCGCACGAAAGGGATTCGCACACCGCACGCGTTTCGAAATCGAGATCGAACAGGACCTCGACATGGTCCGAGATGAATCCGAGCGGTACGAACAACAGCGAAGTCGCTCCTTTGGAAGCAAGATCGCGCGCATGGTCGTTCACGTCTGGGCCCAGCCAGGGAACTGTGGGTGGTCCGCTTCGGCTTTGGTACGCGAGCGACCAACGTGATGACTCAACTCCGAGCGCTGCGGCGATCTCTGCAGCTGTTGCTGCGAGCTCCACTGCGTACGAACACCCGGCCGCCATCGATTCGGGAATACTGTGCGCGGTGAACACGAGGTGCTGATCGGGAAGAAGCTTTTCTCTGGCCCGCTCAACCCAAGCCGCGACGAACCGCGCATCTCGACCGAAGGGTGGAACCTTCATGACCAAGGGCGCTTGCGCTCCAACCGCAGCCCTAGCGCGCTCGAGATCGTCGATATACTGCCGGCAGCCGGAGTACGAACTGAAGGCGCTGGTGGCAATCGCGAGCACGCGCTTGTGCCCGTCCTTCGTCATCGCCCCAAGAGTGTCTTCGACGAAGGGGTGCCAGTTTCGGTTGCCAAAGTAGATCGGAACGTTGATGTCGCGCGCGGCGAGAGATTTCTCGAGCTCGGTGATGATCGCGCGATTCTGTTCGTTGATCGGGCTGCGTCCCCCGAAATGCGCATAGTGCTCAGCTACGTCGAGCAGACGTTCGCGCGGGACATTGCGGCCTCGCGTCACGTTCTCGAGGAACGGCATGACGTCATCGGGCTTCTCCGGCCCTCCGAACGAGAGCCAAAGCACGGCGTCGAATCCGAAAGTTTTCATCAGACGACCAACGTAACGCTTTCTTCCGCGGTTTCGAGCGGTCCGGCTTCGGGGCCTCTCTCAGCGTGCTTCATCAAGCGCCAGATGTGCTTTCCAAGCACGTCGATCTCGGTGGAAACGAACTGCTCACCGCCGAATCGCTCGATCGCATCGGACTGAGCGCTGAGCACGGCGGCGTCTTGCTGAAAGATGCGCATGGCAAACGGCTTGATCGCGAGCTTGGCGAGCCACCCGGGAACCAGACGCAACTTGAACGACACGATCACAAACTGCCGCGTCAGGAAGTCCTCGATGGGAGTCATGATGGTCGTTACCGTGAAATGGTTCTCCTCGCCGAGGCGGTACTCAACCTGCGCGATGCTCGGGAGGTGAAAGCGATCGTAGTGCGTCACGATCCCTCCAGAGGGCGATAACATCCGCGCAACGAATCCCGTTGGACGGGGCTCTCCTACGTACTCGGCCTCCACGGAGCGCGCGCTGCGTTTGACGTTTGCTTGAATCTCGATGCCGCGACTTTCCGCGCGAAAGAGACCCTTGTGCAGAAACGCCGTGTGCGGAACATCTAGGGCGTTCTCTAGCGTGGCGTGTAGGGTCCCGCGCACATCGAGCTTGGTGCGCAACGTCGAGTACCCGGCCGCGCTTACCAGCGGAAGCGCGTACGGCTCGCGATCGGGTTTCACGTCCGGATTCATCCAGACCCAAACGACTCCGTCGCGTTCGAGCACGGGGAATGCGGTCGCGTTTCGCGCTTTGGCTTCTCGTTCGTTGCCAAGGGAAGGAACGTGTACGCAGCCTCCCGCTCCATCGAAACGCCACCCGTGGTACGCGCATTCGAGGGTTCCCTCTGCCACGCGCCCGAGACTGAGCGGCACATTGCGATGCGGACATCGATCGAGCAGCGCGGTCGCAGCCGCGGACTTCGAGGAGCGAAAGAGCACGAGCGGAACGCCGAGAATGGTGCGAGCCAGCGGGGCGGAGCCAAGCTCCCGCGTTTCACACGCGACGTACCAATCCGAAGTCACGCGAGAGACAGAGCGATGTCCCTTGGTCTGCGGAGCCTGCAAGACGCGCAACGATCGGCCGCTCGAAGTCGCAGTTACCCCGCTCACGTCGCACCTCGACAGTCGAGCCAGGCGATCTGTGAATCGTCCTCCGTGGTGAACGCCACGGCGATCTGTGTCGTCCCGTTCGCTGTGACTGCTGTTGCGTCGATGCTGGTTCCTCCGAGCGCAACGACACGATCGGCCCCCAGCCCGTCGCGATCAAGGACGCGAACGATCACTTCACGAGGTGAGCTCGCAGGCGTGTCCGAAGGACGTAGCGCGACGATGATCCCCGTGTCTCGATCGAGCGACGTAGCCGCAACGCGAACGGGTCCGTAGCCGTGACCCGGAACGATCGCGACCGGTGCGTCCCATTCGCCGAGCTTTACCAAACCAATCGCGGATGAAGCTGCGGTGCCCACAGCGGTGTAAGCCAAGAACGTGTCGTCGCCCACGGGGATGGCGACAATCTCGGCTGGCTCGCGCACGTTCGTCAACGATCGTTCGACCGCAACATTGTCAACGTCGCTGCGGAGCACCGGTGAAACGCCGCTTCGCGCGTCGATGAAGTAGACGCGGGTGCCATCCGACGAGCGAGCAGCTGTGGGAGACGACGCTCCCATCCCCGGGAGGTTGATCTCCCGAATGCTCCGCGGCCGAGCGTTCGCGTCGGTGCTCATGATGCGCCCGCGCGTACCGTCCGCGCGCACACCCACGAATGCGAGCTGCAAGCCTGGACCCATGGCGCTGTCCCCGAGCACGACTGGGGCAAACCGCGAGTCCACGTTGGTGGCAATACGTGAAAGAGTAAGCGGCGGCTGTGATCCGTGCCCGTTCGGTACGGGCAGAATGGAGCTGTAAAGCACGCCGCACGCTGCCACCACGATCACGAGCTTCGAGTCGTGGGTTCCAAGCGCGAGCCCGCCGGGCACGCGACACCCGGAAATCACGGTTTCCGCCCGCGCTGAGAAAGACGGAGCTCCGTGCCCCTGTCCATACAGCTCGATGCGCGTGTTGGTGCCGACCGGGGTCGAGACCAGCGCGAACACCTCGCCGTCGTACGCGAGCACGCGAATCGCCTTGCTCTCTTCTGCGATCTTCATCGCCGGTCGCGAGATCACGCACGTGTGCAGTGCCACGGATGACGCGCTCGAAGTTCGCCCCGGATCGTGGACGTTCGGACCGGCTTTCGCCGGTTGTCCCGGGAGCGCGAAGTCGGACTCGTCTGGCTTTCCATCGTCGAGCTGCGGTTGCACCTGCGGCTCGCGCTTCTCCGGAAGTTTCTCCCGCGACGCGGGCGTCGGCGTTCGATCCGCGGACTTCGGGCCGCACGCGAGCACGAGCACGCAGCACGCAAACGTGCCGCTAACGTGTCGAAGCCGACAAGCTCGTGAAGGCAGCTGCAGAACCATCGCCGGGGAAGAGTACGCCAGACGCAGGCAACGTGACGGCAGGACTACTTGCAGGTCCTGAAGCAGGCGACGCGGCGGGACTGCTCGCAGGTCCCGAACGCGAGGCGCGAACGAACGTCATCGCATCCGCAAGGGTGTGAAGGCGGCGTGCGACCGGCAAGCTCGAGAGAAAGACCTTTCCGTACTGCTTGCTGGAAATGCGAGGGTCGAGAACTGCGACGAGGCCGCGATCGCTGCGAGATCGCACTAGACGTCCGAAACCTTGGCGTAGAGTGATGACGGCCGACGGCAAGATGTACTCCTGAAACGGGTCCTTCCCTGCTTCTCCGATTCGCTCGCAGCGAGCGCGCACGAGTGGATCCGTCGGCACGTCGAAAGGGAGCTTGTCGATGATCACGAGCCGAAGCGCATCGCCCGGCACATCGACCCCCTCCCAGAAGCTTGCGGTTCCAACCAGGACAGCTTCACCGCTCTCGCGAAACGCATCCAGTAGCGCGTGCTTTGGCCCGGTTCCTTGGACGAGCACTGGCGAGGGGATCCTCGCATCGATCAGTGCTTGCCCGACCGCGCGAACATTGCGCATCGAGGTGCAGAGGACGAAGGCAGATCCGCCGGATGCGCGAACCAGATCGAGCACACTCCCGATC
>CAZWQH010000337.1:0-5687 GCA_964635815.1 uncultured Sandaracinaceae bacterium
TCGAGACCTCGCGGAGCGCTCCGCGAGCTCGTTCAATCGCGAGTTCTGGAAGCGCGGCTCATTCAACACTCCAGAAGCGGTCGAGTCGTCTCGAGCGCGTGGCGTCGTCGTGCGGACTGATGCGCTCGACAAGAACGCTTCTCGTTCGTCGGCACAGGTCTAGGTAGCGCCGTGTGCGGAATAGCCGGTTTCATAGGTACTCGAGCCGTTCTCGATGACGCGATTCAGGCGTCGCTTGCAACGTTGCGCCGACGCGGGCCCGACGACGCGGGCTTCGCGCGCTACACGACTGCCAATGGTCGCCACATCGCGTTCCTGCACACGCGGCTGCGCATCATCGATCTCGATCCACGCTCCAATCAGCCGTTCACATCTGGCGATGTTTCCGTCGTGTTCAACGGCGAGATCTACAACTACCTGGAGCTCAAAGGTCGAGCGGTAGAATCGCTCGCACGGCGAGGCGCGGGGCTGCGCACAAAGTCGGACACCGAGATCCTGACCGAGCTGCTTAACCTCGATGGCCTTTCGACCCTCGACCGGATCGAAGGCATGTTCGCGTTCGCGGCCTACGACGCGCGCACCGGCGAGGTTCACCTCGCGCGTGATCGTTTCGGCGAGAAGCCGCTCTACGTCCATCGCGCGCCGGAAGGCATCTACTTCGCGTCCGAGATCGCCGCCTTGTCGGCGCTGGCTGGTAAGCGCTTCGTGCCCAACAAGCGTCAGCTTCTTCGCTACCTCATCAACGGCTACAAGTCGCTCTACAAAAGCGGCGAGACGTTCTTCGAAGGTGTCGACGAACTAAAGGCGAGTCACTCGCTGACGATCGACGCGGTCGGTAACATCACTACGTCGCGATACTGGGCGCTGCACTACGCGCCGGACGAAAGCATGACGCTCGATCAGGCGCGCGAAGGAACGCGCGAACGTCTTGAGCGTGCTCTCGAGATTCGGTTGCGTGCGGATGTGCCCATCGCCTTCTGCATGAGCGGGGGTGTCGACTCCAACGCGCTGATCGGTATTGCGAAGAAGAAGTTCGGGGCCGACGTTCACGGATTCACGATCAGTAACGAAGACCCTCGGTACAACGAGAACTCGCTCGTGCATCTCTCGCGCGACGAGCTCGGAGTTCGTCACACGGAGGTGATGACGAAGTCCCTCGGAGGGATTCCCGAGCTGCGTGACCTCGTGCGCTACCACGGCGCGCCGGTCGCGACGATCAGCTACTTCTTGCACTGGGAGCTCATGCGTCGCATCGCGGACGCCGGCTACAAAGTCTCCGTGAGTGGCACCGCAGCCGATGAGCTCTTCTCCGGCTACTACGATCACAACCTTCAATACCTGCATGACGTGCGCGGCGAAGCGTCCTTCCGCGCATCGCACGAGAGCGGGTGGACAGAGCACATCAAGCCGATCGTGCGTAATCCGTTTCTCTCCGACCCAAACCTCTTCGCCAACCGAGGGTGGGAGTTCCGCGATCACATCTATCTGAATGCTGACGTCTTCCGAAAGATGTCTAAGCTTCCGTTCGACGAGCCGTTCTCGGAGACCGAGTACACGCGCTTGAGCCTGCTGCGAAATCGCATGATGAACGAGCTCTTTGCGGAAGCGGTGCCCGTGATTCTTCGCGAAGACGACCTCAACGCCATGTACTACTCGATCGAGAATCGTTCGCCGTATTTGGATCGTGAGCTCGCCGAGTTCGTCTACACGGTGCCCACGCGCTGGATGATGCGCGACGGATTCACGAAAGCTCTCTTGCGTGACGCGGCCCGCGGGTATGCACCCGATGCCGTGCTCGATAGCCGACGGAAGGTCGGCTTCAACGCGCCGCTCCGCGACTTCATCGATCCGCGCCTACCGCATGTCCGTGACGAGCTGTTGCGAGACAGCCCGATTTTCGATTTGCTCGACCGCGATCAGGTCGTCGACTTGTTCGAGAAGGACTTCCTTCCGAATAGTGAGAGCAAGTTCTTGTTCTACTTCGTGAGCTCGAAGCTCTTTCTGGAGGAATACTCGTGAAATACTGCCGTGTTTGTGTACTGCCCGATTCTCGTCCCAGCTTGAAGTTCGACGCGAACGGAAACTGCAACTGTGCCCGAGCTGCGGACAAGGACGCGATCGACTGGGAGCACCGCGCAGCAGCGTTCCGCGAGCTCGTGCAGAACGCGAAGTCGCGGTCGAGCGGATGGGACTGCGTCATTCCTGTCTCCGGCGGCAAGGACAGCACGTGGCAAGTTGCGAAGTGCCTCGAAGCCGGGTTGAAGCCTCTTGCTGTCACATGGCGCCCACCGGGACGCACGAGCATTGGCCAAGCGAATCTAGAGAATCTCATCCGGCTTGGCGTCGACCACATCGACTTCTCCGTCAACCCCACGGTCGAGAAACGCTTCACGTACAAAGCGCTCAAGAAGTACGGCACGAACGCGCTGCCGATGCACATGGCCATTTTCGCGATCCCCACTCAGGTGGCGGTGAAGTTCAAGATCCCGCTGGTCATCTGGGGCGAGAACTCTGCCTTTGAGTACGGCGGCGCCGACGACGTGCGACAGGGCTTCTCGCTGAATCGGAAGTGGTTGCTCACTCACGGCGTCACGCATGGGACCACCGCCGAGGATTGGATCGGCGAGGACCTGAGCGCGTCCGATATGGCGCCGTACCGTTGGCCCACCGATGACGAGCTATCCAGCAACGGAGTGCGCGCCATCTTTCTCGGCTACTACCTGCGCTGGGATCCGGAGACGACGTTCCGCGAGGCTTCTGCGCATGGATTCAAACATCTCGGTGCCGCACGGACCGGCCTCTACGAGTACGCCGACATCGACGATGACTTCATCTCCATTCACCACTGGCTCAAGTGGTACAAGTTCGGTTTCACGCGCACGTACGACAACCTCTCGCTCGAGATACGCAATGGGCGCGTCTCGCGTGAGGAGGCCATCGCAAAGCTACGGGAACGCGGGGATGAAACGCCCATCGAAGACATCCGAAAGTTCTGTGCGTGGCTGGGGATCACAGAGCAGCATTTCTTCGAGGTCATCGAGCCGTTCCGGAACAAATCGATCTGGAAGCAGCGGGACGACGGCAAGTGGGTCATTCCCGAGTTCCTGATCTCGGACTGGAATTGGCGCTGAAACATGCGCTTCGATCAAAAGAATCCCCCGCGCGTGTATCCCGTCGGCGACGGCAGCGTGAAGATCAGCGATTGCGGCAACATCGCGCTCGAGCCGAACGAGCAGCTCACGTTCACGACGGAGGGCGGCGGGCAGCACGACGTCGCGCGCAAGGAGTGGGGCTTCTACGCGACCGCTTCGACGAACTCACGACTCAGTTCGCACGGGTTGCGAACGGCGATCGTGCGAAACTCGCAAGGCCGCTTCTACGTCATGCTCTGCGAGCGCGGGAAAGAAGCCTTGTTCGACGAGTATCTGACGCGCGAAGCCAATCGGGTCGTGGTCTGGCTCGACGGGTCAGACGACACCGCAGCGTTCTCCGCGTGGTGTGATTTGCGGTCGCGCTAGTTGCGATTCGATACCAGGGAGGCGACCTTCGTTTCATAGATGCGGAGAAGTCGTTCGCTCGCGAGCTCTTCGTCGAATGTACTGATTACGTGCTCCCGACCTTGCTCGCCCATCGAACGTCGCGTTTCCGGGTCGAGCGCGAGGCGTCGAATAGCTGCAGTGAGCCCCTCGACGTCGTGCGGCTTAACGAGCAGTCCAGTGCGCCCGTGGAGAACGACCTCACGACATCCGCGGATGTGATTCGTAATCACGGGTAGGGAGCTCGCAGACGCTTCCATCGGAGTGCGAGGAATGCCTTCGCGATATGTGGGAAGAACGAACATGTCCATTGCGCGGAAGAGCTCGTGAACGTCCTTGCGAAAGCCAAGCACGGTCGTGCGTTCGCCTGGAAGCGGCGCGAACACTTTGTCCGGATCGAGCGCATCCCATTGGTCAACGTCCTTCGGCGCGATGGCTAGGACCTTTACGCGCGGGTTCTCCTTCATGATCTTTTGTACGGCGGGAACGAAATCGAGGAACCCTTTCTCTCGAGTGAGCCGTGCCGCGATGCCAATGACGACATCGTCGCTTGCGTAGCCAAGTCCTGCGCGCAGACGCGTGCGCTCCGCTTCATCCGCAGGATGGAAACGAGTCAGGTTGATCCCGTTGCCCACGTATTCGATTGCCTCCGGTTTCGCGAGCCGAAAACGAATCGCGCGGTCCACGTCCTCCTGGCTTTGCGAGAGCAGCAAGTGCGCGAGGGTCGCCGTCCATTTCTCCAGGGCATAGCCAGCGACGGCGAAATGCGGCGGGCTCTCGTCGTGAAACAAGAGCCCGTGGACGGTGTGCACCACCGCCGGGATGCGTGCCATGCGAGCCGTGAGCGGCGCGAGCAGCCCGGCCTTTGGCGTATGGGAGTGCACCACATCGAATCGCTCACGGCGAAAGAGCTCGAGCAAGGCCCTCGCCGCGACGAGGTCTTTCGCTGGGTGTAGCTCGCGCTCGAACGGAATCACATGCGTCGCGAACCCCTCACTGCGCGCTTTCTCGAGTCCGTAGCCGTCGGCCGCGACCGCGTGCACTTCATATCCAGCGCGCGCAAGGGCGCGCATCTGGGGAAGCAGAAGCAGCTCGACGGACATGCTGACGGTGCTGACCACCGCCACGCGCATCACGCGGGCTCGGTGGGACGAAACTTCACGTACTCGTAGTCGACGGGAGTGCCCTTCACGCCCTTGTCAGGCGCTGCGATCCAGTTCGCGCACTTTCCAGCCTCGTAGACAGGAACCATCAGCGAGCGGACGTACGCCATGTCTTCTGGGGTCGGGAGCCACTCGGGACGTTTGGCTTCGAACGCCTCACGCGAAATGGGCTCGCCGGTGATCGAGAAGGTCTGCTCCGAGTACATGCCCATCTTGCGATTGAAGCGGCGGTTCGGAAGAAAAAGCTGCGTGTCGAGCCCTTCCTCCGCAATGGTCTTGTTCCAGCCACGCACCGCGCGTTCGCAGTCCGTGACGTACTCGTCGCGAAGCAGTTCGTTCATCGCATTGCGCAGTGGAATCTCCTTCTTCGCAACCTTGCCCGCGTCGAGGACATCCATCTGGTACACGCCCTCGAGCGCGCGATGGTCTTGATACTTCGCCTCGCGGTAACGACCCTTCAGGCCCGAAGCGAAATAGTCGGCAGCATTGGAGCTGATCTCCCCGCCAAAGAGCTCGACGGCGCTAGAGAACCAAAAGTTGATCCACTTCTGAACCGTCGGCAGGTCGATACCGCCGAGCTTGCGCGCATCGCCGTTCGGGTCTTGCTTGGTGAGCTGCGCTGAACGCTTCACGATGCGGTCGATTCCGGTCTCACCTGTGAAGAGATGGAAACTCTCTTCGGTGAGCATGAACTGCGTCGCACGTGCGAGCGGATCGAAGCCAGACTCCGCTAGAGACGCGAGCTGATACTTGCCGTCGCGGTCGGTGAACATCGTGAACATGAAGAACGAGAGCCACTCCTCGGTCTTCTCGTTGAAGGTTGCGAGGATGCGCGGTTTGTCGACGTTGCCGCTTCGACGCTCGAGCAGTGCCTCGGCCTCTTCGCGACCGTCACGTCCAAAGTACTGATGAAGGAGATGAACCATCGCCCAGAGGTGGCGGCCTTCCTCGACGTTGACCTGGAACAGGTTGCGCAGGTCGTAGAGCG
>CAZWQH010000338.1:0-5683 GCA_964635815.1 uncultured Sandaracinaceae bacterium
TGTTGATTGCAGTCGCCGCGCCCGTGACCGCGTCCAGAAGCGCCTCCAGCTGGCCGAGCACCGGCACCATCTTCGCGCCCACCGTGCGCGCAATACTCTCCGCCACACTGAGGGCGATGTTCGGTCCGCCCAGCAGGCGAGCAAGCCGAAGAGTGAACGGACCAATCTCGTCGAGGTCATTCTTGAGTGCGGAGACGATGAGGGACCACGCAGATTTCGGGTCGCGCGCCAGGTAAAGAGCACGCGCGTTCGCTACGAGGTCGGGCAACTGCTGGAAGATGAGATTCGCGAAGTCTTCTCCGCTCACAGCTTTTCCAAGCGCGTAGCCCAACGCCTGAACTACTGCCTTGTCGATGAAGCTCCGCAGGCTCACGTAGAAGTACGCATTGCCCTCGGCCTCGTCGAACGCAGGACCGCCGTTGTCGATCATGCCGGGGGTGATGACCTCGATTCGCGCGTCTCGGTAGCGCGGTTGATCAAGATCGGATTCCCCTGCGAGGAGCAAGGTGACGATCCCGTTTTGGGTGCCGATCATCGCAGGGTCCAAGTACCCTGTGACGTGCGGCACCAAGACCTGCTCCGTTTTCGCATCCACGACTCGAACACTGAGATACAGCATCGTGTCGTTCTCGATCTTCAGGTTGCCCCTGGGGATCTCGTGGACCGAAATGTCATCGAGCTCTGGTGGTGTGATGACACCTTCTGAAACCACCGGAGACACCGTCGTGATCGTCCCAAGAACGTTGCGCTGAAAGGCCGAGTGCGCGGCAACGAACGCGGTCTTCACCTCACCCGTGAGGGTGTCGAGCGCACGTGGATTCGCCACGAGGGCAGCGCCAATCGCCGTAGCGAGCGCCCGCACTTCAGGAAGTGCTTCCGTATTGCGAAGCAGCGTCGGCAGCTCGCGTATGGCCATCGTCTCTGTGGGAGCTCCTGCCAAAACGACCATCGCCACCGCAGTCGAGGTCGCATCCAGACGGTAGGAACCCGCGGTCCCGGTCGCGATTCGCGAAAGCACCGTCGAAGGACGAGCCGTTGGCGTTGCCCCTGGCAGCTGCGCAGTGACCGTCGTCGGTCGCGAGTACGCAATCGGTGTCGTGCCGTCGCCGGCGGGATCGATGTCCGGCAAACCCACGACCGTCAGCTGACTGGCGGTGATGGTCGCACCGGCTGGCAACATGATGTTGTACGTGCCGAACGACTCGACGCGGTAGCGAACCCCGTTGCTCTGCACGAAGCCCTCCCCCGGAACGAGAGCGCCGACGGTCATTACACCGTCGCGCATGGGGAATGCGACCGACCGGCGCGTATCGGAAACGAGCTCCGACGCTTGAGTCATGTTGTCGATGTACGCCGCGTAGCTGCTTCCAAGGTTGTACCCCTTGGCAATGAGCGGACGACCCGCGATCACGGAATCGTCCTCGAAGCCTGTGAGAATCGGCGCAAGGCGAGAAAGTCCACGCACGGCGAGCGCAACGGTTCGGCGGCTGCCGCGTTCAAGCGCGACCGCCGTTGCGGTCGTGACCACGGGAAGCTCGACAGTGCCCAATACGACATCGATGCTTGTCGGCCGTCGTGCGATCGGCCCCGCGGGTGTCGCGAAGAGAACGCGGTAGTCGCTCGCAACTCCCGTGAGCCCTGCAACCTGAAGTAGGAGCGTGCCCATTCCATGCGAGACGTCGTAGACGATCTCGCCGGCAGGAAGCTTCGTCGCAACCTTCTGAATCATGAGCGCACCCGCGGCCGTGGGCTCGAAGAACGGAAGCGCGACGTCCGGATCCGCGTCCTCGCTGTCCGGCAATAGGTCGGCATCTTCATCTAGGTCCAGCGCGTCTGGAGTTTCGTCGCCATCGCGATCCGAAGGCTGTCCCATGTCGAGCTCGGTCGCGTCGTTGTCTCCATCACCGTCCGCGTCCAAATCGAGAAGGTTGCGAACACCATCGCCATCCAAGTCCGCGCTGCCTTCGATGCGATCCGCCAACCCATCGGCATCTGAATCATCGTCCACAATCGCGGCACGACCGTCCATGTCCACGTCGAGGGAACCGGCAGCGAAGCGCGTACTCCAAACCTCGTCTCCATCGAAAACTCCGTCGCGGTCAGAATCGGGAGACGTGTCGCTTCCGCCGAATGCAATCTCTCGTTCGTCTGGGGCAAGATCCAAGTCGCGGTCGACGAACACGTGGAGCACGTAGTCGAACGGAGCTCCGCTCTTCGCACGCACACGCAGCGTCTGATCGCCGGTCGTCCCCACGGATGCCGCCGCGTCTGCGAAAGCAGGAACCGAAGAAACAGGCTGCGAGCCCAGCATGGGTCCATCGGTCGAAACGAAATGAACCATGGGGCGAGCTTCGTTCTGAGCGGAGACCACGACAGCGGTGTAAGCGGTGCCAACGGTCCCCGGAAAGACAAAGCGATCCTCATCGTCGGCTGATTCGATCCGACCCGTGAAACGTACGGGCACGACGGTCGACCGCGTATCTGCGGGATCGGTCGAAGCGATCTCGCGAACCGTAGAACCGGCACCGAGAGGAAGCTCGTCCGTCAGGTCGGGGACGCCATCTCCGTCTTCGTCGGTGTCTGCAACATTGCCGATCCCGTCGCGGTCCTCGTCTCGACTTTCGCGTGAATCCTCTGGAAACGCGTCGAGCGAATCTACGACTCCGTCACCGTCGCGATCGAGAAGGTCGGGTCCTGCGACGAACGGAGCCACGTCGCGCTGCGGCCCGAGGTCATTGCTCGCACGCGAATCCGTGCTGGTGCTCGAGTCCGCGGCGTTCGGAGCGTCACCTCGCGCGGCGTCCGGCGGCGCGGCGTTTCCTCCTCCGCAGCTGAAAGCGATGAGCGCGACGAGGAAAGAGATGGAGGCACGCGACATGGGCGCGAGAGTAAGCGAACACGTGGCGATTTGCGACGGCGACGGCGCTACGCGTCGCGACGGATAGCCACCGCGAGTCCGCCCTCTACGCGATTGGAAATATCGAGCTTCCACCCGTGACGCACAGCTACATCTCGCGCGATCGCGAGCCCCAAGCCTGTGCCCGTCGGGTGCCGTGTTCGTGCGTCGTTCCCCCGAAATCCACGATCCAGCACGCGCTCGAGATCCCCCTCGGATAGCCCCGGCCCGTCGTCGATCACCTCCACCCGGAATGCGCCGTTCTCACCCGAGTGAAGCGTGACCGCCACGTGCCCGCCTGCGCGGTTGTATCGAATCGCGTTCTGCACGATGTTCGAAATCGCTTGTTCCACGAGCGTCGGATCCGCGCGAACAAGAACGCGCTCGGACGGGATCGCGTGATTGAGCTCGACGCCTCGTGACTGCGCGTACGGCGCGCCCCGTGCGGCAGAACGCGCGACGATGTCACCCAGATCGATCTCGTGCATCTCGACGCCGCGGTCACCGGTCTCGAGCTTCGCCGTCACGTTCAAGTTCTGCAGAAGGGCGCCGAGGTAGTGACACTCCTCGATCGCTGCCGCGAGCTTGTTGCTGTCCGCACCCTCGCCGCTTGCAAGCGCTCGCTGGAGCGACACGAGGTGCCCCTGAAGTACCGTGAGCGGAAGGGCAACGTCGTGCGACGTATCCGCAACGTACCGGCGAAGACTCGCATCGCGCGCTTCGAGCTCCGCTATCTGTGTACGAATGCGGGCTTGTGCAGCCGCAAACGCACGCGCGAGATCACCGAGCTCGTCGCCGCTCTTGGTATCGAACGCGGGCGCGTCGTCCTTCGCGTTTGCATCGCTCGCCCCAACGGCATCGGTCAAACGACGGATGCGGCGGACCATTGGGACCGAAACCAAAACCGCAATCGCAATTGCCGCGAGCGAAACAATGAGCGTCGGAACCAAGACGAGTGCGAGAGTGAACGGGCGTCCGCCGAATGGAGACCGACGCTCGACCACCACGTACTGACACGGCCCTTCGTCCCAGGGCATGCGCACGGCGATCAGGTGCTCCGGCCCTCGTGACGTGGGACGCACGACCGCGGCCTCTAGGTACCCTTCCTGCATTTCGCTGCGAAGCGCGGGATCGAACCGGGGAGCCCATTGATTCAGAGACCGAAACGTGCCGTCGTACGCGAAGGACGACGTCCCCGCCGAGTCGCGCATCGGAGGGTGGCGGTGGTGCCTCGGCAGGTGAGCAGGATGGATGCCAGTGGTCGCGACCATCTCGATCGGTATGCCTCGGTGCCAAGTCGCAGGGTCCGCCTCGCACTGCTCTCGCCCACCGTCGAGCATGCGGACTCGAGTCACCTCAGCGGTTTCGGCGATGAACGCTCGCTCTCGCATGTTCGTTTGCCAGAATGCGACGAGCACCGCGAACGGAACGATGAGCGCGCCGACGAGGAGTGCGAGTCGTGTGCGCAGCTTCATCGCGGCACGCTTTGCAGGGGCGTGCTCCGCAGGCGATACCCGATGCCCCAGACCGTTTCGATCAACTTGCCCGAGTCGCCCAGCTTCTTCCGAAGACGCGAGACATGAACGTCCAGCGTCCGTTCATCGCCTTGATCCAGCGCGACCTCGGCCATCGTCGTTCGCGTGACCGCATGGTCCGGACGTTTGGCCAAGAGAATCAAGATGTCCATTTCGCTCGGCGTGAGCTCGACCGGCAAACCGTCCACCTCCGCACGCCGCCCCCCGACATCGACCCGAATCGGGCCCGCGACCAACACATCGCCACGCGTGAGGATGGGCCTGCGCAGTCGCGCAACCACTCGCGCGACGAGTTCTTCCGGCCAGAAAGGCTTCGTCAGGTAGTCGTCTGCTCCGATCTCGAACCCGCGGACCTTGTCGTTCGTTTCGTTTCTGGCGGACACGATCAAAATCGGGACGTCGCTCTTGCTCCGGTAGAGCTTCAGCAAGTCGAGGCCATATGCGCCAGGAAGCATCAGATCCAAAACGACCAGCGCGATGCTCTCGAGGTCTGCCGACCGCGCAGCATCCCCATCCTTCACCCACCGGACGATCAGCCCTTCCGCGGTTAGGCGTTCGACGACTTGTGCGCCGAGCTTCTCGTCGTCTTCAACTAGCAGGATGCGATCGGGCATGGCCTAGGGATTGGCAAAGTGTTCGAGCGGAAGCGCTGGCGACACCACGCCGCCAGCGCCACCCTAACTCGTTTGCATCATGCTGGCTTCAGACGCCGGTGTCGGCTCCCGGTGCGTCACCGTGGTGCTCGCATTCGCCGGACGGACCACCATGCCCCGGACCGCGTCCGCCGTGATGTCGCGCGCGGAACGCGTCGAACGCAGCGCGTTGCTCAGCAGTCAGCACAGATTGGATGCGCGCCTGAATCGCGTCGCGTCCCTCGTGCATCGCAGCGCGACGCTGCTCACGCGTGAGTGCGGTGTTCGCAAACGCAGCTCTCATCTGGGTAGCCTGTTCAGTGAAAATCGCACGGAGCTGCGCGACCTGCGCGGGTGTCAGATTCAGATGCTCTGTCATCTTCGTCAGACGACGCTCCATATGCTGCTGCATCTCGGCTGCTGTGGGAGGCGTTCCGTGGCGACCCCGGCCAAAGAATCCTCGACCCCCACGTCCTTCTTGAGCACTTTCGCCATTCCCACGCGTCTGAGCGTTTGCGTCTCGAGCATTCAGTCCAACGCCAGCCATCGCAGAACCCACCAAGACAAGGCCAGCAAGCATCGATCGGACCGTATTCGTTTTGAGTAACATGTTAGACGTA
>CAZWQH010000339.1:0-5678 GCA_964635815.1 uncultured Sandaracinaceae bacterium
GCTGCGGACGGTGACCGAGGAAGTGTTTTCCGAGAAGCGGCGACTGGAGGCGGCGTCATGACCGTTCGCCCGCGCACCGAGCCCGTCTTCTACGTGAAGGTCGCTCCCGAGGGCGGCGGGGCTGAGCGCGTGGACCTGTCCGAACGCGTGCTCTCGTTCGTCTTCGAGGACTCGGAGAAGAAGGCGGACAAGCTCCAGCTCACGGTCGACAACTGGGACCTTCGGAACTTCGACGACCCGGTCTGGAAGAAGGGCAACATGCTCGAGGTCTCGTGGGGCTACCCGGGGGACATGGCGCCCGCGCGCGAGGTCGTCATCCAGAAGGTGACCGGCTTTCAGACGCTCAGCATCGAGGGGCTCGCGAAGTCCGTGTTGATGCACAAGGTCGCGCGCTGCCGCGTCTTCGAGAACAAGAAGCGCTCCGACGTGGTCCGCGAGATCGCCGAGGAGAGCGGCTACGGAAGCGCCCTCCAGGACATCGAGGACTCGGGCGAAGTCCTGCCGATCATCACGCAGGCCCGGCAGACGGATGCGCAGTTCCTGAAGCGTCTCGCCGACAGAGAGGGCTTCGAGTTCTACGTCGATTTCGACGGACTGCACTTTCACCAGCGCCGGCTCGGGCAGCGGCCGATCCGCGTGCTGCGCTGGTACACGGCGCCCGAGGTCGGCGAGATCCTGACGATGAACATCGAGAACGACGTCACGGCGAAGGCGGCTGCCGTATCGGTGCGCGGTCGTGATCCGCTCACTCGGCAGGACATCGATGCTCGCGGATCGAACGCGACCACGACGCGCGACAGTCTCGCGCCCGTCGTCGAGCTGGTCGATCCCGAGACCGGCTCGACCCGGCTCGAGCAGCGCAACGTCTCCGAAGACGTCCGACCGTCGCCGCAGGCGACCGCAGGGACTGCGCGGCGCGAGGCGGATGCACGCTTTCGGAGGTCCCAGCAGACCGCCGTCGAGCTCACGGCGACCGTGCTCGGCGATCCGAGCCTGCTCGCGAAGACGGTCGTCGAGATCCAGGGCATCGGCCAGCGGCTCTCCGGCAAGTACTACGTGAAGGAGGCGAAGCACAAAATCGATGGTTCCGGCTACAGCGTGGAGCTCAAGGCCGCGAGCGACGGCCACAGTCAGACCGGAGGGGCGCCCTTGGCTCGGCGCCCGAACCGTGGAACCGCTGCGAACAACGACCCGAACGCCCTTCGGCCGATCGAGGTCGTCGATCCCGAGACTGGATCGACACGCATCGAGTACCGCGACACGCGTGGCCGCGCGGCCGGCGTCGAAGACCCCGTGACGGGCACGTCGCGGCCGGGGAACTGACCATGGCGGGCGAGTTCGACACCGACGATCCGCGCTACACGGCGCTCTATATCGGAGAGGTCGTCGACCGCGAGGACCCCGAGGGCCTCGGACGCGTGCGGGTCCGCATCCCGGGCCTCATCGATCCCGCGAGCCCGTGGGCGTTCCCGCTCGGCACCGTGGGTGGCGGGAGCGATCGTCGAGGCTTCTTCTCGGTGCCCGAGAAGGGTGCGGAAGTCGGCGTGCTCTTTCACCAGGGCGACGTCGACCATCCCTTCTACCTGTGCGGCCACTGGGGCAAGCCGAACGGCCAAGCCGAGGTGCCGGAGCCCGCGCGCAACCTCCCGAAGGAGGAGACCGCGCAGGTTCGCGCGTTTGAGACGAAGCGCTTCCTCTTGGCGTTCGACGATCGCGAGGGGAAGGAGGCCTTCCTCATCAAGGACAAGGTGTCCGGCGACCAGATCGAGTTCGACGGCGTCGGGATGGGCATCACCATCAAGGCGACCACCGCGCTCCTGCTGAAGGCTGACGGCATGGTCAACATCGAGGGCGCCGCCGTGCAGATCAACGGGCGCCTCGTTCTACCGGGCCCGAAGCCCATCTGAGGTGACGCATGCCGCTCCCCGCTGACCTTCACGAAATGTGTGTCGAGCTCGATGTGAACGTCCAAGGGCTCAGCATCACCTTCCCCGGTGGTGCGGAGCTGAGCGTGCAGCTCCCCACCGTAAGCATCCCGGACCCGACCGAGCTCTCGAAGCAGCTCATGGCGCAGGCGAACGCCGCGCTCATGCCCTTGGTGCCGATCTTCAACATCATGGACGTCGTGCTGGCGCTCTTTGAGTGCGTGAAGGCGATTCCGGACAGCCTCGGACCGCCGCCCGACCCGACCAAGCTCGCAGCATGCATTCCCGATCTCGCGGCCAAGGCCAACAAGCTCCTGAAGCTCATCCCGCAGCTCTCCGTCCCGCTCATGATCGTCGGGCTCATCGACGTGCTGATCGCCTTCCTTGAGGGTATCCAAGGTCAGCTCAAGGCGATCATCGCAGCGCAGGTCCGCATCGCCCAGGCGGGTCTTCGCGCCGCCGAGCTCGGGAACGCGAAGCTCCAGCTCGTCGTCGACTGCGCCAACGCGAACATCGAGGCGCAGATGAACAGCATCGGCGAGGGCGCCGCTCCCGTGAATCGGCTGATCGGCGTCATCAACCTGTTCATGGGGCTCGCGGGCCTCGAGCCGCTCTCGGACCTCGCGAACCTCGGCACCGACGCCCAGGCCGCCCTCGAGCCGCTCGATCTCGTCATCGAGCAGCTCAAGACGGCTCGCTCGGCGATCCCTGCATAGCGGCATGCCGGGCGCCAGGGCGGGGACGCGCTTGTGTGGAGTATGGAACATCCATATACTTGAAGTGAGGCATTCATGGCCGGACAGATTCGTGGAAAAATCGAGTGCTTCCTGAACGAGGGCAACGGGAACAACAACGCCCAGGCCCTCTTCAAAGCGCTCTACGACTTCTTCACGACCCACCCGAAGGCCACGCTCGTCGCGCGCCAAGCGGGCTCCGGCCGCGCCGCGGGCGACATCGGTTACTACGACGCGGCGACGCCGTTCGGCGACAACGCGTGGTTCGTGGTGAAGCTGGCGCGCACCGACACGGACGTGCCCGCTGGCCCTCGCGCCTTCGACTACTACGTCCTCTTCCAGTACGCGTCGAACGCGGTCGGCTTCAACACCGCTCCCGGAAATCCTGGTCTCTTCCTCGGCTCGACGTCGACGTTCTCCACCGGGAAGGTCGGGATCGCAGTGGCGATCGGAGTCGGTGGCGATGGCAATCCCTGGAACGGCGCAGGGGCGTCGATGGGCGCGAACACGAAGGGCGCACCGGTCTGGAAGGTGCCGACTGGCGGGACGCAGGTCCACGTGCTGCCGCGATCGAACAACGCTGGCGGGTCGCAGTCGACGAGCCGCGAGAACACCGCGGTGATCATGAGCCAGTCCTTCGGCAGCAGCCCGAGGGCGCGAGCGCACGTGGTCGCCGACGATGACTCGTTTGTCATCGCGGTCGACAACGACGACGACAACACCTACCAGGCGACCTTCGTCGGCGTGCTGACGCCGCGGCAGGGGCTTGTGCTGCCGCACCCCTTCGTCATGATCTCCGACAACGGCATCCTGCCCTGGGCCATGAACTCGACGTACGGCGACACGCTTGGCAGCTCGGGCCAGCAGGGAGGCGGCATCCATCGCGACAACACGATCGGCGTTCGCCAGCTCTTCCTCGAGCGCCTGAACATCATGGTCAACACGTCGGTCATCCAGCCGAACCGCCTCTTCGCCACCCCCGAGTTCGACGAGTTTCCGATCGCGTGCGCCGTGAACGAGACGCCTCACCACGGGTTCCTCGGCCAGGTGGAGTTCGTCCGCGAGGTCGGAAACATCGCGACCCACGACGCCTCCAGCGACAAGAAGCGTTGCGTGATCGGGACGTCCACCATCCCGACCGTGAAGCTGTCGATTCCCTGGGACGGGACGAGCACCCCGAAGAGCGGCATCACGCGGCAGGGCATCGACTTCGTGCGAGCAGGGCCGTAGCCCATGGCGACGCAGTCGATCGGCCAGAGTGGCGCGGTCTACTCGCGGGGTGGCTCCGTCGGACAGCCCGCCTCGCGCCCTATCAGCATCGGCGGCAGCTACCAGGTCGTCGGGGCCCTCCTCGCGCAGGGTGCGGCGCGGCCCGTCTCCAACGCCGGCGCGCGGTCGGATCTCGGCGGCTTCGCTCGCGCGGGGGCGGAGCGCGCTCTGTCGCCAGCGCTCATGACGTACGCCGCCGGCAGCCTGGTCTCGTTCCTCAACCTTCGGGTGCTCTCCATGGCGCTCGGAAGCTACGTGCCGGGGAGCATGCTGCGCGCGGGCGCTGCGCGACTCATCTCCCCTGGGTACCTGCCCTTCATCCAGGCCCCGCCAGCACCACCCGTCGATGCCATCGCCCCGACGGTTGGGAACTTCAGCCCTGCGCCGGGGACAGCGATCGCGCGCACCGGGCCGGTGTCCTTCGACGTCACGGACGAGTCGGGGGACTTCCGGCGCATCTTCGTCGTCGCGTTCTTCCCGGCCACAGGTGTCACGGAGGTCGTGCACGACGGCGATGGCTTTCGGGGCTTCTACGCCGCGAGCTCGTCGCGCACGATGATCGCCGCCGGCTTCCGGTACGCAGTGCTTCGCTCCGGCGGCTGGCCAGCGGCACCCACCATCCAGACCTTCGCGGTCGACCGCGCAGGGAACGAGGCCAACTGATGCCGGTCTCCGCCTCCTTCCCGCTGTTGCCGGAGCCCAGCGCAGCGACGCCCTCTGCAGCGGCAGGCGCCGAGCTCGAGGGACCCGCGCGCGGCACGGGCAATGAGTTCCTCGGCTTCGGACTCCTCCGACCCTTCCGCCGTGACCTTAAGGCCGACTTCGCGGCGGACGGGGGCGAGCGCCTGATCCGCAGCGCCGTCGGACAGATCCTCGGGACCATGGCAGGGAGCGACTTCACGCAGGGTGAGCTACCGTGGCGCACGGAGTTCGGCTCGCTCCTGCATCTGCTCCGCCACCAGAAGAACGACGCCGTTCTGCAGGAGCTGGCGCGGGTCTATGTCGTCGACGCGCTCAAGCGCTGGGAGCCGCGGGTCGTGGTCACCTCAGTGAAGGTGACGCGGGAGCGGCAAGACGGCGAGAACGTCGTCGCCCTCCGCCTCCGCTACAACGTCATCTCGACCAACGTGCCTGGCAACAACGTGTTGCTCGATGGCGTCGAGCAGACGGTTCGCGCGTAGGCGTAATCAGTCGGCCTCGGTGAGGATGACCGCGCGTCCATCGGGATCGCGCAACTCGGCGTAGCTGCCCTGCGGACCCGCAACCGGTCCTCGGTGTGCATAGACGTCGCGGGTGGCGAGGCCAGCGAGGCACTCGGCGAGCGAGGTGACCTTGAACCCGACCACGGGGTCCGTGCTGCCAGACCGATGAACGTCGCCGTCGGCCAGGTCCACGCAGAGACGGAGCGTGCCCGCATCCACGATGAAGTGCCGGCCGGGCTCCTCCTCGGTAACCGGGAACTCGAGCTGGTCGACCCAGAACCGCCGGGCCCGCTCGAGGTCGGTCGTTGTCAGGGCCACGAACGAGTACCGCTCGACGATCATCCGGGGTCGAGTCTACTTGAGGCACGTCTTGACCGCTATATGGACGTTCCATATACTTGAAGGGTCGGCAGAGTAGCCGGCACACGGGTCGTCGAGTCGTTCGAGCCCCGGTTTGGAGGAACCCCTCCGGCCGGGGCTCTTCGCGTTTGAAGGGGTCCATGGCGCAGCTCGCACAGGCAACGGACTACACCGACAAGGACTTCGAC
>CAZWQH010000340.1:0-3422 GCA_964635815.1 uncultured Sandaracinaceae bacterium
CGCGCGCCGGCAGGACGAGTTGAACGCGCCGTGCGCGTTGATTCGCTCGGGCCGAAACACCCTCGCGCTGATTCGCTCGGGCCGAAACACCCTCGCGTTGATTCGCTCGGGCCGCGCTTTCGTCTGGCGCGGCCACAGGATGGAGCGGCTCCAGTTCGTGCAGGGCGGGTACGACCACGAGACGCCTATACACCGGGTCCCGCGTGTGATCCACGCACCCGTACGAGCACTGCGAGATCTGCCTACTCGAGGTGATGCGCCAGGGCGTGCGCGCGCTCGGCGTGCACGTACGGCATGAGCGCTTCGATCACGTCGGCGTGAGCATCCACGACATCCGTGCGTTCGTTCGGATCTGCCGCAAGGTCATAGAGCTCGATGCGTGAGGAAGCCGGCCACCACATCAGCTTGAACTGCCCGCGCCGAACTGCGTAGATGCTTCCGCGCGTCTGAACGTCAGGCACCGCGCTAGCTACTACTACGCTTGTCGCGGGACGCTTGCGCGCGGTACTGACAGCGACGCTCAAAAGGTCTCGTTCCCCTTCGCGGCGCTGTCCCACTAGCGATCGAACCGTTTCACCAATGTCCGTCCCCGACACCGGTGTATGAACTTCGATCATCGGGGCGCCTTGAAACCAGATCACGAGCGGAACGTGGATCTCTTCTTCGTACAGAGTGTCGCCATGTACGCGGTTGCGATGTTCCTCGAACGCTTCGCCGTGATCCGCAGTGACAATCACGACGGTCTTGCGCCCGCCTCGAAGCTGTTGGACCCGACTCATGATGCGACCGAGCTCGGTGTCGCCAGTCTTCGCTGCGAAGTTGTACTGGGTGCGTGTGTAGATTCCGGAATGTGGAGCGTGATGCCAAAGATACGGGAAGTGATTCCAATATCCGTGCACCCAAAGCAACCAAGGCTTCGCGGGATCACCCGATAGCCGGTCGATCTCCGCAATCGCCGCGTCGGCAGTCTCACGTGGAGGAGGCTGTTCACTCGCGCTGAACGCGACGGTTTGAAATCCCTGTGCGATGCCCTGAAAGTAAGAAAGGTAGAGCGTCCCGATGACAGCGGATGTGGCGTAGCCGGCATCCGTCGCAACCTCGGACACGTATCGGTTCGAATCCAAGATGGTCGGGAATCGATACTCGGCGCCGTACGAGAGCTTCGTGACTGCGTCTCCAGTCCAGATGGACGGAATCGATCGCACGGTGCGCACGCCGGGCGACCAAGCGGCAACATAGTTGAGCCCGCTCCCGGCCAACACGCGAAGCGATGGCGTGCTCGTCGTCCCGCGCGGCCCCATCAACGCATCGAACCGCAAGGCATCGAGCGTCACGACGATGATGTTCGGCTTCACAAGGCCATACGGGGCGTTGATCGGCGTGTCGGTGTGGGTCGCCAGAGGTGTTCCATCGCCCGCGGCACAATCGCTGTTGATGCCGTCGTTCGCACGGTCGGGCGCACCCGGGAACACGCGAGCATCGAACGGACGACAATCGCCGCCACCGAACCAACTCGAGTGCCCATCGCGATCCCAGTCGGTCGCTTGCAAGAGAAGCTTGTGCGAAAGAGGGGGGAAGTACGATGTCGCTTCAAGCGCGTTGTGTGCGAGACGGACGCGCGAAAATGCTCGGTCCAGTAGAAGCACAGAGACCAGCGAGCCGATCAAAATGCACAGAGTCGCGAGCTGCGGAGCAAGTGACCCGCGATCACGGAAGAACCTGAGCGTCAGCCACCAACCCACCAGCACGCCCAGCGCCGCGAGAAACGGAGCCTGCATGAGCTGAGGTCGGTAGAGGACCCGCAGCTCCCGCATCAAGGGTGAAAACAGATAGCTCGCGCCCAGGAGCAGAGTCGCGCTGATGGCCAGCGCCGCAGCGAGAATCGCGGCTGGCGGTACTCTCCGCATGACGCGCGTTTCATTGACTCGAGCCGTCAGGACCGCGCCACCGACCACAGTTGTCAGGATCGCGATCCCGATCCACCACGCCGCGAAGTCTTGCCGTCGAAAGAGTCGATTCGCTTCGATGTGAAGCTGCCCGCTCATGCCTCCGATCGCGATCGCGGCTAGGAGAAAGAACATCGCCGGCCCAAGAAGCGCCAGATCACGCGGGAGGAGCCGCGCTCCGCCGACGAGTCGCGCAACTACGGCCCGCAGGCGCGCCGGAACGACGAGCGAAACGAGCCACGTAGCGAAACCGAGCGCTCCACCAAACGCCGAAAGAGTCGCCCCAGCGACTGTAAACGCCGCCCAGAACGACACGCGCGGCCGAAGGGCCCGCGATGCCTCCACCGCAGCGATGAGCAAAGACGCCGTTATGCCGGCAGCGACGTGAAACGCCAAGCGTCGGGCCTGGCGGAAACGTGCCTCACGAGCGAAGCGGCGTGCGACGTCTGCGTCGCTCTCAACATGATGACGCGGAGTCGTGAGCACGTCAGTCGACGGCTACCTCCGCAAGCGAAGCACCGTACTGACGGAACGTGTTCGCTCGGATCTTGATTGATGTCACTCCGCCGAAGTTCAGCGGATGCGTCTGGGTTTCGGCTGTCGATGCTCCAGTGAAGCGAGCACTGATGGTCTTCAGGACTCGAGTCCCTGCCATGACATCGACCTCGTACGCCTCGACGCCACGATCCTTGTTGAGCGTATGAGCGCCGTTCGTAATCCGGATCTGTCGGACCGCCCGGGGGCCACGGAACTTGAGCTCTACCCAGCCCGGCGTGTGATCCGGAAGGATCCACGTCGTATCGAGCTTCCCGTCGATGATCGCGTCTTTACTACCGTGGTCGGGCCGATCCGGGTGGGACGAGACGACGGTGATCGCGGCGGGAGGTTTCAATACCCACCCAAGGACGGCCGCGCTCAGCGCAATTCCCAGAACGGTCCAAACCCATCGGAGCGTTCGTTGACGGCCAAGCTCGTCGACCGATGCATACCGATGGACGAGTGCACGAGAGAGCTTGTCACGCGTGGTGATCACGCGACGGTAGAGGGCGCGCAGACCGTCGTTTACTTCCGCATCGAGCTCGGGGAGCTGCGTCGTGGCGAGCTCCGTGTCGATGCTGTCGATCTTGCTCGCTAGACCGGGGGAAAGATCGAGAGCGCGCGCGATCTCGGAACGCTTCCCGGAGACTCCAATCGCTCGACCGCCTTCATCCAGAGCGCTCGAGAGAGCGCGCCACGCGAGACTTGCGAGTTGAAGGCCTTCGGCCTGCATCCCCTGCGTCCACAGCGCATCCGCGGCTTCAGCTTTCTGATCAGAAACCGCCAGCAAGCGATTTGCAGCTCCGCGGATCGAATCGAAGCGAGGGGCGCCGGCTCGGGCGCCGTTCAGCGAAAAGAACTCGCCTAGACCGCCGGATCCTTTGGAGGAGCGTCCCATCGCGCGCGGGGGGTTCGCAGCTTCGAAGCCCGAAGCGCCCA
>CAZWQH010000340.1:3432-5674 GCA_964635815.1 uncultured Sandaracinaceae bacterium
AGTGGAGCGGAGTCATCAAGTTCGTGCGGCGCGGCCTCATTCGAAGCTGCGTCGGTTACCGCATCGGCCGCGGACGAGGGCGTGTCCCCGCTCGCGCTTTGCGTCAAGTCAGACATGGCGCGGACCATAGCATAGGGTTGAAAAACGTCCCGAAACGCCACCCACGATGTTCCACGCTGCTATATAGCCGCCAGGACGACACCGACAGTGCCGCGCAACGCGAAGATCGTGCTGTTCGGGGGCCTCGTGCTCAGCACGATCCTGCGCGCATTCATTCTCACCGAAGATCACGGCATCTATTGGGCAGACGAGATCTACCAATCCGTCGAGCAGGCTCACGTTCGCGTCTTCGGTTTCGGAGAAACGCCGTGGGAGTTCCGTGATGGCGTCCGAAATCTGACGTTCGTCGTGATGCTCGAGTATGCGCTCCGAGGCTGGGTCGCCATCGCGGGCGACGACGCCGCGGGCTACATCAAGTTCTTTCGCTGGTTCTTCACTTCCATCTCGCTGGTGACAGCGCTCGGCGTTTATCGGCTGGGCCGAGCCGCCGGCGCGAGCGCGACGGGTGCGGCGTGGGCGGCTGTCGCATACGCCAACTGCGGGTTGGTCCTGTATTTCGGACATCGCGCAATGGCCGAATGCGTGAGCGCGGCTCCGCTGGTTTGGGGCGTCTACTTCACACTGCGCTCCAAGCGAAGCCTTTGGAGCGCGTTCCTCGGCGGATTGCTGATCTCGCTCGCCGTGCTCCTGCGCCTGCAGAACGGGCTCATTCCGGTCCTGCTGTTGTCCTACCTCGTCATGCGCGGAAACTATCGAACGGCTGTGGTCACCGGCATCGCGTTGCTGATTGGCGCGTTCGTCTACGGGCTCACCGACAAGCTCGCGTGGGGGCACCTACCAACCGCCAAATGGGGCGGCTGGTTTCACTCCGCGGTTGCGTACGTCGAGTTCAACGTCATTCAAGACCGCGCGAGTCAATGGGGCCGGCTGCCAGCAAAGTATTACCCTGAGATCCTGATCCACACGCTGCCTGCCCTGCTGCTGCTCATGTTCGCGTCGGTTCTGCGCGGGCCGTCGTTCTCGTTCTTCGTGTTCGTCTTCTACGTGCTCTCCCACTCGTTCGTTCCCCATAAGGAGCTGCGGTTCATTCTTCCGGCGTTCCCGTTCCTGTTCGCCGAGCTCGCACGAGACCGGCACCCATGGCTGCGACCGCGTGGCTGGCACGGACTTGTCGCCGTTGCGATCGTTCTGACGCTCGCCATCGCGCCGACCTACACAATCGAACAACTCGGGATGCCCTACCAACCCGAACGCCTCGCAAGCGCATGGAAACGTCAGTCCTGCACCCAGAAGCTCCTCGCCCGGGTAGGCGCTCGCGCGGACATCTGCGGCGTCCACGTCCCAGATGCGAGCGGATGGGACCTGGGTGCGTTCTTCTACCTGCACAATCACGTTCCGCTGATCGGAAAAGATCATCCGTGCGGCGTGCGACGCGCGTTCAACTACGAGATCCGGACCTCGACGTCCTTCCGCTCTGGAGGGACTGTGGTCGCAACGGAAGGCGACTGCGTCCTCGTTCGGATCGGTGACCAGACGACCTGCCCCGAGGCCGATCAGTGCCTGCCGGCTCCGCCACCACCTCAGTGGATGGAGTGACGCGAAGGGGACCTGGCGCAACGCTCACTGCAGCGGAGTCGGCTCCGGTCGCAGCCGAACACGCATCGCTACTTCCTGCCCTTCCGCGAGCGTGACCTCAAAGTCGTGGGGATAGAAGCCGGGTGCTTCGACGCTGACCCGATGCACACCGCTCGCGAGCCGAGCAGGAAAGCGCGCCAACCGGGCCGCGCTGCCCCAGTTTCGTTCGTCGATGACGACACGCGCCGTAGCAGGCTCGCCAACGATCTTCAGATAGCCGTGACGGTCCGCTTCCATCATTGCGACGCCGCAACTCGACGTCGCGATGAGCGCCAACGATGCAACCAGCGCGCGTGTCATTCCCATTCGATGGTCGACGGCGGCTTCGACGAGATATCCAAAACGACGCGATTGCAGCCACGTACCTCGTTGACGATGCGTGACGAAATCTTCGCAAGAAGGTCGTACGGCAACCGGGCCCAGTCCGCGGTCATTCCGTCGGTGGACTCGACCGCACGGATCGCGATGACGTAGTCGTATGTGCGGCCGTCGCCCATCACCCCGACTGTCTTTACGGGGAGGATCACGCAGAAGCTCTGCCAAACCT
>CAZWQH010000341.1:0-5667 GCA_964635815.1 uncultured Sandaracinaceae bacterium
GCTCCGGTTCGCAGAGCTCTGCACGGAAGTTGGCCTTCCGCCTGGAGTGGTCAATATCGTCACCGGAGACGGACGAACTGGCGCTGCACTCGTCGCGCACCCCAAGGTAAAGAAGATCGCGTTCACCGGGTCGACAGATGTCGGGCGGATCATTCGCGAGAAAACGGCGGGCACCGGAAAGAAGCTCTCGCTCGAACTCGGAGGCAAGTCTCCGTTCATCGTGTTCGGCGATGCGGATCTCGACAGCGTCGTCGAGGGCGTGGTCGATGCGATTTGGTTCAACCAAGGGCAGGTGTGCTGCGCGGGCTCGCGGATACTCGCCGAAGAGAGCATTGCGGCGCGTCTTCTCGAGAAGCTACGAACGCGACTGGATACTCTTCGCGTGGGGGACTCGCTCGACAAGGGGGTTGACATCGGCGCCATCGTCGCGCCGGTTCAGCTCGAGCGGATCAAACACCTCGTGCACGTCGGCCAGCAAGAAGGCGCGACGCTGTGGCAGTCCGCAAATGCGTGCCCTGCGACCGGTTGCTTCTATCCGCCGACCATCCTCAGTGACGTCTCGCCTGCGAGCACCGTCGCGCAGGAAGAAATTTTCGGTCCCGTGGTCGTCTTCATGACGTTCCGCACACCGGATGAGGCGGTAGCGCTCGCCAACAACACCCGTTTTGGACTCGCCGCGAGTGTGTGGAGCGAGAACATTCATCAGGCGCTCTACATCGCACCGGCGATCAAAGCAGGGAGCGTGTGGGTAAACTGCACGAACCAGTTCGATGCGGCGTCGGGCTTCGGCGGTTACCGGGAGAGCGGTTTTGGTCGCGAAGGAGGGCTCGAAGGCGTGCTCGAGTACCTGCAACCTAAGACGCCTCCTGCAACGAAGAAATCTCCACCACAGAAGCTCGATGCGAAGACGCTCGGCAAGGCTGCGAAGCTCGCAAAAGTGCGTGGTACAAAGAACGGCCACTCGTCAGCGACTAGTGGCAACGGTCACGGCGGCGGAGTCGACCGCACGGCGAAGCTCTATATCGGCGGCAAACAGACTCGACCGGACGAAGGCTACAGCACGCCGATCGCGGGAGCGGGCGGTGAGGTCATCGCGCACATTTCTCGGGCGAACCGTAAGGATGCTCGCAACGCGGTCGAAGCAGCACACAAGGCGCAACCGGGTTGGGCCAAGTCGACTCCCGCGCTTCGGGCACAAGTTCTCTACTACGTCGCGGAGAATCTGTCGGCGCGTTCGCGCGAGTTCGCGCATCGGCTGATCGAGATGGGCGCGACCGAAGCGAGCGCGAACGGCGAGGTCGCGCAATCGATCGAACGGTTGTTCACGTACGCCGGCTGGGCGGACAAATACGACGGGCTCGTCCACGCGCCCCCTCAGCGCAACGTGGTCTTCGCGATGAACGAACCGCTGGGCGTGATCGGCATCGTCTGCGGTGAGACCTGTCCGCTTCTGGGTTTCGTCTCGGCGTTTGCTGCGGCCATTTCCATGGGCAATGCCGTGGTCATCGTCCCGAGTGAGAGAGCACCGCTTGCTGCGACGGACTTCTATCAGGTCCTCGACACGAGCGACGTTCCGGGCGGAGTCGTGAACATCCTTACAGGGCCTACGAAGGAGCTCGCGCCGGTGCTCGCTGGCCACGACGGTGTCGACGCGGTTTGGCACTTCGGGGCGCATGCACTGACCGCGGAGCTCGAGCGAGCTTCTGCCGGAAACATGAAGCGAACCTGGATGACGCAAGGCTCTCCTCGTGACTTCGTTTCGCCCCTCACGGGGGAGGGCCGTGAGTTCCTCCGTGAGGCAACTCAAGTGAAGAACGTCTGGGTCCCTTACGGGATTTGACCCCAGGCGGTCCGAGGCTAACTTGAGTCGACTCTCATGCCTCTTGCGGTAACCGACGCATCGTTCGAACAAGAAGTCCTCACCTCTGAGCTTCCCGTCCTCGTCGATCTCTACGCCGACTGGTGCCAGCCGTGCAAAGTCATCGCGCCGATCGTCGAGCAGATCGAGCGCGAGTACGAAGGTCGACTTCGCGTCGTAAAAGTCGACACCGACAAGAACCCGAACGTAAGCCGCATGTTTCGCGTCCAGAGCATTCCGATGCTGGTGGTAGTTGCGGAAGGACGAGTGGCGGGACAACTCGTCGGCGCGGTCGACAAACAACGCATAGTGAAGATGATCGAGCCCGTTCTTCCCCGACCGGAGAACGA
The DNA here is from genome assembly GCA_964635815.1 of uncultured Sandaracinaceae bacterium. Taxonomy (GTDB): domain Bacteria; phylum Myxococcota_A; class Polyangia; order Polyangiales; family JADJQN01; genus CAZWQH01. Next base: position 2,209 of record CAZWQH010000341.1, read on the forward strand.
AATTCAAACGCGCGAGCTGGCGCAGTTGATTCAGGCGCGGCAGGCGGTTCCCGTAGACATACGCGACGCGGGTGTGTTCGGGCGATACCGAATCCCGAGCGCAATCAACGTGCCTGCGGATCAACTCGTCGCGCGTGCTCGCGAGCTTGCCCCGATCGATGGACGCATTCGCATCCTCTACGGTCGGTCGACCGAAGAGGCGAAGACAGCCGCGAACGACTTGAACGCTCGCGGCTCACAGGTGGGGTATCTCGCCGGCGGCTTTCTTCACTGGGAAGCGGACGGTTTCCCAGTGGAACGCCCGGACTGAGCACAGAACTCGCTCTTACTCAAAGCACGTGTGCCGTGAGGTTTAGAGACCCAGGCTACGCCGCGCCGCGGAGCGCTGTGAGCACCGAAACTCGAGCCGCGCGTATGGCCGGAAGGAAGCCGCCGATCAGACCGACGACGACGGCCACCGAGACGGAGATGATCAAGATCTGCGGTGTCGGTTCGAACGTAAACACCTGTTCTGAAAACGTTTGCGGGTTCATGAACGAAAGCTTCACGAGTCTCATGCTGAGCGCGAGGAGTGCGCCCACGACTCCCCCAGCGATGGCGAGCATTACAGATTCGAAAACGAAGCTCATGAGGATGGCCCCACGAGAGAATCCGATGGCGCGGAGTGTTCCGATCTCGCGCTGACGGTTCGCAACTGTCGCGTACATGGTGATCGCAGCGCCGATAACTGCGCCTGCGCCGAAGAACACGACGAACATCCCGCCGAGGATTCCGAGGAAGATTGCGAGGCCTTCCGAGAGACCTTCGTAGTACTCGATCTCCTGCCGAACCTCGACGCCCAGGCGGACGTCGCCTTCGAGGGCTGCCTTGAACGGTTTGAACGCCGACTCCGACTTCAGACGGACTCGTGTCGCAGAGATGACAGTGCCGCGCCCGAATGCGTTTCGAAGGTTGTCGAGGTCGCCCCACGCTTCGCTTTCCAGCGAGGAACCAGCATCCGTGAACACGCCCACCACACTCGCGTGTCGGTTCTTGCGGATCTCGAAAGACTGTCCGAGTTCGACGCCCTTGAACCGCCCGCGAATTCCTTGCCCGATCATGACTTCGTCGGTGCCCGCTCGCGGAGCGCGTCCGGCCACAATCTTCGCCGAGCGGCGAAAGTCGAGCACGTCCTCAGGCACGCCGCGCATCGTGACGTTCGAGAACCCATTGCCGTCCGCGCGGTCCACGGTCACAACGACCAAGACCTCCTGCAGCACATCGGGCTTTCCGTTCGATCGAAGCGCAACGCCGGGTCCAGCAGAGATGATGCCGACATTGGCGTTTTCGTAGTTCGAGGAGAGCTCGTTGTCTGCGCCCTTCGAAAGGACGATGGCGACGTCTTTGGATCCGGAACGACTCAAAGACGCGCGCACGCCTTCCGATAACATCATCGAGGATGCGAGAACGAACACGACCGCACCGATACCCGTCATGGTTGCGAAGGTCGTGGTCTTGCGAACGAAGAGACTTCGAATGTTGTACGTCAATCGCAATCGAGCCATGTCAGTCCACCTTTCTTAGGGCATCGACGATCGAAAGGCGTGATGCGAGGAATGCTGGGATCGCGGCAGCCAGCACGCCGAGGGCGCCTGCAATGCCAATCGCGCCGACCAAGACCGTCCTTGGGATGCGGAAGTACGGAAAGAACGTTCCGACGTTCTCCTCGAGGAAGCGACCAAGCCCGAGCTCCACCAAGGGGAAGGCAATGACGACCGAGAGAACCCCGGCCAGAAGCCCCATGAGAATCGCCTCGCTGTACACGAACGTTGCGACGTGATGCGGGCGGAAGCCTAGTGCGCGAAGCACGCCGTACTCATTGGTACGCTCGCGGACGCTCATGGCGACCGTGTTGCCAAGGATGAGCATCAAGATGCCGAGGATGAGGAACGACACGATGTCCATCGCGGTGAACAGCGCGGAGTAGGCGCCGAGGAACGAAAGATTGAATTGCTTCTCGCTCTGCGAGAGCGTTTGAACATCCATGATGTCGAAGCGACTGTCGATCTGCCGCGCAATCTTGGGGCTCTCGTTGCCATTCGCGACGCGGCTCACGACCCAGCCGATCATGTCTTTGCTTCGCGCACGTTCGTTCAAGAATCTCCAATGGAACATGAACGTGCGCCGATCGACCGACTTGCGCGTGGCCTGATACGTGCCTGCGACGGTAAAATCCCACAACCCTGGATAGATGGTTCCTTCGAGCGTGATCTTGTCACCGACTTTGACGCCCATCTCTTTGGCCAGAAGGTCACCCAGGATTACGCCGCTGCGATCTTCCTTCCATCGTGCGAGAGCGTCCGGTTCAACCTTCATCTCGTCGTAGACGTCGAAGAAGGTGTCGGTCTCGACGCCGAGGCTCTGGAAGAACATGTCTTTCTTCTTTGGCCAGCGCGCACCGAACCAGTTTGCGTACGTGGCCGCCGTTACACCCGGCACCTGACGAACAGTCTCGACATAGCGAAGCGGGACCTGCATCACGAACGTGACTTTGTGCCGCGTGACGATTCGATCCGCCGCCGAGGCCTCCACTCCGACTTGCCATGCAGCTGTGGTTGTGCGCAGCGTGATGAACGCTACGAGCGCGACCGCCACACCGAGGATGGTTAGTCCGACTCGGAGTTTGTTCCTGCCCAGGTTCTTGAACGCGATCAGAGGGAGATTCATTCGAGCTGGCCCTTGTTCATTCGGCGCGTCGTTGTCGCGCGCTCGGCGGCGGCAGGATCGTGTGTGACCATGACGATGGTCTTCTTGAACTCGGTGTTGAGCTTCACGAGCAGCGCGAGGATGTCGTCCGCTGACTTGCGGTCGAGGTCGCCGGTCGGTTCGTCCGCGACAATGATCCGTGGGTCGTTGACGATGGCGCGAGCGATTGCAACGCGCTGTTCCTGACCGCCGGAGAGCTGGCGAGGGATGTGGGTCATTCGATCCGCAAGGCCGACGACTTTCAGTGCCGTCTGCGCGCGCGTGCGTCGCTCTGCTCCCTTGACGCTCGTTAGGAGGAGGGGAAGCTCCACATTCTCTTCGGCCGTGAGCACGGGCATCAAGTTGTAGGTCTGGAAAATGAAGCCAAGGGTGCTTGATCGAAAGTGCGCCAGGCCGCTCTCATCGAGCGAGGAGAGCTCTTTGCCGTCCACGCGTACAGAGCCGCTGGTCGGGCGATCCAGTCCCGCAATGAGATTGAGTAGGGTCGATTTCCCAGAGCCGGATGGACCCATGAGCGCAACGAACTCGCCCTGTTTGATCTCGAGGTTCAAGCCTTCGAGTACGTGGACGGCTTCGGTACCGCGAGTGAAGGTCTTGGAGACGCCGGAAATTGAAACTGCAGGAGCGAGTGCGTCAGACATGGGTTTCCCTTTTGGTTCTAGTTGCCTTGTGTGTCTACGGGACTTCCGTCGGCGAGCGTCGGCGGAGGTTCCG
>CAZWQH010000342.1:0-5649 GCA_964635815.1 uncultured Sandaracinaceae bacterium
CAGACACCGCCCATGTACTCCTTCTCGACGCAGAGGACGCTCTGGCCGAGCTGCCCCGCGCGAATTGCGGCGACATATCCACCAGGTCCACCACCGATCACGATTACGTCGTAGCTTTGTCCCATACGTTGTTCAGCTCCTATGACTGCTCGTCCGTGTGAACGGAACTTTCATCCGTGTGAAGGCGCAGGCGGAAGTGCCTGCGCATGTGCGCGCTGTGCCTCGAGATGCCAAGGCAACGTACCGTAGACGTCATCGAACAGACTGTCGCGAGACGGAAGCGGCAAAGGCTCGACTTCCGCGATGGCCGCTGTGATGTCGTCGTTGATGCGCTGGGCAAGCTGCTGTTTTCTCGCATCGTCGAGGGCGCCGATGGTCCGCAGATGTTTCTCCATTCGCAGAATTGGATCGCGCTTTCGCCATCGCTCGACCTCTTCCTCACTTCGATACTTACTCGGGTCGTCGCTCGAGCTGTGCGCACCGATGCGATACGTCACGCTCTCTACGAACGTGGCGCCGCCGCCGCTACGCGCCCGCTTCGCCGCGTCCCCAAGCACGGAGTGCAGAGCGAGGACATCGTTGCCATCGACACGGATTCCCGGAATCCCATACGCCTTCGCTTTGACAGCAATAGTCTCTGAAACCGTCTGCTTGGCGGTCGGCACACTGATGGACCAGTGGTTGTTCTGGCAAACCAGGACGACCGGAACTTTGTAGACGGCTGCAAAGTTCATCGCGCAATGAAAATCGGGCTGAGATGTGGCGCCATCACCCATGAATCCGAAGACGACTGTGGGATCGCCTTTGAGCTTGGCGGCCCACGCTGCACCGACCGCTTGCGGAAGTTGAGGACCGATGCACGACGACCACGCGACCTGGTGAACCGACCGGCCCGACATGTGGCTGGGCATCTGGCGACCTTTGAGGACGTCCCCTGAGTTGCCATACACCTGTCCGAGCCACTGTGTGAGGGGGAACCCGCGGACGAGCATGATCGCGTTCTCGCGGAGGGCTGGAAACACCCAGTCGTGCTCTTCGACGACGAGACCAGTCGCGATGGGCGTCGCTTCCTGTCCCGTAATCGTCCCGAAGAATCCGATCTTTCCCTGCCGCTGACGCGCAAGCATGCGCTCATCGAGAATGCGAACGCGCAGCATCTCGCTGAACATGCGCATCTTCAGCTCGACGGGTATGTCCTGTCCCAGACGTCCGTTGACGGGATCAGGCGTGCCGTCCTCCTGCAGAATGCAAAACAGACCGAGCGACGGATCGTGTGCACTCATGTTGGGTCGCACGTAATTCATGTTGCTCCGCAAGTGCGGCGCATATTCCTTCACACGATCCCCTGCGTCAAACGCGCTTCGAAAAGGACGCTTGCCCCGGTGAACGCAGCGCGCAACATAGCGGTTTCGATGTTCGAAGCCGACCACACGGTACTACTCCAAGCCATGCAGATCGCGTTTCGCGATGGCGTTCCACACAATCGAGCGCTTGGGCTCGAGATGGAATCGATCGGAGAGGGATGGGCGGTGCTGCGGTTGCCTTTCGCAGAACATGTCGTGGGGGACGCGGTGCGGCGCATCATTCACGGCGGCGCCGTCACAACCCTCATCGACGCGACATGCGGCGCGGCAGTTTTCATGAAGCTTCAAGCCAATATTCCGATTGCGACGCTGGACCTGCGAATCGACTACCTACGCGGCTCCAAACCCGAACGCGATGTCTACGCGCACGCGGAGTGCGTAAAGCTCGGGCGCAACGTGGCGTTCGTGAGAGCGACCGCATACGACGAGAACCCGTTGGCATCACCACGAACGTTTCGCGAGAATCTGCCTGACCCTGTCGCGCTCGCAGCAGGCTCGTTCATCATTTCGGGACGCGGCCAATCGGCCCTGGGTCCGGCATTCAAGTCCGCACACGACGCGTTGACTGTTCCGGGCGAGCCCGACGACAAGAGCTCCAAATGAGCGTTCGTGAGCTCATCGAGTCCGCGCGCGCGTCGAACGATCCAAGTCTGATGGTCAAGGCCGTGCCGTACACAGTCTGGCTTGGCATCGGGGTCGAAGACAGAGGGGGCGAGCTCACGGGTCGCCTCACCTATGATCCTAAGCTGATCGGCAACCAAACCATCCCTGCGTTGCACGGCGGAACTCTTGGCGCGCTCCTCGAATCGACCTGCTTGTTCACCCTGCTCTATCAGCACACGCGCGACACGCTTCCGCGAACGATCAACATCACCGTGGACTATCTGCGCTCGGCCCAGGCAAAGGACACCTTTGCTGCTGCGAAAGTTGAGCGCATCGGTCGTCGCGTTGCCTCACTTCGCGCGTTCGCGTGGCAAGACCGCCGAGAAGAACCGATCGCGGCGGCTGTCGCGCATTTCCTCGTGTGGTCTCCGGAATGAGCTCGGGGCGTTCCATGTTGGTGGCAGCGCTCGGTGTAGTGCTCGCGTCGTCTGTGATGAGTTGTGAGCGAGCGCAAGAAGACGAGACGCCTACGCAAGCTGTCGAGGCATTCATCGAGCTCGTCGCGCAAGCCGAGGGAACGGTCTCCCCAGACCTGGGAGTGACACTCGAACCACCCGAATCCGCAATGCGAGAGCTTGCCGCGCGTCTCGATCAAGCAAGCCGGGAAGCGCTCGTCCAACGCGCACGACAAGCGGAGGCTTTGGCGCACGGGGCCCGGTATGAGGGTTGGCAGATGTTGGTGCCCGGCCGCTTTCGGCTTCGCTTCGAACCGGTCGGCTTTCGCGAAACCATCGAGGGCAACCGAGCGACGGTAACCGTCCGAGGTCGACGCACGCACGCACTGGTTCCACTCGTTCGCGAAGGCGGGACCTGGAAGATCGCGCTGGGGCTGGACACGCTGCACTCGGAGCCGATACCGTTCGTCCGTGTCGAACGCTAGAAAAGCAAGCTCCCCAGCATACGAGAAGCTCGTCGCGGATCTTGTGGCCAAGCAACAGTTCGCAACGTTCGCGGCCGCCGCCATGACGTACGTCACCAAATAGCCGACGCCTTTACGAATTCGAAAACCTGTCCTATGAGGGGGCCGTGATGAACCTTCGAACTCGCTCGCTCTCAGGGATTTCTTACGCGCTACTCGCCGCGGTGCTGCTCACCCCGGCCTGGTCGTACGCTCAGGCGACCCCCCCCGCGGCAGCAGCTGCCCACACGGAAACCGCGACGCTGCCCGCCGCAGATGCTCTCGATGCGTTGACATGGAACGCAGGGCTCGGAGGCTCATTCGCCTACGGAAACTCGCGCGCATTCGCGCTCAACGCGAACACCGCGTTCAATGTGCGACGCAACGTTCACCAGTTCGACGCCAACGCAGTGTTCAACTGGGGATTGAACTCCACGCGCGCGATGGGCATGACGACGTACGGGCCTTGGAACGACAACGTGCTCAACGTGAACGCGAAGTTCCGTTACGACTACTACTTGATGCGCAACCTCGCGATCTTCGGCTCTGTGGTTGGGCGCCACGATAGGTTCGCAAACCTGGACTTCCGTTTTCAAGCGCAGGCAGGTCTTCGCTACAACGTCATCAACGAGGAAAAACAAATCCTCTACGGAGAGTTCGGTTACGACTTTTCGTACGACGTGATCACCCAGCCGAACGTGCGCCCGAATCAGAGCGTGCACTCGCTACTCGCCGGCTTTGGATACGACAATCACGTGAGCGACAACATCACCTACTTGATGGCGTTCCAGTATCTGCAGCCCCTCGGACAGAGTCCGGGCGACAGTCCCGATGGCTCGACGCGGTACGACGACGTGCGTCTCAAATGGACCAACGAGCTCCGAATCAAGATCGAAGAGCGCTTCCAAGTGGGGCTCACCTGGAACCTGCTCGTCGATTTTGTTCCAGTCGCAGGCGCCCAAGAGGCGGACTTCACGAGCGCGGTGAATCTTCTTTACACCTTGATGTAACGAAGCACCGCGAGAGTGTTTCGGCCGACCGCATCAACACTGCGCGATCAGCTGGAGCAGCTCTTCGTGCACCAAAGCGTTCGTGGCCAACCCGGTGCCGCCGTACACGGTGGGCGCGCCGTTGAAGTCCGTGAACCGACCTCCGGCTTCTCGCACTAGCACCGCAGCCGCGCACAGGTCCCACGCTTTGACGCCCGGATCGATCATCGCATCCGCGCGTCCATGCAGCACCTGCCTGAAACCGTCGAAGTCAGAGAATCCGCGTTGCGTGTGCGTGCTCTCTGCGAGGCGCTTGAGGTCTCCCAGACGCTCGGCTTCGAGAAACTGGGCGAGTGAGCCATGACAGATCAACGAGTCGCGAAGTTTTGCTGTCGACGACACAGCAAGCGGGCGTCCATTCCCGAACGCACCATGCCCACGTTCACCGGTATACAGATCGCCGGTCGCAGGGAAATACGCCACCGCAGCATGAGGTTCGCCGTCGAGCTCGACGCCGACCAAAATCGACCAGGTCGGTAGCCCTCGCATGAACGCGCGTGTTCCGTCGATGGGATCGACGACGAAGCGAACGCGCGCATCCGAGTGCGTAAGCGCCTCGTGCTCCTCACCGAGAAACTCGGCGCCCGGGAACTTGGTTTCGCAGTACTTCCGGAGCCGCAGCTCGACTCGCACGTCGGCCTCAGTAACGGGACTCATGTCCGCTTTCAGCTGAGCACGGTGATGCACACCTTCGAGAAAGAGCCTCTCGGCGTCCGCTCCGGCAGCAATGACTTCGTTGACAAGACCGGCAAGGTCTGCACTTCGCCACATGGACACGATGGCCTCCAGCGCGGGACGTTCACACAGGATCGCTCCACACGTCGAGAGCGGCGTGGTAGATCGCATCCGTGCTGCGTGCTTTGTTGTTCGTGGTGCTTCCCATAGGGACCGGCTCACTAGCGAGCTGCGCGGTCGTGCGTGCGGATCCGCCCGGCACTTCGACCCCGACGACGGGCCGTTTTGTGATTCGGGATCGAAGCGCGGACCGGGTTGTCGCGTCGATTCCGGCTTTAGAGAATCGCCCCGCGATCGAAATTCGGGCCTCCGACGTTGCCGCATCTCTGAACGCGATGGTTCCGGCCCAGCGCTCTGCGCACGCCACGCCCGCGGCGCTACGAGTGGAAGCGGAACGGCTGGTTCAACTTGAGCTCGCCGCGGAAGAAGCTCGTCGAACTGGACTCGAACGCGACGCGGTGGTGCGTGCGGCGATCCGCCAGGTCCTCGCAGACGCGTGGCTAGATCGAGAGCTCGCGTCCCGGGTCCAAGCAGCGAGAAACGAAGACGGTCGCGCATTCTACGATGCGAACCCCGCTCGATTTACTCGCGCGGCTCGGGTTCGAATCCAGGGTTTCGCGGCCGGAACTCGCGAGGCAGCGGAAGCCGCGGTACGCGCACTCGGACGAGCGCGCCCGGTTCCCGAAGGACGCTTCGCGAGAATCGCGGCACGGTTCGCCGCATACACCGGAAAGCGGTCCGCGCTGCTCGGTTGGTTTACGGAAAGTACCGGAGACGACCCCACGCTGCCTCGTGCAGTCGCCAACCAAGCCTTCTCGCTCATCCGGCCGGGCATGATTACTTCGGTCCTCGACGACGGCGAAGGACACTTCTGGGTCCTCCGATTGATGGAGCGTCGCGACGCGGAGCTGGCTTCCTACGAGGACGTTCGCTCGGCCGC
>CAZWQH010000343.1:0-5637 GCA_964635815.1 uncultured Sandaracinaceae bacterium
TACGAATGATAAATAACAGATAACACCCATGGATCAAGGCTTTCGTTAAGTTTTTCATCGCCGCCCAGACCCGTTACTTGAGCGAGGGGTCGCCCGTGAGGCGTCGCGGCATTTTGACAACGAGGAAGAGCGAGACAACGGCAAGCCAGCCGAGGCACGCGGCCGCAATCCCACTGCCCGTGCCCGCCCAATACGCGAGCTGTGTCTCGTCGGCTCGGCGCCGCGCGATTACTTCGGTGCATGTCGCTTCGGACATCGCGAACAGCCCCGGTCCGCGATTGCGGCATGGCGCAATCACTTCGGCTTCGAGGCCCTTTGCCATGCGGTCCATGAACTCCGCCGTTACGAACGGGTAGCTTGAGTATTCGGTGACCCGGTCGTACTGCGCGTGCCGCGTACCCTTCGCGATCAGGAAGGCGCCTGTCGTAACGCCGGCACACGCCACCGCGATTGCTGCGAGGTTCCCCACACTTCCGCGCATCAAGAGCACACCTTCTCCCCTCGCGGTGCGCAGAGAGCTAACACTCAGCGATGCGGCGGTCGCCGCCAGAGCGACTGCGAGACCGAGTCGAAACACGAGCGGGCTCGCAGTCGTTCGCGAAAAGTAGCCGCCGGTGCCGATGATGTCGGCGGGCAGTACCGTGACAGCAAATGACAGGAGCACGCCGGCGCACAGCCAAGCCGTCATGAGCTCCGTTTTGGCGAGTCGATGCCGCGTACCCAACCAGGGAATGACGAGCGAGATGCTCCAGAGGGCAAGCATCAAGAGCGCTTCCCAGTCGTACCGCGGGTGCCAGTCGAACAAATTCCAGGATAACGAAATTCGGGCGACAGACCCGACGCCGAGCGCGAGGGCGATCAATGGCCGCAGGACGGATGCGCTGATGGCGATAGGAAGATTCGGTGGGCACATCGAGGCTTGAATGCTCGGGCCCGGACGGGACCTCGCAGGCTGAACACGCCGTACGCTCGTTTATTCGATCCGTCGCGAGGGCAGCGCATACGAGACGCATCCACGTGAGACTGGTCATGAGTCGCAACAAGCAGGATGCGTTCCCGTCGAACTCTCTCGTCATTTGGAGGAATAAGCGCACGAGCCCCTTCGGTCCCCAAGAAAGCGGCGCCTTTGGTTTCGCTTAAGGTGGGTGTGCGACCGCGCGCCAACCGTGTTACCTGGGCCGCATGAATTGCGCCTCGCTACTTTCTTTGACTCCATTCGTGGTGGCCCTATCTGCGTGTTCCGGGGAAGCGGTCTCGCCTGATGCTGGCATGACGCTCGGGCAAGACGCCTCCGCCGATGTGCAGACGGTCGTTTCAGACGTGGCGTTGGACGTTGCTGTCGTGAGTGCGGATGTTGTTGCGATTCAAGACGTCGTCACTCCCGACGTCACCATCCCGCGTAGCGATGCGTGCGTTCCCTCGACTCCTCCGACTGAGACCTGCAATCGCATCGACGACGATTGCAATGGATTGATCGACGATGTGGACGTGGGCGGCGATGGGATCATCGACTGCCTGCGGATTCTGATCCTCGGGCGGGCCGGGCAGTTCGGCAGTTCGGATTTTCGCGGCTGGCTCGGCACGCAAGGCGCGGCGGTCATGCGGATTCACGACGCGGCCGGAGCCCCGGCGCTCACCGCGAGTGATCTGAACTCAGCCACCGTTGTGATCATCGACTGGCTTCAGCGCGACTACACGGCGGACGAATCGAACGTCTTGAGGGACTGGGTCGCAGCGGGTGGAGGAGTCGTTGCGATGAGCGGTCACGACGGCAGCATCTCTCATACTCGAGTTAGCACGCTGCTAGCAGGTTTTGGTCTGCGCTTGGTTGCGCCGCTTCGAAGCGGACCCGTGACGACCTTCGCGATGCATCCCACCACGACGGGCCTTTCCTCCGTTACGTTCTCGGGTGGTTGGGCCACCGAGCCGGTGCTCGTCGCGGACGGAGGTGTGGTCGACACAGTCGGCGTGAACACCGTCGTGGCGTCGTTCGGTGGGAGCGATGCCGGAGGTCCGGCGGCAGCCGTTGCGCAAGTGCGACGAGCGGGGCGCGTCTTCATCTGGGGTGACGAGTGGGTGTCGTTCGATTCGGAATGGCGGAGCATGCCCATGGTCCGCCAGTTCTGGGTCAATGTTCTCGGTTGGGTCTCGCATCAGCGATAGGCTCGTTGGCGTGAGTCACCTGAGCCTCACGGGCAGGGAAGGACCGGGCCGATCGGGTCGGGGAAGGTTGCTCCGCCGGTAGCGCCCCCAATGCCCACCACGTTCGCTCGAAACGGAAGGGACTGACGTTCGCCCGGCAGAGGCGCGGTCTCCGCGCGAACGTGGCGCAGCGCGCCGCCTCGCGTGCACGCGGTGTACGAGATTCGGTCCGCGCGGAAAAAGCCCACCTGCGTTCCGAAGTCGTTTGACCCGTCGAATAGAATGTCGGTCTGCGTGCCGGTGAGTTCGAACTGCGTTCGCTCGATGCGCGGACCAAACGGCCCGCGGGATCCATCCAAAGCCAAGAGCGCGTTGCTCCCGGCGAACGTTGAATCCGCAATCCGCCGAACGGAACCTCCGAAGTAGGAGCCGCCGGAAAGTGTCGTTCGCAGAACCTCTCCGACCGATCCGGAGATCGAAACGGCAGCTGAACTGCCTTCAAAAAACGAATCTGAGATGCGGCCGATCGCAACACCAGAGAACGTGGAGATCGGTGCGCGACCGACCGCGTAGATGTGTTTCAGCTCGCGAATTGCTGAGTACGTGTGGGGAAGGATGGTGGCGCCGACCAGGGCCACATTGTCGAACGTCGTGTTGGTCCCTTGAATAAAGAGTTGCCCCGTCCCTTGAAACCGACCGCAGTTCCCGACGCTCGAATCGACGTCGCAAGGCTGTCCCCCAGGACCGCGCAGACCGAGTATGTAGAGACTCTGGAACGTTGAGACCGACAACGTCCCGTCCAGGGCAACCACCGCATCCGGCGCGAGGCAAAGCAACATGTGATCCTCGGTCGCCAGGAACCCAGTGGCACCCGAGATCAGCGTGGTCAACGCCGCCGTCAGCTCTGCCATAGAAACTGACCCGCTAAGCGTCAAATCACACTCAGAGGGAACGGGAACACGGGTGCGTTCTCGATACGTGCCGAGCGGGACGCACGCCGATCTGTTCCCCGCCGCGTCGATCGCCTGCGCGAAGAGCGCCGTGTCCGAGTTATCGTCGACAAACGGATGGCCAGACCAGCCTGTTGAAAACAACGGCCTTTCGTCGCATCGGGCCGAGGCGGCGACCTCATCGCAAGCCGGATCAAGTGCGACGACACAAACTCCGGTGTCAGGCGTGAGAAAGCCGATTGGGTTGAACGCGTCCGGAGGAGTTGTGAGGTCTATCTCCGGGAAGTTTGCGTCCGATCCGTCCGGAGTCAGCAGCGATACGGTGGGGGGGGCCGGGGGGACGGTGTCGCTTGAGACCAAGATGCTGTCGGACGCGTTCAGAACTCCACCCGCCGCTAAATCGCGCTCGCCCGAAACGACGAACGTCGTGACCGCATTCGCGTTAAGTGCGAAGGGCGCAAGTTGCCAGCGCCCGTCGGGGCCACAGTCCGAGTCGACAAACGTTGCGGTGTTGGGCACGACCGAGAGATTGCGAAGATCTCGAGCGCATGAACCTCCGATCGTCACCGCGCTTCCCTGCGTCGCCCAGCGCTCGCTGAAGGTCGGTGTCTCGATGAGGATCGCAAACGAATGCGTCAGGTCGATGGTCCGCACGACCGATTGCGTTCCGCCGTCGACAACGCGCATCGCGGTGTAGTGGTACGTGTTTCGAGCGCTGTACCGGGCTGCCGGCAATGTAAAGTCAGCTCGCCACGTCTGGTCCGAGCAATCGCTGTCCGTGATTGTTCCGAACCCCACAATCGTCGAAACACTTGGATCGCATCGACCGCGAACCACGACGGTCGGGTTATCGGTCGTGGACAGTGGGGGAGGATCGGTGATTGTGAACTCGAAGGGTGGGGGTGGGCCCGCCTCCGCTGCGTCCACCGCGGCGTCGATGGTGCGTTCGTCGGTAGCAACGTCACGCATCGCGTCCGGGTCGGTCGCATCAGTCGGTGCATCGTTTGTGGGAGCGTCGTTCGCGGCAGCCGTGTCTGCCGAACCGTCGATGGATGCTTCGCTCACCACGGATCCTCCGTCGTCGCCCGCTTCATGTGATGGCACGTCCATGAAACCGGCGTCTGGAGCGTCCGGTGTAGAGAGCGTCGCATCGTGCGCTTCATCGCCATGGACCGCGGCATCGCCAAATGCGTCGGCAGGCCGTCGTGCGTCGCGCTGGATGTACCGGACCCTTCCGCACGCCGTGGCGACTAGGACTACGCCCAAGCCGATCCGGAAACCGGTGGTAGCTGACAGCACACCCGAAGGTACCCCGGGGCGGGGATCCGCAAACAGCGAAACCGCCTATCGGGAGGTAGCGGTGCGAGGAATTTGCGAGGCGACGCCGCGGGAGAGAAACGTAAGTTTCTAGCGTTCGTGCAGGTCTACGGTGAAGTACTCCCACACGCCGTTTTCTGATCGCAGGTCGATGCTTCCCGTCACGCCCTCTGCGGGTATGGCTATTTCGACACTGACCCGCGCGCGCAGATGGTGAAACGCCGTGAACTGGATCCGCGCAGCGCTCGCGGTCTGGACGACCTGCAGAGGCAGCCCCGCAACCCGCACGCGCGTGAGTCCAGCGGAGAGCTCGTTCACGGCGTAGACCGCGAGCGGACGGTGCGCTGGGATCTCGGTGTGAAGAAACGCTGCCACGCGCGGATGATCGAGCACACGCTGCACCAGCGTCGCCTGCAGCTCCGCATCAGCCGTGCCGGCGGCATCAAGGACGGGGGCCGTGGGACTGTGGACGATCCAAGGGTTAGTACCGCCAGCGAGGACCGAGTCCTGAACGGAGATCGAGAGCACCTTCCAGGCGCGTCCCGTACGCACCGCTCGGATGGAGACCTCGCGCACGCCGCCATTCTCGCGCGGGATGAAGCTCGTGAGCAGCAGGGTGGTTCCATCGGCTTGGGGAAACACGCCGAAGCGGCCGAAGCGCGGCGTGTCCTCGATGATGGTTGGAAGGAAGGAACATTCCGACTGAACCCACGTGCGAACATCCTCAGGGACTGGAGCGATTACGTTGGGCCGCGCCAGGTGTCGATTGAGCGCAGCGTAGAGCGACCACGCGCTCGCTGACGTAACCGGAAAAGAACGTGTCGAATCGGTCGAACGAAGAGACAGGCGCGCGGGCCATCTTGCCGGGAAGTTGCACCGCGTGCGAATCGCGTGGGCAGCGGGCGGGTCTGTACGGGCCGTGTCAGGTGCGAGGAATCCGATGAAAGCGGCGAAAGTCCCGATAAAGAGCGTTCTCATGAGCTTGGCGAGATAGCCTTTCCCCCAGCCTTCAGAGTTTCGCAAGACCAGGGTCGTTATATCTATGGAGACGAACAGAGAGCAGCACAGGGACTGCGGTCCCGAACGCCGACGACACAACTGGAGAACGACAAACATGAAACTCAAAACGAATACGGTCCGATCGATGCTTGCAGGCCTTGTCTTGGTGGGTTCAGCGATGGCTGGCGTTGGACTGAATGCTCGAGACGCAAACGCTCAGACGCGTGGG
>CAZWQH010000344.1:0-5595 GCA_964635815.1 uncultured Sandaracinaceae bacterium
ATCCTCGCCGAGTGCTACGCTCGGGAGCGACCCGTCAGAGGCCGGCGGCGTTGCGAAGGCGGATTGGACGATGGCTATCTCGACGCGGGGATCGTTGGGCAAGCCGTTCCATCCACGAATGCGAACTACGAGGTTCCCGTACCCGCGCAGCTCTGCGTTCTGGGCGTTGTCCTCCAGGTTTGCGAGGATGAGCGCGATGACCGGGTAAAGGGTCGAACCGAAGGCATTGTCGATTCCGTCGACACCATCGAGGACGGGCTGGTCGCGATTTGCACGCGGTTCGCAAGACGGAATTTTCTCGGGTATCCGCGTGAAAGTGTTGTCGAGGTCGTATCCGATTTCGGACCAAGCACCATTGCGTTGATTCAGCACCACCTCGCGCAGAGCGAAGTACATGGCCTCGTTGTTGTCGGGTGAGTCCGCGATTGCCGGACGCGCGGGTGGTCGCCGAAGAGAGGAGCCTCCTCCTGCGTCGCGTGTGAGCAGGCTGGGATCGTAGACGCGGCACCCGGAGAGTAACGAGAGTATGGAGACCACTGCGGCCGCGCGCGTGCCAACCGGCCGCAGTGCGTCGACCCGTCGCTGGCGGGGTGTGCAGTGGACATGATGGCACCGGCCAAACACGGCGCGGAGTGTACACAGGTCGCCTTGGCGCTGTGCGATAAACGTCGAGATCTTAGACCTCGCGCCCGGCCGCGCCGCCGGGTAGGAATAGAACGTGCCGTGTTTTCGGGGCGGCCGCAGATCGAGGATTCATGAAGAACCAACTTGATGCTCAGACAAGAGGTAAAGCCGGGATCGGCTCGGCAACGCTGGACGAGCTCGCGGCCCGCTACACGATGTTGCACACCAAGAAGGAAGAGCTTTTCTGGGATGCGATGATGGGCTTGAGCCCCGATTCGGCTGCGACGCGTTCCAAGCTGGCATCCGCGGAAATCGAGCTCAGCTCGTTCTTGTCGGACCCTGCAAACATCACGAGGGTAAGCACCGGTGGGAGCTCAGCGACCACGGACGAGGAGCGAAAGTCGTTTACCGGGTGGGAGCGCCTGTTCCGTGCCCACGCGCTTCCGAGCGTGGAAGCGCGGAAGCTCGCCAACGAGCTCCTGGAACGAGAACAAGCGCTCGCTCAAGCGCGTACCACGATGGCTCTCGGGTACACGAATCCGAACACCGGAGTGTTCGAGCGTGCGTCGAGCGTCCAACTGAGCCTCTTGATGAAAACGTCTCCCGACGAGCGCGTGCGAAAAGCTGCGTACGAGGGGCTTCGCTCGATCGAAGGGTTCGCTCTGGCCAATGGGTTCATCGAGATGCTGAAGCTGCGCAATCGAATCGGCCGACTTGCGGGGCACGCGAATTTCTACGAGTGGAAGGCGAAAACGAACGAAGGGATGAGCATGAAGCATCTCTTCGGTCTGCTGGACGAGCTCGAGCGACGCACACGGACTGCCGCAGAGACCTCGCTCGCCGACTTCCGCGCGGCCAATGGAGACCACGTTCTGGAGCCCTGGAACTTCGTCTACGTTCGGCGCGGCGATCTCGCTCGCAGCTGGGATCCGTATTTCCGGTTCGGGACGGCGGTCGAGCGTTGGGGGAAAGCATTCACTGGACTTGGGATCAAGTTCCGTGGTGCGGAGCTCACGCTAGATCTCGTCGATCGTCCAGGGAAGTACGAGAACGGCTTCATGCATGCACCTGAAGTTGCCTTTTTCGACCATGGCGCGTGGCGGCGCGCGCGCGTGAACTTTACTGCGAACGCGGTCCCGGGGGCGGTCGGGAGCGGACGCGTCGCGACGGACACTCTTTTTCATGAGGGCGGTCACGCGGCGCACTTCAGCAACATTCTTCAGAACGCGCCGTGCTTCAGCTTGGAATTTGCACCGACTAGCGTCGCGTACGCAGAGACCCAGTCGATGTTCTGTGATTCATTGGTTGGCGATGCCGATTTCATTACTCGCTATGCCGTTGACACAAACGGTGCTGCGGCTCCGATGGAGCTCATCGAGCAGTCGGTGCGGGAAGGGCAGCGCTTCGCGGCCTGGGATTTGCGCGCAATGATGACCGTTCCGTTCGCGGAGCGAGGCATCTACGAGCTTCCTGATGATCAGATGACCCCCGAGCGGATCCTGGCGGTTTGTCGTGAAGCGGAGATCAAGCTGCAGTCACTCACTGCTGGTGTGCGTCCCATGCTCGCGGTGCCTCACCTGCTCTCCAACGACTCGAGCGCCTACTACCACGGGTACGTTCTCGCCTCGATGGCGGTGCAGCAGACGCGGACCTTTTTCTTGAAGCGCGACGGCTATCTCACGGACAACAGTCGCATCGGTCCGGAAATGGCCGCGGCGTATTGGGCTCCAGGTAACTCGATTTCGTTCGACGAAACGCTCGTTGCTCTTACGGGATCGCCGCTCGGACCAGATGCGATCACGAGAGACGTAACTCGTTCCGTCGATGACGCGATCGCGGAGACACGGACGACCGTCGAGCGCTCGAGAACGAGGAGCGCGAACGTGGCCGTGAATCTCGATGCTCGTGTGCGAGTCATTCACGGCAACGAAGTGATCGCCGATAGCCAAGAGACCGGTTTCGAAGTTGCCGCGAATCGATTCGCTCTGTGGGTCGATGGTCTCGAAACTACCGCTGCTCGCTAGGGTGCGGAGATTCGGGCTCGAACGCGGGCGCTTTCCTGTGCGAAACGATCGAGAGCGGTGACGAAATAGTCACCCGGCTGCATCACGTACGAGCTTCGCCGCGGGGGTGCCAGCTGCACGAGCTCCAACGTAATGACGCCCATGTTCTCGTTGACGACGCGGTAGATCGCGAAGCCTCGGAGGCTTCGCAACCCGCCGTCGGCCGCAGGGAGCCCTGCGTGATCGAGTGTGAGCATGGTGCCCGAAGCTGATACCTGCGGAACGGTAGGAGGTGCGGGCAACGTGTAGAGAGAGCTAGCGCTGGTCGGTCGCGTTACGACCGGTGGCAAGGCCGGTGAGGAATTGGTCATGTCGCGGAACTGGTTTGCGATCCCACTCGTGTTCGAGCGCAGCGGTCCGGCATGGTAGAGCAGGTAGCCGTTCGAGCTCGTAGACCGTGTGATCGCGAGTTGGGCAGCAATCTCCGCCGCCGTCCACGCGCCGGTTCCCAGATCCGTCAGCGAGTTTCCTGTCCACGTCTGAACCCCGTTTGCGCTGGCAGCCGCCGTCCAGAACTCGATCAGGGTGCGATAGGGCTGTCCTGTGGATGAGGGCGCAACTTGCGCGGTCGCCCAATAAAGCTGTGGAGCGATGTAGTCGACAGCTCCCCGTCGCAGCCATTCGAGCGGGTCTGCGAACAGATCCGCGTATTGGTCGAGTCCACGTACGCCCGCGGGCATGCCGGGTCGGTAGATCCCAAACGGGCTGATGCCGAAGCGCGCGTGTGGAGCCACCGCTCGCACTGCTGCAGCGATTCGCTCGACCAGACGATTGACGTTGTCTCGGCGCCAGTCGGCTCGTGTGTGCGATCCGCCTCCCGTGACATAGGTCTCGTACGTAGCGTCGTCCGGAAACGGAGCGCCCGATGGATACGGGTAGAAGTAGTCGTCGAGGTGGATGCCATCGACCTCGTAGCGAGTTGCGATGTCGGTCGCGACATTCACCACGTGGTCCTCGACAGCGCGCGCGCCGGGGTTCATCCAAACGAGCGTTCCGTACGTCAGCGCGTCCGCTGTGTGTGTTCGAGACAGGTGGTTACTCGCTGTTGCGCTCGAGGCAGAGACTTTCGCGCGATACGGATTTAGCCACGCATGCACTTCGATACCTTGCTCGTGGGCCGCCTCGATCAGTGTCTGGAGCGGGTCGTAACCTGGGTCACGCCCCTGAGTTCCGGTGAGGAAACGGCTAAACGGTTCGAGCGAGGACCGGTACAGAGCGTCGGACTCCGGACGGACTTGGAAGAAGATCGAGTTGATCTTCAGCGTCACGCAGAGGTCCACGATGGCGCGTAGCTCCGCCTGTTGAGTCGTGGCGGACGCACTCGCGCTGGAGGGGAAGTTGATTCCGTACACGGTCGGAATCCACAGCCCTCGCATCTCACGCGCAGGTGTGACGAATGTGGTCGTGGGCGCGTCGGCCCAAGCGTCTTGGCTCACGTCCGAGATGAACGCATCGAGCGAAGTCGCGTCTGGCGGCCTCGAGTCGATCGAGCCGTCCGGTGTCGCGTCGGTGGGCGCCGAGTCTCGTGCCTTCGCAGCGTCGGCGGGTGCATCGAGTGCCTGCGCATCGCGGCTTACAGGGCTGTCACCGTCGTCCAAGCGATGGTCCAGTGTGGGAGGAACGGCGTCCCGCGCAGAATCGAGCGTTGCCGAGTTCGTGGGGGCGTCACGCGCGGCGTCGCCCCTCGGGTCTGCATCGAGTTGAGCGAGCTCGGGAGAGCACGCCGATAGCGAAAAAGCGACGCACATCCACACCGCGGCCAGTCTACTTCGCACGACGCCCGAGGTATGACACGGTTAGCGGACCGGAGCAGTAGCACCCCAGATGCGAATTCTGGCTGCCCGGAGCAAAGTCCGATAGACGTACATCGGACTGGCGGAGCCACTCATCCAGATGTTTTCTCGACTGCGCGCTCTGTCGCACTGTGTTTCACCGATTCTCTTCGGATGCCTTCGCAGTGCATCTCTGTTCGCATGCCTGCTCAGCGCATCTCTGTTCGCATCCGCGCTCAGTGCATCTTCCGCCTCTGCGGACGATACCGGCCGCACGCGATTGCGCGCGGCGCTACGAGCGCTTCCCGAGAGCAGCGTATCGCGTGGAGCGCGCCTGAGTGTCGAGTACGGCATCGATGTAAGTGGCCGTATCGAGCGCGGCTTTCCGGCGCAGTCGGTGCTTTGGGAGGAGCGCGCGGCACGGTACCTCGCAAGTCTTCAGAGCGGTGTCGACCCGTTTCAGTCCGCAAGCGCTGGAACCATTTTTTCGCGCGCGTATCGCTCCCGGATCAGCCAGAGCAACCAAGGCTACACTGTGTACTTGCCGCGTGGGTTCGATCCGGCGCGCACGTACCCCATGCTCGTGACGCTCCACGGAGGATCGTCGAACGGGAACCTGTTTCTAGGGGTGTGCCTCGGAAACAACATTACCAGGACCGACTACCCCCAACATCTTTGGGATCAGTTCGAGCCCAAGTGGCATCCAGACGGGTGGATCGTGGTCGCGCCGGATGGGTACGGACAGGTGATGTGGCGATGGATGGGCGAGCAAGACGTGCTCGATGTCATCGACGACATGAACCGCAACTACCGAATCGACCGGGACCGCATCGTGCTTTCCGGTGTGAGCAACGGCGGGATGGGGACGTACAACATCGGAATGCGCCACGCCTGGCGGTTCGCCGCTGTGTATGCACTAGCTGCCTCGCCGAGTTGGATGCAGTACACCGATCAGTTCTCTCTCCCGCTAGAGCGCCAGTTGATGGAACCTCTCTCGGGTCTTTCGCTGATCGAGAACGCAGCTCAGACCGACTTGCACTATTTCCATGGGCGGCGGGATGGCGGTCCCATGCGACCGGCGTACGTCGAGGAGCTCGACCGTGTGGTTGCGGCGAAGAACGTTCGCGCGACGGGGC
>CAZWQH010000345.1:0-5589 GCA_964635815.1 uncultured Sandaracinaceae bacterium
GGTGTACGTCAGCGGTCCGGGATTCGAGCACGCAGAGACCACCTGCTGGGAGCGTGACGGCGCGAGCGAAAGCTCTGTGTACACGACGCTCGCGGTCAACCTAAGACTGGTCGCGGTCATCGGCAGGGTGGGATGCAGCGCGATGTCGTGTGGCCCGTCCGACTGAGGGATATCGGCTTCTCGATTGAACATGAAAGGCGCCCCCCCATACGAGTACAC
Organism: uncultured Sandaracinaceae bacterium; assembly: GCA_964635815.1. Lineage (GTDB taxonomy): Bacteria > Myxococcota_A > Polyangia > Polyangiales > JADJQN01 > CAZWQH01. The sequence goes on from CAZWQH010000345.1 coordinate 220, forward strand.
CGCGAGAATGCCGGCGGTGGACGATGGCGCATAGAGGATGCCATCGCGACCTGCGACGCTGTGCGCGCTCGGATCGATCCCCGCACGAACGATTCGATCGGACGTAGGGGTCAAATCGACCGCGATCGTGAAGACCGACGGATAGTAATTTCCCGCCGCCTGCGACATCAGGAACAAGTGACGGCTCGCTTCGTCGACGACGAACTGACCGTCGAGTCCGCCCGACCATGTCGAGCGCGGATTGCTCGGTGCGCCACCCGTGATGTCGAACGTGAAGAAGTTGTTCATGCCCGCTCCATCCAAGCTTGCGTAGAGCGCGCCGCATCTATGGAGCCCTAGACGCGAATCCGGGTACAAGCTTGCGCCCACTGGAAGCGCGCGATCCGTTCGGATGGGCATCCCCGTCGAACGGGCGATCGGGATAGATCGTATTACGGCCGTCGGCTCATCTGCCAAGATGTACAGCGCGTCGCGACGGTCATCGGCAACAACGTGCACAAGGTCGATATCAGAGGAGAAAATCGACTCGGCAACGGTGCCGGAATCGACGAGCATCGAGCCGTTTGCAGACAGCAAGAACATCCGAAGCCCAACATCGCGCACCGTGATGTAAATCATGTGGCGGTCGTCGCACACCAGCGAGCCGCAGTCGCACGCCGAAGGATTCACGTACCGGCAACCGGCGCGCGGAACGCACGGACCCGCATCGCTGGAATTGGCTCGCGCATCCCAGGAGACCGCGTCCGCCTGCGCGCCGTCGCGACGAACCTCCATCGCGAGCGCATCGTGCGCCGCGTCGAGCGCCCCCGCGTCAAGAGAGCCGCCGTCTCTACGCGTGATGTCGTAGTTGATTCGTCCGCAGGCCATGGCCACGAAGAAAGATGCGCCGACCCGTAGCAATGTCGGATGAGCAGACACCGGTCAGTCCCATCGAATCAACGCTTCGACTCGCGGGCCGTTTCCGGGTTCCACCGCCGGACCGCTTTGGCTGCTCGCCACGACCCCGATCGCAACACCTGCGCCGACGACAACGATACCCGTCACGATCCAAAACCACGGCGCTTCGAAAACCGAGCTTCCTCGCTCGTCGGTCAGGCGCATTCTATTCGCATCATCCGGAAGGAGTGAAACGAGCGCGATGCGCCGCGCTACGCGTTCCCCGGGCACGAGCGTAATCGCGTCCATCGCCTCGGTGTGACCTTCCATCGCGACTCGAAACCGCACCACGCCTGGATCGACTTGAATATCGCGGCGTTGGTTTCGCGCGACCTCGCGCCCGTCCAACTCCACACGCGCATCGGATGGAGAGATGTCGAGCGCAACGTGCGCGATAGCGGCACGGGCCGTCGCGAGCTCGCGTTCAGCGTTCTCGATCATCTCGGTGTCCGGCCGGGTGGATGCACGCTCCGCCTCGACGACTCGTCCGAGGACCGTTGCCGCTTCGACTGGGTGTCCCGCTCGGATCAACGCGGTGCCGAGATTCAACCGAGTGCTCTGTCGCTCGAAAAGTGCCAGCGACTGACGAAACGCGGCTACCGCTTGCGGCCATCGATTCGCGTCTCCATGAGCCAACCCGTCGGAAAACGCGTCGCGCGCCTCCCGTTGCGTGTCGGACTGGGCGGAAGCCGTACCCGACGCCATGACCATGGCTACGAGAAAACTCGCACCGATCTTCCTCACGCGCGCGAAATTGCGCTTAGTCGACCGTCAGCGTCAACGAGTTTGTCGAGCAAGTGGCGTATCTTGCGAGCTCACCACTCGCGCCGAAGTGGGCCCTGACGCCGCTTTGTCGACGCGCTCGAGCGATTGTCCTCGGCGCTCGGGCGCGAGACAGCGACGCTACGTGAACGACTTCGCGACGCCCGGCGGTGCGACGTGGGCCGCGTGTTTCGCTCGGCTGGCACGTGCGCAGGATCTATTCCCGCTGTTTGTTCAGCGTCCGGACTCGGAGCGATTGCAGCGACCGCCGTGGGTTGCGGGGGATTCACAGCGATGGGTGGCGTCTCGGCGCGAATCTGGGCGACCGGAGCCATCATCGGCAGAGGGGTCGGGGCAACCGTGGCCACATTTGCGGCGGCGGCCGTACCCGAGGAGGTAGCGTCGCCCCGTCGCATCGCTCCACCGCTCCAAATGAGGCCAAACGCAGCGACACCGATCAGGGCCGCGCCCGCGAGAGGGATCCAATTCGACCGCGAGGAACGTGGAATGGAAATGTACGACGAGGGGTCCGTCGTAGTCGTCACGGTGCGCGGATCCGTTGCGCGAGTGCCGGGCGCCATCGGAAGCGCGATCGTCGAGCGCGAAGCTTCGCCAGTAAAACGAGGCGCCGGCATTTGAGCGGCAGAGGCGAGATCGACGCTTACCTCTCGCGCGGTGCGATACCGCTTCTGTGGATCCTTCTCGAGCGTACGGTTGACGACCTTGCGATAGGCCTCCGGAAGATCTGGGCGAGCGTCTTCGATGGCCTTGTGAGGTGTCGTTACAATCGCCTCTAGAATCTGTGGTGTGTCCGGACCATCGAACGGCGGTTGACCGGTGAGGGATTCGTAGAGCACGACACCTAGCGCCCAAATGTCAGCCTGATTGGTGACAGGGCCGGAGCCGCGCAGTTGTTCGGGCGCCATGTAGTAAGGCGTTCCGAGCACGAGCCCTGTCTGGGTTACGCCCGCACCGGTCGACATCTTGGCAACACCGAAGTCGAGAAGCTTCGGGATCACTTCGCCGACTCGGTTCGTGCTGATGAAAATATTGTCCGGTTTGATGTCGCGGTGAACGATTCCCGCGGTATGCGCGGCATCGAGCGCAGATAAGATCGGAAGAATGATTTCCGCGACCTCCGATGCACTGAGGCGGGTACGTCGTTCGAGCAACTCGGCCAAAGACTCGCCATCGAGATATTCGAGCACGAGATACTTCGTGTACTCGTCGTCGGTCCCCACATCGATCACGTCGACGACGTTCGGGTGATGGAGGGCGGCCGCTGCGCGCGCCTCGCGGAAGAACCGTTCGACCGCTTCGTCATGCGACGCGAGCAGAGGGTTCATGACTTTCACGGCCACCCGGCGACCTGTTCCTGAGTGCTCGGCCGCGTACACGATCCCCATTCCGCCGCGGCCTAGGATCGACTTCAGGGCGTACTTGCCTCCGACTGTCGAACCAACACGTTCTTCGGGAGTCGGGATCGGCACCGTCCTGAAAACTACCAGACGAAAAGTGATTGCGTCACGGGATTATGCGTTCGAAACGCCGATCCCACCTACGCGCGGCATGTCGCCGCAACGCGCGCGCGGGCGCGAGACGGTGGGCATTCCCGACCGTTGGCGGGTCGAACAGGGGTAATTCCCTTACGTAGCGCCAGCGCCAACGGAAAGGCCCAACTCTTGCTGCTCATCCAATGCGCTTTCCGTAGCGAGACCTGTTGTGCCGCACAGGGATCGCGTAGCGTCCCCGCCGGACTATGACGCGTACAAATCCAGAACCGATCCGAAGAGTCGCAGTGCTAGGCGCAGGTGTGATGGGAGGCGGTATCGCCGCGCATCTCGCCAACGTTGGGATACCCAGTCTCCTTCTGGACATCGTGCCGGCGGGTGCGCTTGGCGCCGACCGATCGAAGATTGCGCGCGAAGGACTCGAGAAGGCCCTGAAGGCTCGGCCGGCAGTTTTCTTTCATCCGAGCAACGCGCGATTGGTGTCGGTCGGAAATCTCGAGGACGATCTTTCGCAGCTCGCAAGTGTCGATCTCGTCATCGAAGCCGTCGTGGAACGACTCGACATCAAACGTTCGCTTTTCGAACGCGTCGAGAAAGCGATCGGACCGAACACCATCATCGCGTCGAACACGTCGGGTCTTCGTATCGAGGAGATGCTCGAAGGCCGCTCCGCCTCCTTCAAAGAGCGATTCCTAGTGCTGCACTTCTTCAATCCGGTTCGCTACATGAAGCTCCTCGAAGTGGTCACCGGACCAAACACGTCGCCCGCTGTGCTCGATCGGGCAAAGAAGCTCGGTGACGTGCTCGGCAAAGGCGTCGTGATCGGGAAGGACACTCCGAACTTCATCGCGAACCGAATCGGCACGCACGCGATGATGAGCGCGATTCACGAGATGCTGGAAGTTGGCCTCGCGCCCGAGGACATCGACAACATCACGGGAACTCCGATGGGTCACCCGAAGTCCGCGAGCTTCCGCACGGCGGACATGGTTGGCCTCGATACGTTCGTGCACGTCGCGAACAACTGCTTCAACGCGCTGCCAAACGACGAGGAGCGCGAGGTCTTCAAGGTGCCCGACTACATCGGGAAGATGACGGAGAAGAAACTGCTCGGCGACAAGACCAAGAGCGGCTTCTATCGCAAGGCAAAGACGGGTGAGATCGAAACACTCGATCCGAAGACACTCGAGTACCGGGCCAAGGGCGGCGACAAGGCTATCGCGACCGCAACAAAAAGCGCAGCGAAGGAAGCGGACGCCGGAGCGCGTGTTCGCAAGCTCCTCGCAGACGAAGGCGTCGCTGGAAAGTTCGCGTGGAAAGTGCTCGCTCGAAACCTCGCGTACGCCGCGCGGCGGGTCGGCGAAATCGCGGATGACGTTTCAGCAATCGACGACGCGATGAAGTGGGGCTACAACTGGGAGCTCGGGCCGTTCGAAACGTGGGACGCGATTGGAGTCGCCGACACCGTCACGCGAATGAAAGCCTCCGGGTTCGCGTTGCCACCGGGCATCGAGAAGATGCAGCAGGCTGGCGCCAAGTCGTTCTACGTGACCGAAGCATCCGGCACAAAGGTTTGGAGCTTCGCTAAAAACGCGTACGTGCCTTTGGCCACCAATCCGCGAACCGTAAACCTGTCCACCGCTCGTGCCCGCAGCGGCAGCAGCGCAGTGCTAACGACAGACGCAGCGGTTGCTTGGGACATAGGCGAAGGAGTCCTAGGCGTGACCTTCACGTCGAAAGCCAACAGCGTCGAGCCCGGAGTTATCAAGATGCTCCACGATGCCGCGGAGCGCGCGGAGCGCGACTTCCGAGCGCTGGTCATTTTTAACGAGGGAGAGCACTTCTGCGTCGGCGCAAATCTCTTCGGCGTGTTGATGGGCGCGATGGGCAAACAGTGGGACGACCTGCGCACGATGGTAAGCGGATACCAGAACGCGGTGCAGCGCCTGAAGTATGCGCAGGTTCCGGTCGTCGCTGCGCCGTATGGCATGACGCTCGGCGGAGGGCTCGAGCTGTGCTTCGGCTGCACGACGGTTCAAGCGGCGGCGGAGACTTACTCGGGCCTTGTCGAAGTGGGTGTGGGACTGATCCCCGGCGGCGGCGGACACCTCAACATGCTCTGGCGTGCTCTCGAGAACATCCCGGAAGGCACCACGATCAA
>CAZWQH010000346.1:0-1576 GCA_964635815.1 uncultured Sandaracinaceae bacterium
ATACGAGCGCGGGCTCTTTCTCGGCGGCGTCTTCCATCGCGCGCGGTGACTCGAGCGGCAACGCAGTGTGGATGCACCGGCAGGTCGGTCCAGGCGCGGCGGAGATCAGCCTCAAGGACGGCTCGGACTCGTTAACGTATGCAGTATCCACGGCGGAGGCAGGAAAGGCTCTCGAGATCCGCATCCTCGACAATGGCGTGCAGGTCGATCGCGCGGTCATTTCGACCGATGCCGACGGCGCTCCGGCGCTCCTTGTCGCACCGAAGAATGCAGAGATGTTCGCCGCGGGCATCAGTGACCTTTTGAGCGACGCGAGTCCTTCGATGCCAGAGCTCGCTGAGCTGGGCACGGAAGAGGGCGTTCGTACAGACGCGCGGACAGACTACGTCTGCGGCCGCGTTCGATCGTTTCGCTTGTCGCTCGCCTTCTGGTGCGGGTCCGCGAGCAACCGATTGCTCTCGACCGCCACCGTGGGCGTGCTCGCCGGAGCGACGCTCGCAGTCCTCAAACCGAAAAAATTCGTCGCAGGCATCGCGATCATTGGCGCCAGCGGGCTTTGGTCCTTGGTTGCGGACGCCATCACCAGCCACAACTATCGCGCTCGCGCTTGCCAGGGCATTCATGACACACAGTTCGTCTACCAGTACATGACGGCAGTAGAGGCGAACTACACACGCGAAGACGTTGCTGCGTGCATGATGCTCGGCGCGTCGTAAAACCCACAGCTCCGATGACCGCTGCGACAAACCCAATCGTAAAGACGCCTTCGCCACCGGATGCGGATCACCTCGAAGCGCAAAAGAACGGCCGCGAGAGTTGGTGCGCCGCATACGCAGTGCGAATCGCGAAAGTAGAGCGCGCGTACGGCAGCTACTCGTAACGCAGTGTTGTCGCTGCGGACGATTACTCGTACCGCAGTGCATCGATGGGATTCAGCTTAGCGGCGCGCCGAGCCGGATAGAAACCGAAAAAGATCCCGATGAGCGCCGCGAATGCGAACGCAGCGACCACTATCTCCGGCAGGAACACGAAAGGCAGCTTCAGCGCACGCGTTGCCGCGTAGCTCCCGCCCAGGCCGAAAACGATTCCGACAATCCCTCCGATCATCGAGAGCGCGATTGCTTCTACGAGGAACTGAAGCAGCACATCTTGCGAGCGTGCGCCGACTGCCATGCGGATTCCTATCTCGCGCGTTCGCTCCGTCACGCTCACAAGCATGATGTTCATGATGCCTACGCCGCCGACCAGAAGGCTGATTCCGGCGATGGCGCTCAGAAGCATAGTAAGGACGCCAGTAACGGTCCGGAGCAAGCTCGACACTTCTTTCAGATCGCGCACCACGAAGTTGTCGTCTTGTCCCGCGCGTATGTGCCTTCGATGGCGCAGCACGGCTTCGATGTTCTGGCGTGCAGTCTCGACCAGTTCCGGGTGAATCGCGCTCGCGTTGATCGCGCCGATCGTGTCGTTCCCCGCGATGCGTCGTTGAAACGCCGTGAGCGGCATCAGCACGAAGTCGTCACGGTCGTTGCCAAACGTGTCGGGGCCTTTCGAAACCAAGAGCCCTACGATCTGACAC
>CAZWQH010000346.1:1586-5563 GCA_964635815.1 uncultured Sandaracinaceae bacterium
TGCGCACGGAGGTGCCGAGCGCATCACCATCGCCAAAGAGCTTCTGGCGAACGGTCTCCGCAATGATGCACACGGGGTTTCCGCCTCGAAGCTCGCCATCCAAGAACTCACGCCCTTCGGCGATCTGCCAACTTCGCGCTGCGAGATAGTTGTTGTCTGAACCTACGATGCCGGTGTTCCAGTTCTTGTTTCCGTAGACGACGCGGGCGCCTATCCCGCCAGTTGGAGCAACGTTTTCGACGATGAGCACGTCGCGCTTGATCGCTTCAACGTCGCCGATGGTGAACGGAGGTGCGATCGAATTGGTCGATTGGCGACGATCCGCGCCGGGAATTGCGATCAGGAGGTTTTGGCCCAGGCCAGCAAGGTCATTCGTTACGCGCGCGGTGGCGCCCTCGCCAATCGTAACCATCGCAATGACGGCGCCCACACCGATCACGATGCCCAACGTCGTGAGAAGAGACCGCATCACGTTTCGGCGAATCGCGCGCAGCGCGAGCACGAGAGCAGACCAAATCACGAAGCGCTCCGATCGGGGCGCTGAGACGCACGCGCGGTGGGTGCATCCTCAACAATCTTGCCGTCGCGAAACACGACGATTCGATCCGTGAGCTCTGCCATATCGGGTTCGTGAGTGACCATGATGATTGTGATGTGCGTGTCCGTGTTCAATGCCCGGAGCGTCTTCATCACTTCGTCACTTCGTTGGCTGTCCAAATTACCCGTGGGCTCGTCCGCGAGAATGAGGGACGGTTTTGATACGATCGCACGAGCGATCGCAACGCGTTGCTGCTGACCTCCGGAGAGCTCGTTGGGTGTGTGACTTGCCCGATTCGCGAGCCCGACTTGATCGAGCGCAAGCAGCGCGAGACGCCTTCGCTCTCCGCTCGGAACGCCTTGGTAGAGCAACGGCAGCTCCACGTTCTCGAGCGCGGTTGTGCGCGTCAGAAGATTGAAACCCTGAAACACGAACCCGATGTGATGGCGCCGCAGAAGCGCCCGCTCATCCGCACTCAGGTTGCCCACTTCGACCCCGCGAAAAAGGAAGCTCCCAGCCGTCGGGATGTCGAGACATCCAAGCACGTTCATGCACGTGGATTTTCCGGAACCGCTCGCACCCATGATCGCGACGAACCCCCCGTCGTCGAGATCGAGATCCACTCCATCAAGCGCACGAACGAGCGTGTCTCCCTTCCCGTAGTGTTTCTGCAAACCACGTAATCGGATAAGTGGGGCGATCATCGGATTCTCAGCGTCGGGGTGGCGGAAGGGTTCGTTGGACGTCCACGATGACCAGTGCGCCTGCCTCGATGCCACGCACCTCCGTGAACTGTCCGTCGCTCAAACCCGGTGTCACTTCCACGAGCTTTGGAATCCCGTCCGGCTGATCGATCCAGACGTGCGGTTTCTTCTCATCGCTGTCTCTCGCGCGGTCTCGCTTCTCGCGGCGCGCCGCGGCGGGCGGCGCGAACCGGAGCGCCACCGTGGGGACGCAAATCACTCCGGGACGAACATTCGTCGTGATGAGCGCGGTCGCAGTCATCCCTGGACGAAGCTCGCGATCGTCGTTGTCGACCGTGAGGACGCCTTGGTACGTCACGACATTCTGAACGACGCGCGGCGCGAACCGAAGCGAACGTATCTTCGCGTGGAAGGTTCGTTCCGGGTATGCATCGACGGTGAACGTCGCGTCCTGCCCTTCGCGAACCCGCCCGATGTCGGCCTCGTCGATGTCGACGTTGAGCTCGAGCCGCGCGAGGTCCTCTGCGATCTGGAAAAGCACCGGAGCAGCCAACGTCGCCGCAATCGTTTGCCCGGGCTCCACGGTTCGCGAGAGCACCACACCGCTGATCGGTGACACGATGACAGCTCGCCGCATGTTCGCGCGAGACTGCGAAATCGCGGCGCTTGCAACGGCAACGCGCGCGCGTGCCGTGAGCACCTCGGCTTCGGCGCGAGCGAGTGTCGCATCGGCCGCGATTTTCAGCTCCTCGGTCGTGAGACGCTGCTGAAAGAGAACTGCCGAGCGACGCGCGCGGTCTCGCGCTTCTTCGAGCATGCTAGTCGCTACGGTCAGCCCGGCTTGCGCTTGCGCGATGCTGCCTCGAGCCTCCGCCATCTGCGCTTCGAGTTGGTCCGTGTTCAGCTCGAGCAACGGCTGACCCGCCGTCACGGTGTCGTTGAAGTCGACGAGAACCTTCGAGACGCGTCCCGAAATCTCTGCACTGATATCCACCGAATTGAGCGCGCTCAGACTCCCGGTCGCGGTGACCTTAACGGAGAGGTCCATTTTCTTCGCGGCTGCCGTCACGAAGCGAACGCGCTCCTTCGGCTTGTTCACCCAAAACCAGCCGCCTACGCCCGCGCCCCCGACAAAAACCGCCAGGCCGAACCAAAGCGGCCACGAGCGGCGCTGTTTAGGAATACCAAGAGCGGTGAGAGCTTCCGACACGTTCGAATCGCCACGCCTGGAATATCGAAACCCGAGCGCGTAACAGTGATGTCCCAGATTCACGCACGCGATGCAACGCGCATCGATCGCGCTTCACATCTCTTCACAGGGCGTGAGGCGAATACGCGAAGGTCGCTTGCGGGGCCGAGCAAATTAGCCCTACTCGAGGTTGAGGGTGAACTCGCCGCAATGACCGTCGGTGCGTTCGATCGCGACCACCCAACCACCGGCGGTCGCCATTGTTCCGCTTACTTCGTAGGTTCCACCGCCGCACGAGAACTCGTCGGGTGAACAGCCAGTTATCTGTTGGATCAAGAAGCCTTCGGAAATACGAAGACGCCGACTCGCACGGCCGGCTGCTTCGACGCGAACGAGACCTTCCACGCCCTGAGCCGTCGCACATTCCGTGCGGTGATTGCTTCCACCGCCGCACGTCGTTCCCGTATACGTGCCCGCAACCGTAATGACCGGAGGCGCCGCGCACACGCCAGGATTCAGCGGGAGCGTACCCACGGGGCTCGCGTCGCCGACCGCTCCGTCGACACTAACGAAGCCACCGTCGGGAACAAACACGTCGGATGTGACCGCCGTGTCGCGTCTGGCGTCTGCGATCACCAGAACGTCGGTGCGAGCAGAATCTACCGCGGCGTCGCGCGCCGGCGAAGCGTCCGCGCCCGCATCACGACCGGCGTCCGCCGCGACAGACGTGTCCGGTGTGGCGCCGCGATCTGTGGTGACAGCGCCATCCGTGGTCGAAATCGCAGCGTCGCTGCCGCCATCGAAGGTGACCGCCGCCTCGCGCGAGCTGCATGCCACCAGAAGAGAAACGAAAAGGAAGAAAGAAATCTTGTTCATCGTGTTTCGGTCTCAGAGAGGACGAACGCGGAATATGCGGTTGCCTGCCGTGTCGGCGACAAAGATGTGGCCGTTCGCATCGAAGTCCAAGCCCATGAGGCCGCCCGTGGGAATCATGGTGCTGAGGTCGACCCAATCGCGCAGCGTGCCGTCCATCGAGAACGCGAAGATCTTCGAGCTCTCGTTGTCGGTGACGTAGATGTTTCCGTTGTAGATCGCAAGACCGGATGGCTTGCGAAGCCCCGCGGCTGCACCGTCGACCAACGTTGTGATCGCCGCATCGTTCATGCGGTACTGAACGCTCCCGTCGTAGTTCGGCGAGATCCGCGTTCCGCGCGTGCCGGTCGTCGTGTCGAGCACGGCGATTCGGTTGTTGCCTGTATCGGCGACGTAGAGCTTCTTCGTCTCGCGATCCATTTCCATGTGCGAGCTCACGCCGCGGACGTAGGAAACTTCGCCCTCGACAAAGCGGCGCACCTCACCGTCGGTATGGTCCTCGCCAGCTGGACCGTGGTGCATGTTGAAGTCGTACCGTGCGAGGGCGTTGTGTGCGCCGTCAAAGATCCAGTAGATGTTGTCTGCCTCCCACGCGATGCCAGCCGAGTTGGGGCTGTTGTGAAGCATGTCGTAGTGGCTGTCGTTGGTGGCGTCGAAGACCTCGACGTCCGAG
>CAZWQH010000347.1:0-5559 GCA_964635815.1 uncultured Sandaracinaceae bacterium
CGGTCTGGATCGATCAAACACGCATCATGAAGGACGCTACCCGCGCCTTCCGGACGCGAGTCACGTTCCTACTCGGACTGGGTCTCGTCGTCGTCGCCGCAATCCTCTTCTTTCGCTATCGAAGCATCCGCACAACGCTCGCAATCCTTCTTCCGTCCGTGCTGTCCCAGCTGATCGCCACAGGACTGCTGGCTCTGGTCGGCACAGAAATCACGATCGTTCACGTGCTCTCCGCGCTGCTCGTGTTGTCGATGGGCGTGGACTTCTCGATCTTCGTCGTAGAGAGCCGGCACGACGACGCCGAGACCCGTCGCACATGGGTGAGCATCGTGATTGCCTGCCTCACGACGGTGGTCTCGTACGGAGCGCTCGGTGCTAGCTCGCAGCCTGCCCTGCGTGCGATCGGGCTGACAACCGCGATCGCGATCCTTTTCAGCTTGGTGTTAGCGCCCCTCGCTACGCTGATGGCGGTGCGCTCGCCGCCGGCGACTCCACCAACCCAACCGTAATCGCACCACGACCGATCAAATCGTCCGCACTGCCCGCGCGCTCACGCATGACCAGGCCATCGATCTGCGCGAGGTCGCCAGTGCCCCAGGATTCCGAGGCTTCGATCCGGACGACATCGCCGAGCAAAAGGTCCTCGCCAAGCACGAACGCGCGAGCACCAAGCAAGTATCCATTCACCTCACCGAGCGAGTACTTGGATGCGCGAAACACCTGCATCAAGGCTGCGGCTTGCGCGACAAGCTCGACGGCGACGCATGCGCGAACGCGACCGCCCAAGAGCATCGGGTGGTCCGAATCGATCCGCGCCTCGGCGATGATCGACGTCTCCGTGATCTCGCGGATCCCGCTGATCAATCGCATCGGCGGCCGATGCGGCAATAGCTCGACGAGATTCTGACCGGTTGTCATGTGCGCGTGTCGACGAACGGGCAGTGTCTCAGGCGCTTGGACCCGCAGATGAATCGCGGCCCGGCATCGCGACCTTCGGCTCGGGATCGCCTCGCTCGGCCGCTGCGATTTCACTCTCGACGAATGTGATGAGCTCGTCGATGGTGCGAATCTTTCGCGCTGCCGCAGGATCTGGACGTCGACCTGTGATCTCACGCAAGCGCACGAAAACATCGACAGCATCGATGCTGTCGAGGCCGAGCTCTTCGTAAAGCTTCGCTTCACGCGTGATGAGCTCACGTTTGACCTCGAGAGTGTCTACGAGGACCTCCGCGATGGTGTTGAAAATCTCGTCGCGCGTCATGGGGCGGTGGGTGTGACCTCTCCGCTCGCAGCTGGCAAGCCGGGCGTTTTCCGAGTCGCCAGTCCGGTCGTCGATGTCGCACTCACCGTACTGCCCAGACCTGCCGCTTCAACAAGTGCTTCGAGCGTCGTCGGTTTTTCGCTCCAAGTACCAAACGCTCGCTCGAGATCCCGAGGGACCGGACCCAGCTGTTTGCGGCGCGTCATCGCGTCCGCGCTGTCGAGAGCGAGGCGCTCTTTGGAGTAAGAAAGACCCGCTTCCTGAAGCTTCACGGTGTCCGCAAGCTCCTTGGCGTTCTCGATTCCGACACCCCGCAGCGCCAGTAGAACGATCTCCGAGAAGAGCTCGCGCGTGCGATCGAGGTCGGTGACCATGCGCTCGAGGACCTGTGTAGGAGTCAGGTCATCCAGCAGATTCATGTGCTGCTCCGCGAGAATCGACGGGAACATAGGCAACGGCGTGAAGTTCCGCTCGGGCGCGAGCGACTGAACGCGAAGCTCGGCCCAGGTCTCCAGCAGCTTCTGACCGCGCTCGTTGAGCTTGCGGTACGTCTTCTGAAGCACGTGATAGGGCTCGAGCTCCTCCGCGCTGAGACGATAGATGCGGCGCATGAAGTACGAGCTCATGAACGTCCAGTAGATATAGAAATCCCACCAGAGCTTTGCGCTAAGCACATCGTGCGACGCGAAGATCCTGCCGTTGTTCGCAACGACCGCCGTGGTCTCTTCGCTGAACGACAGAAAGAGCTCCTGCAGCAAGTCGCGCCGCCGAATGTCATTGGTGCCTTTTTCGAGGTCCTCGCGAATGAGCTCCGTGGTGAAGCAGTTCCCTAGGCCGATGTAGTCGGAGCCCGGGCTGTAGAGCGGGTCGACGAAAAGCGCCGCCTCGCCAACGCACATCCAGCGATCGCCCATCGTCTGCTTGGAAGAGTACGCAAAGTTCTCGAACTTCAAGATGTCTTCGAACTTGTCGTTCTCGATCGCCTTGGCCACGAGCGGTTGATGCTTACGGAGCCACGCGCGCATCTTCTCTTCAGTGTCGAGCTCGGAGAACGTCTGATACTTGTGATCGAAGACCGCGCCGAGGCTGTGATAGCCGCTGGAAAGTGGAATGAGCCAGAACCAATACCCAAGACCGCAGAGGTGGATGGTGGAGCGCCAGCGCGAGTCATCGACATCGCGTGAAAGCCACTTCGCGTGCTCGGCGGGAACCAGGTCGTTGACGTTCAAGCGACGCGCGATGCGAAACCACACGGAGCTCTGCACGTGCCAGCTCGGAGTCCGTAGCTTGAGCTTGCGCTGAATGATCTGCCGCCGCCCCGTGGCGTCTACAACCCAGCGCGCGCGCAAGGTCTTCGTTTCGTCCGAGCCTTTTGCGCCGTAGTGAATCGTGTGATCGTTTCCAGCTACGTACGCCTTGTCCGCCGGGCTATCCGCGAGCGTGATGTCTTTGACGATCGAGCCTTCGATGAGTGTCGCGCCAGACTCGTCAACCATCGCGCGGAGATCGTTCTCGAGCTTTCCACGATCGAGCTGAAAGCTCGGCAGCACCGGATGCTCCGCGGGTCCGAGCTCTGTCTGCTCCCAGATCGGCGTCCCCTCCGGGCCACCCGAGAAGAAGCGCAAACCGTTCTTGAAGATCTGGTTCGAAGCGAGGTAGCTCTCTAGGCCGCAGATCTTCGCGTAGTAGTGCGACCCGATTTCGACGCTCGACTCGCCGACTTTGTGCGCAGCTTCCGGAAGTGGGCGTGATGCCGCCTCGATTACGGCCACCGTCGCGTGCGGCAGCTCCTTTCGAAGTTGAAGCGCCAGGGTGAGCCCCGCCAGACCGCCACCGCACACAACTACGTCGTATCTTTCCATTGTCATGGCAAGCGATCTGAATAGGCCCGACGCGTGGCCCGTTCAAGTCGCCCGGGGCGACGCGTGCACGGGAGCGCCCATGTGATAAGCGATCTGACCGGTGTTTGTATGAGTGAACGCAAGATAGACGTGGCCATTCTCGGAGGCGGGCTCGCGGGAAACCTTCTCGCGCGCCAGCTTCGCCGAACCCTTCCGGACCTCTCGGTCGCAGTGTTCGAGCGGGACGAAAAACGAAACTGGAAGGTCGGAGAGGCAACCGTCGAGATTGCGGCGACGTATCTAACGCGCCGACTCGGCCTCACTCAATACCTCTACGAACGCCAGCTCCCAAAGAACGGCCTGCGCTTCTTCTTCGATACCAAAGACCGAAATGCCGACCTCGACAAGATGAGCGAGATCGGACTCTCCGGCCTGCCGCCCTACCCAAGCTTCCAGCTCGACCGCGCGCGCCTTGAAGGCGACCTCATGGTCATGAACCGCGAGGCGGGGGTCGACATCCACGTTCCTGCGCGGGTCTCGAAGCTCAAGCTCGCGACGACCGATGGCGACGCCCACACGTTCGACGTCACCGAAGGCGAACAGACCACGACCTGGAGCGCGCGTTACGTTGTTGATGCGAGCGGTCGCGCCTCGACGATTGCCCAGCAACGCGAGCTTCGCATTCCCGAGCCGAGTCACCGCATCACCGCGATCTGGGGACGTTTCACGAACGTCGCGCAGATGGACGACTGGCCCGTGAAGGAGTTCATGGAGCGCGCCCGCTACAGCGCGCGCTTTCTCTCGACGACTCATTTCTGTTATCCGGGTCAGTGGATTTGGTTCATCCCACTCCGCGAGAACGTCATTTCGGTCGGCGTAGTTTGCGAGCCGAGCATGGTCGACAAGACTGTCTATCAAAAAGACGGCTTCTTGAAGTATCTCAACCAACATCGTGCCCCTGCACAGCTACTCGAGAAGGCCGAGTGTCTGGACATGCAGTACTACGCGCAGCTCGCATACCGCACGAAGCAGTTCTTCTCCCACGAGCGCTGGGCGTGCATTGGCGACGCAGCCGCGTTCACCGATCCGTTCTATAGCCCCGGGAGCGATTTCATTTCGGTCGAGAACGATCTGGTCACCGACCTGATCGCACGAACGTTTGGAATGGCGGAACGCAGCGGTCATTCGCGCGGAGATTTCAACGATTCGATCGAAGACCGCGTGAAGGTCTACAACGAGTTCATGCACTATCGCTTCAACGCGACGATCCTTCTCTACGATCAGCTGTACCCGACGTTCGGCAGCTTCGAGCTGTTCCGCGCGAAGGCGTTCTTCGATTGCGCGATGTACTACAACCTTTGGTTCGACCAATACATGCGCGACGAGCATCTCGATTTGAAGCTTCTGAAACAAGGCATGCGTCGCGCGCCAGCCGTGCTCTCAGCGATGAGGAACTTCAACAGTATGTTCCGCGGCGCTGCGAAGAAAATGCTTGCGGACGGCTCGTACTACGACCAGAACCTTGGAACGCATTTGCTGGATGGACGCGACGCGTTTGGTCCACTGCCCGACGTTGGAACTGCTCGTCCGCGTGGCGTCGTCGACCAGCGTAGCGAAGAGGTCTTCAATCGCTCGACCGCGATGGTTGCCAAAGCCCTCGGCCTGCCGGAGTGGAAGCATCAGCCGATCCATCTCTTCGCCGAAGACGGTCTCGAGATCCTCGACATCCCGAAGCACGTAGCCGCGCATGGCGATTCCATCGAGAACGCGACGCACGCATAGCCATGCAACGCAGAGTCGTCATAACGGGAATGGGCGCGATCTCTCCGATCGGCCTTACGTTGAACGACAGCTTCACAAGCTTGCTCGAAGGGCGTCACGGCATCCGCTACATGCCCGAGTGGGACTTCTTCAAAGACATTCAGTGCCGCGTCGGCGCCACAGTCCAGGGGATCGACCTTGCGCAGAAGTACGACCGAAAGACTCGGCGCACGATGGGGCGCGTTTCGTTGCTCGCACTCGCCGCAACTGAAGAGGCGCTTGCGCAGGCAAAGCTTGCCGGTCACACGTCGCTGTTTGAAGGTGGCCGTTGCGGAATCTCGTACGGCTCCACGAGTGGCTCGAGCAGTGAGGTCGAGAAGTTCTCGCGCACCATGCTGGAGACCAACTCCATGCGAGGGCTAGAACCCAACGCGTACCTGCGGATGATGGCGCACACCTGTGCGGCAAATCTCGCGAGCCACCTCCATGTGCGAGGACGCGTTCAACCCACGGCGTCTGCGTGTACGAGCGGTTCGCAAGCGGTGGGAGAGGGCTTCGAGGCCATCCGAGCCGGTATCGCGGACGTCATGATCTGCGGCGGTGCGGAAGAGATGCACTACACCACTGCGGTTACGTTCGATCTGCTTATGGCGACGTCCACGCAGCACAACGCGTCCCCCGGCGACACGCCGCGCC
>CAZWQH010000348.1:0-5539 GCA_964635815.1 uncultured Sandaracinaceae bacterium
AAGTACTGACGCGCCTCGAGTCCGACTGCCACGTGTGCGGCGTCGCCTGGGTTCGCGGAGAGTTGTGGCATTGCGCGTGGACCACACGGACCCCATCGCCGAACGGATGGGCTGAGCTGCGGCGCGTCGATCCAGAAACGGGCACCGTGCTGCGCCGATTGCAGTTCCCAGACTGGGTCGCAGGCATCGAGGCCGACGACCGCGGCCAACTCTGGTGTGCAACCGACAGCAGCAGCCTGATACTCGCACTGCGGCATCCAAGCGAATAGATAGCGCCGACGTTTCCTTTGGGACGCAGCTCTATCTACATGGCTGCTCGAAGGCCTTGCGCACCGCCGCTAGCGACGGGTGCGTCAAAGCCGCAGAGGCTGAGTCGCGATGCCATCCACACAACAGGTCGAAACGACCCGCCGCATGTGCGGATTCCATCGCAACGATGTACGCGCGTGCCGTGGGACGCAGCCGCAGGTTCATCGTGGCGAGCTCCACCGCTCGATCGCGCTCGTTTCCAGGGCCGGCAAAAAACTCCGCACCGTGGTCTGCGAACGCTTTTGGGAAACGCTGGAGCAGCTCGTTGTAACCGGTTCGTCCCATCTCGATGTAGCGAGCAGATTCCGCTGTATCGCGGTCCGCAAGAAGCTCGCCGAGAACCCCGAAGGGCTCGGGATCGGTCGTCACCGTAACGATGTGACGCATGCGTTCGATCGCTCTGTCCGCTTCACCAGCGGCGACCTCGAGCTCCGCGAGGTGAACGTTCGCGACGACGTAGTCGGGTAGACGACGGGTTGCTTCTTCGTAAAGGAGTCGGGCAAGGTCCGGCCTGTCTGCCATCTCTCCCCACATAACGCCGCGCTGAAACGCCACCCACGCGAGCGGAAAGGGAGAGACGTCTCGATAGGTGCGTACGGCCGCGACGTATTGCGCGTCGGCTTCATCGAAACGCCCTGCCCCCGCGAGGAGAGCTGCCAGGGCGGTTGTTGCCGCAAACGAGGGATACTCCGCCGCACGAGCTCGTGCGTTTGCGATCGCGCTGGTTACGTCCGCTCCGACCGCGAGCTCAATCACTTCTAGTCGAGGTTCGACATCGCGAGCACCGAGACGAGCGGCCATCGTCACATCTGCTTCTGCCGCGGCAAATTCATGCACCGCGGTTCGAACGCGACCACGAACTAGAAATGCGTTCGGGTCGTTCGGCGCGAGCACGAGCGCTTCATCGGCGAGGCGACTCGCTACAGAGAAATCAGCGTACGAGCCCAGAAACTGGGTCCTGGCCAAGAGGAAGTCGATCGCTCGAGAACGATGCGCGAAGGTCTCGGGCTGTCGGGCCGAAGTCGCAATCCACGCTTCCGTGCTTGAAACCAAATTCGTTGCGGCAACATTTCCGTCAGTGGCAATGAGGTCACCAGCCAGATCAAGGCTTTCCACGCTTGGTCCAACTCGGACGTCCGAGATCTGGGTCCGCGACCCCTCGCAACCGAAGATGGTTGCGAGGAGCAGCAGATTCCACGCGGGTCGATTTGTTACAATGCCCGCGGCTGGGCTCATGGCGCTGCCAAGAACGGGAATGTAGCGGTGTTGTGCGTCGGCCCCGATTGCGCGATCGCATCAGCAACGCCCGTTAGGGCGCCAGCCGCGAGGACCGAGTAGCTCCGGTCGATGACATCCGCGTTCGGTGTGCGACCGCCGCAGTTCCCCGCAACGCCTGCTTCGACGGCAAGGTAGCCGCTGTCGTCGCACGTATTGCCGGCCGCCGCGTTCAAAACCATCTGGTCGTCGGCCAGAAGCTGAGCCAACGGCAAGTGCCGCATTGCCGCAGGCATCGCCGCCGCGTACGCCGTTTGATTGCCGCAGTTTTGATCGAGGATGTCTAGAACAGTTAGCGTCCCGCGCATCGGTTCCGCGTACATCGCGACCCAAGTGGCGGGGTCGGAGTTTGCGTTGTAGGCGTCTTTTGCCGCGCCCCTTCTCGCTGCCATCGGATCGAACGCCGAGATCAGCGCGGTCGAGATTGCTGGGCGCCCAAAACGATCGATTTGGGTTCCGAGCGTCGGCGGATTGGAAGCACCCCGCGGACCGCGTGCCGCAGCGTCGGTAGCAACCGCATCGGTAGCAACGGCGGCGTCGCGTCCGGTGCCGCTATCAGGAATCGCTGCCGTAGAGCTCTCGCAAGCCACTGCGATCAGCGAGCAGGTTATGAGAAGCGTGATTCGAATATTGGTCTTCATGTTGGTCTCCTCAGTTCCCACGGTGCGTGCTTGTCCAGACCTTTAGGAAGTCGCCAGTTCCGGCGAGCAAGCTCCGATCAATCTGCACAACGATCGAAAGAACAGCCTGCCCCGCAAACGCGTCAGCAGCCGCACCACCGGTGGCCGATTGGCCGAGCTGCGCCACGAGCGCGTTTGTCAGCGTCGCGGGCACGTCCGGACAACCGTCGCTGTTCGCATCTGCTGGAAGCGGACCCGCCTCAGCGACACCACGTACGCCCTCAAGCACCTTCGAGAAACCATCGAAGTTGAAAAAGAACGGGTCATCACGGCGTCCCGCAAACACACGGAACAAACCGCCCGTATTCATGATGCCTGCCGAACCCGGGTTCCCACTGACGTAGGCGTTTCCGGCCCAGCACTCGATGTTCGTAGTGTCGTAGAACTGACAAATGATGCGAGTCTCAGTGAATGTTCCGCCCGGGAATGTGGCGCCGCGATTGACGTGAAATACGTACTGAACATTCGGGCTGAACGTCGCAGCGGCCCCTGCGTTGGGACTAACGTTGAGAACGAGACTCACCGTGTTGTTGTTGGTGCCCCCGACCCACGCGTAACCATCCGTGATGTCTGCCAGTGGCTCTGCAGTCGTCGCGGGCGAATCGGTGTGATCCGCTCCGAACGCGATCGGCGCTCCTACTCCCATCACGGTCAGGATTGCGGCGACGCCCACCCATGCCATCCACGGTTTACTCGTTGGAGGCTGCTGTCGGTTTTCGTTTGTCATTCATTGTCCTTTCGATTTCAAGCCAGTACGGACGGCACTTGAATACATCCGGCCGCTCGCTTGTACGCGTCAGCAAGCGAAACAGATCGAAGCTCTGGAACTTCGTTGTCCGGATCCTGGTGCGAACAGTGCGACGCACTAAGCTCGCACCGGCCGAAACGCTACATTCGCGAGCGACGAAGCAAATCAAATGCTCGCGCGCTCCAGTTTCCGGATGCGAGCGGATCCCAACCGTCGTGCAACGCACGTTGGATGATAGCGGCCGCGACGGATGGCAGATTCAAGTTGATCACAACATCGTCGATCGACACGGAACCAGAATGACCGTGACCACCAGAGAGGACCGCTCCTCCGTCGCCATCGGTGAACTTCAGTACGAGGCGTCCCCCACGCCGAGTGGATTCGCGCGCAGGAACGTCTCGACGCAAACCTTCCGAGCGGCGACGGATCCGATGTGACCGTGCCGCAACGTCCAGCGAAAGCTTCGTTCGGCGACGACGATTGGCCTCGACGTGGAGCTCATCCACGCGACGCTGCCACGCGAAGGCGCGATAGGTATAGTTCGGCGATGCCTCGCCCCGTCCAGCGCGTCCACGCTCCGAACGGAACATCGCTGCGCCTCGACGTATCGCTAGCTGAGCTCTCGCTTGTTTTGGAAGCTCGCGACAGCATCGAGCTCGCGCGACTCAACTTCGCGATACCAACCGCCGGCTATGGCGGTCACGAGATCGTGCTCTCACCGTGCGAACGGCATGCCGCCGTGCAGCTTTTCTCCGGGCAGAGTCAGCTTGGATATGAGTTATTCGCGATTGCGCCCGCTCTCAAACACATTGGAGGGATGCCGTACGAGTTTGGGCAGGGGCATAGTCCTGCGTTCTCGCCAGACGGAAATCTCATCGCGCTCGCGTGGGCGATCAACCCAGGACTCGCAATCGAGGATTCTGATGGCGATGGGAGCGGCCCAACGACGAACGAACACTTGGTGGACTGGGCACGCATTCGGATTCAATGCGTCTCCTCATCTGACGCGAAATGTTCGGCGGTTAGTCTCACTAGTTACAAGGTGCTCGTTCGCATGCCGCTGGGATCTCCGCACGAGAACGAGGATGCCTATTACCCGGAGGAGCTCGAGGTCTCGTCCGGTGAAGTTGGCTTCGTAACTCCGTGGGGCGAGCGCGTTCGAATAGGTGACGGCTCGCGGGTCGTGAACGGCGCAACCCCATCTCCATTTCCGGAATCGATCATCGTGCAGGGTCCCCCCGTCCGAGAGCGTTCAAGCTGCTGAGTCGCTTCGAGCTTCGTCGCGTCGAGCTACCGCGATCCACGTGCTAGATCGACGCCGCGTCGACCGCTTGGACATGCGAAGTTTGCGGCACCGCAGGGCACGAGGTCACAGGCCACGCGATGACGAAGCGCTCTTGGTTTGCGCGACGTGCCGGGAACGATAAAGCGGGAGCTAGAGTTCGCTGAAGAGAAACACGGCACATCGGTCGCGCACGATCTCCGTCGGTCGCTCATCGTGTTCGCAGACTATTTGGGCGGGACTCGAGGAGTGCGGGTACTGCCCGTCGCAGAAGCGAACCGAGGCACATCTCGTGATGTGGGATTTGAAGACGTGGTCGTCGTTCAAACACGAGGCGACGGAGCGCATTCAAATCGGTGCCACACACCACTCACGCAGCACGCGTCAGTCCCTTCCGCGCGCCAAGCGAGGGTCCGACGATTCCGTCGCTCCGCTCCGACATGTGTTGTAGCCGGACTCTGTTCCGTTTCGAACGAGACGAAACCAACCGTACTCGCAACCCGAAACCGACTGGCGCCAGATACAGCTCGTCGCCGATTTCACGCGCATGAGTCGGGCGTGCTCGGCATCTACCTGTTTCTCCGTTCGGCAGCCGCGCTCCTGTTGCGCGGTCGTCTTGAGGTTCGCTCGAACCTCTTCGATCTGAAGCTCGAGGAGCTCCGTCTGTTTTCGGAGGAGAGCCGCCTGCGCTTCGGCGCGCTCATCTTGCGGCGTTACTCTCACGCGTCGCCAGTTGGACCAAGCGCCTGTTATGTCCGCGAGCCTGTCCGCTAGGTCTGCACGCTCACGCGCGTTGTGCAAGCTTTCGAGGTCACTGCGGTCGTACTCGTTCGCAAGCTCTTGGAGATCCGCATCGTGGAGGTCCGTCGCGATCAGGAAGCCTTCTTCGTTCGCGAGGAGCCTGATCTGCTTTTCACCAAGGCGGACCATCGCACCTGAGTCACTGAAGCTCATGACGAGCGCGAGCTCTGAATCTCGCGAAACTTGAACTCTCGATTCGTTGTAGCGCGCCGTCCATGTAGCAGGCGGACCGTCTGCTCGTTCTACGCCCTGGACCGTGATCTCGGAGTCAAAGGAATCCGCGGCCGGCTCGGAGGTACAACCCGCTGAAAAGAGCGCGACTGCGATCAACTGCGCGGCGATGGAACTCGTGTTCATGATTTCGGACCTCGCCCGGAAGTAGAGCAATCGACATGCCGGTGCCGTTTGCGGGCGCGGAAGGATGTTTAAGGGAGGTCGCTAGCC
>CAZWQH010000349.1:0-5536 GCA_964635815.1 uncultured Sandaracinaceae bacterium
GAGCGCAAGACCGTGCCGATGATCTTCGCGCGTTTCTGAAGCAGCAACGGAAGCGTTACGTTCGCCACCGCGCCACCGACGAGTCCGACGACGATCCAACGACCGCGGTACGCGAGTGAATCGAGATTGTCCCGAGCGTACGAGGCTCCTACGAGGTCGAGCACGACGTCCGCGCCGCGGCCAGAGGTTGCATGCTTTACCTCGTCCGCAAACTGATCCGCGGTGAGCACCCAGCCGTCCGAAAGCCCGAGCGCGCGCGCGCGCTGGAGCTTTTCGGCGGTGCGAGTGGTGCCAAGCGCTGTTGCTCCAGTAGCGATCGCGATCTGCAGCGCAGCCGTGCCGACTCCGCTGCCGACCGCGTGGATCAGCACCGTTTCTCCCGCTCGGAGCTCGCACTGAGTAATGAGCGCGTCGAAGGCCGTGATGAATGCCTCTGGGATCGCGGCGCATCGCGGGAAATCGTTGATGTGCATCGCGGCTACTTCGCGTTCGTCTACGCACACGTAGTCCGCATGTGCGCCACCGGCGACCAGGCCCATGACTTGATCGCCAGTCTTGAATGCTGAGACGAGCGGACCCGTTCGCTCGACGACGCCTGCGTACTCGAGACCGGGAATGTCGGATGGCGCACCGGGTGGTGCGGGATAGAGGCCGCGGGCTTGAAGCAAATCGGCTCGGTTGAGCCCGCTCGCGTGAACGCGGATCAAGAGCTCGCGCTCCACAGGTGCGGGCCAATCGCGATCAGCGAGCACGAGCTCACCGGCGCTGACTATTTGAAGAGCTCTGCCTTGCATTTGCGACCGTTCGATCCGCGTGGTTGTTGCGCGACGCGAATCTTACGCTACTCTCGCAACCGATGGTCACGGTGTTCACATGTCAAGCAATCGCGCACAGCCCGGTGGGGCTGCCGAGCGCGGCGAGCATGTCCACGTGCCCGTCGATTCGGTAGCAACCCCCGAAGAGAAGTCAGAAGTCAGTTCGCAGCCTTCGAGCGATGCTCGTGAGGGCGCCCACCGTGACCAGGAACGCGGCGCACTCATGGAGAATCCGACGACGGGTCGCGCCGGCTTTGTCGCAGAAGCTCGCGTCCTGGCGGTGCTGGCGAGCCCAATTGTGCTCGCAAATCTTGGTCACGCCGTTCTCGGCGGAGTCGACACGTACGTCGCTGGTCGCCTGGGACGTGAAGCACTCGGTGCCGCCGGGCTCGGAAACACACTCGTGTTCGCGTTCGGTGTTTTCGGCATGGGCATCATGCACGCGCTCGACCCACTCGTGGCACAAGCGCGAGGTGCGGGAGAGAATGATCGCGCGCGTGATTACTTGCGGCAGGCGCTGTACGCGGCCGTGCTCTCGGGAATTCCCATCACGATCCTCGCTGGGCTTTCGCGCCACATGCTCGAGCTCGTTGGCGTTGCGCATCATGAAGCTGGTCTTGCGGCGGAGTTTGCAAACGGACGTTTGCCGTCGCTCATCCCCTTCTTTTGGGCGATTGCGTTCCGCAACTATCTTCAGGCAGCGGGCCATCCGCGCGTTGGGGTAATCAGCTCGGCCGTCGCGAACGTCATCAACGTGCCGCTTGCGTTTGGACTTACGCTCGGCAAGTTCGGTTTTCCCGCGCTCGGGCTGTATGGCGCGGGCCTGGCAGGCACCATCGCGGTGCTCGTTCAGCTGATCGTGTCAGCTGGAGCCGCGTACTATTTCGAAGGGCGAGCGCTGTTCCGTTTCACGAAACCGTCGGGAATCGTGATCGCGACGATTCATCGCGTCGGCGTTCCCATCGGATTGCAGTTCGTCGTCGAGGTTGCCGCGTTCTCGATCGTCTTCGTCCTCATGGCGCGGTGCGAGCCAGGTGCGCTCGGCGCACATCAGATCGCGATCATGCTCGCGTCTGGCACGTTCATGGTTCCCATGGGCATCGGGGCTGCGGTGGCCGTGCGCGTTGGTGACGCAGTGGGCATGGGCGACCATCGTGCTGCGCGTCACCGGGGGCTCGTCGGCTCCGCGCTCGGCATGTCGATCATGCTCTGTGCCGGGATTCTCTTCGGAGTGTTCCCGGAGCAGCTTGTCTCGTTTTGGTCCAACGATCCGGACGTGCTGCGCATCGGCAAATCGCTCGTGATTGCGGCCGCGTTTTTCCAGGTGTTCGATGGTGCGCAGACGGTGTTTGGCGGAGGGCTGCGCGGTGCCGGTCAAACGACAACTGCCGCGATCGTGCACTTCCTCGGGTATTACGCGGTCGGGCTTCCGTTCGGTCTGTGGCTCGCGCAGCTCGGTGGCGGTCCTGTGTGGAGTGCCGAAGGGTTGTGGTGGGGGCTCACGCTTGGGCTCGGAGTTGTCGCGTTCGCATTGGCTTGGCGCTTTTTCGTCGTGACGTCGCGACCGATAAAGCGCGCTGACGCGTAGCGGTGCGCTACCGCCAGCGCTATCGCTCGCGCATGCGCTGCGACTCGTTCTTGTCTACTCGAGCTTTCCTTGTTTTGATCGCCCTCAGCTCCCCAACCATGTCGTGCGGCGGCGCTGCTCAACATTGTGAGACGCAAACCGTGAGTGCTCCCATCTCGATTCAAACGGATTTCCTAGACGCGTACGTTGCAACCGGCCGCTTTGGAAATGGCCGTCCAACGAACTTCGCGTTCTCGCCGAACGGCGAGACGCTGTATTTCCTTCGATCCCCTGCGCGCTCGAACGTGCGAGTTCTCTACGCGATCGATGTCGCGACTGGAGCGGAGCGACGCGTGATTGATGCACCTACGCTTCTCGGGACGGCGTCCGAGGAGATGACGCCAGCGGAGCGCGCGCTGCGAGAGCGCCTTCGTTTGGTCGCCCGAGGAATCACGTCGTTCTCGGTTTCTCACGACGGGTCGTTCCTGCTGATCCCGTTCTCGGGTCGCCTCTTCGTGGTTGACCCCGTCGCAGGGACGTCACGTGAGCTCGCTGCCGACTCAGGCGGTGGCTTCGCTTGGGCCAAGCTCTCGCCCACTTCGCACGCGGTTGGCGCGGTCAAAGACGGAAATCTCTTCATCATCGATGTGCGCACGGGCGGTCGAATCGATGTGCGCACGGGCGGTGCGCGTGTGATGGGGCTCCCGCTACCCCGTCCAACGTCGTATCAAGAACCACCTCTAAATAGCTCGTTGCGCCCCATCACACGCGGAGCGAGCGCGACGATCACGTTCGGAGAACCTGAGTTCGTGGCTCAAGAAGAGATGGACCGACTCGAGGGCTTTTGGTGGTCGCCAGACGCGACGCACCTGATCGTGCAGCGCAACGATGTCACGAACGTGGAGCGCCTGCGTATCGCCGACCCGTTCCATCCAGAGATCGAAGCCGAGTCGTTTCCGTATCCGCGTCCTGGCAAGACCAATGTGGATGTGCAGCTCTTCGTCGTCGCGGCGACGGGTGGAACGATGACCCCGGTAGTGTGGGACCGAGCCGCGTACCCGTACGTTGCGACCGTGCGGTGGAAGAACGGAGATCCGCTCGTGCTCGTCCAGAATCGCGCGCAGACGGAAGAGCTGCTGCTTCGAGTGGACGCGCGGCTCGGGACGACACAAACGATTCTCACCGAGCGCGACGCCGCGTGGTTGAATCTGGATCAGACCGTTCCGCATGTGCTTGCCGACGGGACGTTTCTCTGGAGCACGGAGCGCGACGGAAGCAAGGCTCTCGAGCTTCGAAGCGCGACGGGCGAGCTGGTTCGCGCAGTTGTCGGTCCGGAGCACGGCTATCGAAGTCTGATCAAGGTGGATGAAGACACCGGGACGATTTACGTCTCCGCGAGCCAGCATCCGAGTCATCAGCATGTCCTCCGAGTGGTGCTCGCTTCAGGCGAGGTGACTGCGCTCACGCAGGAAGTCGGCGAGCACTACGCGTTCATAGGGCATGGAGGCGTCTGGCTGCACACTGCGATTAGCGCGTCCGGATCTAGCGAAACACTGATGAAGGCGGATGGAACGCCTGGCGCCGTCGTCCTATCTGAGGCCGAGGATCCGCCGTTCTTTCCGAACATGGAGCTTGCCTCCGTCGAAGCGGGCGGGCTCACGTACAACACCGCCATCGTTCGTCCGCGCAACTTCGTCGCGACACACAAGTACCCTGTGCTGGTGTACGTCTACGGCGGACCGCATGTGGTACAGGCGCGAGCGAACTGGGGCCGATTCATGGTCGCTCAGTGGATGGCGGACCACGGCCTCATTGTCGTTGCGATCGACGGACGCGGCACACCGTTTCGTGGACGTGAATGGGAACGCGTCACGAAGAACGACGTCATGACGGTTCCTCTGGCAGATCAATCTGCCGCGCTCGGAGCGCTCGGCGCGCGATTTCCGGAGCTCGATCTAACGCGCGTCGGAATCCACGGTTGGTCGTTCGGGGGGTACTTCACCGCGATGGCAGTCATGCGAGCCCCGGAGGTCTTTCACGTCGGGGTCGCGGGAGCGCCTCCGGTCGATTGGCGTGACTACGACACCCACTACACCGAGCGATACATGGGGATGCCCGAAGAGAACGCCGAAGGGTACGAGCGCGCGAACGTGCTCACGTACGCGAACTCGCTTAGACGCCCCCTTCTCGTGATGCACGGAACGGCCGATGACAACGTCTACTTCGTCAATAGCTTGAAGCTTGTCGACGCGCTTACGCGTGCGGGTCGTCCAGTCACGTTCGTGCCGCTCGGTGGCCAAACGCACATGGTCGCCGACGAGGCACTCTCGAAAGAAACATATCGAAGGACGCTCGAGTACATGCTGACCGAGCTTCACGTGAGGACTCCATGACGACACGCACTCCAGTAGGCACTCCTTTCGATGTGATTCGCACCTCGAGCGCTCGAGCGCTCTCTTCGCAAGCGCGAACGGCGATCGCCGCGCGAAGGATTCAGCTCATGACGCGGTTCCCGCGAGGCTGCGTCATTGCGGCTGGCGTGGAGGCACCACGCAACTACGCGGCGAACCCATTTCCTTTTCGGGCGTCGAGTCACTTCATCTACTTCGTGGGTCGGGCCATCGAGGGGGCGTTTCTCGTGTTCGACGGATCCGCGGCGACCCTGTTCGCGAAGGCACCGACGCAAGAGGACGAGCTTTGGCACGGACCTCTTCCTTCGCTCCAGGCGCTCGAGGAAGAGCTCGGTATTTCGGTTCGCCCTGCGGAAGAGCTTCCTGAGACGCTTCAGGGGTATTCGACGCTTCCCGTCCTCGATGCACGTACCGCAGCGGATCTATCGAAGCGCCTCGGTCGCCCGTTGACCGTATCCAAGTTGGATCCGCACGACTTCGAATTGGCGAACGCCGTGATCGACATTCGACTGACGCACGACGAGCACGCGCAGTCGGAGCTTCGCGCAGCCGCCGCGATCACGCATGAAGTGCACCTTGCCGGGATGCGCGCCACTCGACCCGGCGTTCGTGAATCAGACATTCACGCAGCGATGCTCAACGTGATGTCACAGGAAGATGTCGCGCCAGCGTACCTCCCCATCGTGACAGTGCACGGTGAGGTGCTTCACAACCACGGCTACACGAACGTGACGCGTGCCGGT
>CAZWQH010000350.1:0-5531 GCA_964635815.1 uncultured Sandaracinaceae bacterium
TACCGTGCGCGACGTGGTCGACGCGCAATCGAAGCAGCCCGTCGTCCAGAAGAATCCGATCATTCACGGCGACGTCATGCGGGAGCGGTTGGTAGGTGACGGACACCTGTTTCTCATCGCCCGGAACGTTGCGGGTGGTGAGCGTAAACATCCTCCCGGGGATGAGTTGGATCGGTCCCGCGGGAAATCGGCCGACCCGCATCTTCGGACCGGAGAGGTCCGCCAAGATGGTGACGGGCTTTCCTGTCTTCGCAGCTGCACGCCTAACGGTGGCAGCCATCGCTGCGTGGTCCTCGTGGGATCCGTGCGAGAAGTTCAGGCGCGCGCAGTCCATTCCTGCGCGCACGAGTGCCTCGATCTTCTCGTCGCCGGTCGTTGCGGGGCCGAGGGTGCATACGATCTTTACGCGACGCATGTGCCGTTCTACCTCATTCGCGTACCCACGTCATGGACGGGACCGCGGTCCGGGTCAGGGCGCGTACTCGATGAGGGCGTCGCCCATGTTCACGTCGGCCTCTTCGGCCGGGATGATCCGTGTGATCGTGCCCTCATCCGGAACACTAGGACCGTCGAACGTAACTCGATGAAACGTCTTCATGACTTCGAGGAGGGCAACCGTCTGCCCGCGTTTCGCGCGCTGACCGACGGATACGAACGCGGGCTTTCCAGGACCAGGGCGCGAGTAGAAGCGTCCTGCCGTGGGCGCACGCAACGTTGGACCGGCCGAGGATGCTGAAGCGCTCGCTTCCGTAGCCTTTGCTGCGCGCGCAGCGGTCTCGAGTGCATGAACCTCAAGCAAGTTCGTTCGCGCGTCGACTGCCGCCCCACTCGTTACGAGCATCTGGGCTGTTCCGTCGACGCCGTGTGGTACGCGCAGCTCGATCAGATTTCCGAGTACGTCGAGGACTCCGATCAATTCGCCTTCGCGAACTCGGTCGCCGTCTCGAAGAAGCGACCGAAAGAACGCGGGGCGAGGCGAGCGCAGCTTCGTGCCGTCTGCAACCGCAACCGTTTGACGCATGTGACGAGTGCCGGTCATCAGCGAACCCCGTTCACGAGCTCGCGGAGGTCATGAAGCGTCCAGATCCGTGGGTTCTTCACGCGACGGCTTCCCGTGTTCTGGTAACTCATCTCCACGAATGCTTCGAGATACGTCCGAATCTCGCCGAGCTCGATGATCTCGTCGGTGTCCATTTGCCGGCCTGCGGCGTACGGATCCATGTCGCCTTCGATGCGTTGCTCGACGCTACGCATCCCGTCTTCAATCTTCTTTCGCTCGGCTGCGTCTTGCGTGACGATCTCGAAATCGTCGTTGAGCTTCGTGTTGTACGCGGCGATCGCGAGCGTGCGGCCTTCCATCACGGACAGGCGCGACAAGCAGGTCGAGAGCTGAACGACGGGATCGTACGGCAAGCCAGCCATCGCGTAGTAACCAGCGCCCGAAGCTTTGCGCAGTAACACGGTGAACATGGGGACCGTGTTCGTGCTGTTCGTGTAAATCAGGTTCGAGCCGTACGCGAGTAAGCCATTTGCTTCTGCTTCGCGACCAATGTCGAACCCCGAGATGTCCTGGATCCAGATCAGGGGAATTCCATCGCTGTCGCACGCTCGGCTGAACGCGCTCACTTTGGCGATCCCTCCGCGGTAGAGAATGCCCCCAGGTCGATCGCGACCGGTGTGATCCGGATCCCCGACGAGCCCCTGGCGATTGATCACGAAGCCCGCATAAAGTCCGCCAACACGTCCGACCCCGCAGATCATTTCCTCGCCGACGTCTGGCATCA
This sequence comes from uncultured Sandaracinaceae bacterium, assembly GCA_964635815.1. Lineage (GTDB taxonomy): Bacteria > Myxococcota_A > Polyangia > Polyangiales > JADJQN01 > CAZWQH01. Next base: position 1,785 of record CAZWQH010000350.1, read on the forward strand.
CTTCCCAGAAGAGACTTTGATCGACCAGTCGGCTCAGAACCTGCTTTGCGTCATACACCTCGCGGTGATCGATTGGCATCAATCCCGCGAGCTCGTGAGCGGGGAAGGTCGGCTGCGTCGCACCGACTCCGCCTCGGTAGTATTCCGAAGCGCTCGAGGGAAGTCGCGTCATCTCTGTGCGAATGCACTCCAAAAGCGTGTCGTCGTCGGGAACGCGCACATCGGCGCAGCCGCTCTCGTGCACATGGATCTCGGGTCCTCCGATATCGAGTGACGTCAGCTTGGTGGCCTTCGCGCCCTTGATGAGCGCGGCGCCCGCAATAACCATGTACGCCTGTTCGGTCATGTAGACGCGGTCGCTGATGATCGGCATGTACCCGCCGCCTGCGATGCAGTCTCCAAACACGCCTGCGATCTGAGGAACGCCATTCGCAGACAGCAGTGAGCTCATCTTGAAAATGTGTCCTGCGCCAGTTGCGCCCGGGAACGCTTTCGATTGCTCCGGGAGGAACAGACCACTCGAATCCACGAGGTATACGACTGGCACACGAAGTTTGAGCGCCATGGTCTGCGCGCGTTGAATCTTCTCGGGGGTAAGCGGCCACCAGGATCCGGACGCCACCGTGTTGTCGTTCGCGATCACCATCGCATAGCGATCCGAGATGCGTGCGAACGCCGTTACGACACCCGCGCCGGGCGACTTTACGCCGCCCTCGAACTCCAGCCCGTAGTTGACGAACGTTCCGACCTCGAAGATGCGCGTCCCTGGATCTTTGAGCTTCTGAATGCGCTCGCGGGCCGTGAGCTTTCCCTTGTCGTGAACTCGGGCGACATACTTCTCGCCCCATCCTGAATGCACTTCGCTGCGACGGGCGCGAAGCGTTTCTTCCATCTTCAGGACGTGGGCTCGCGCTTCCGCGAACGTTTGCTCGTCGAGTGCTTGCTCGCGAACGTCGCCGATGGGGCTTAGTGGTACGTGTGACATTTCAACTCCACCCCGGAATGGATCGCGTGTCGTACGCGCAATCGCGGAACGCAGTGGACGCAAGCACCGTGCGATGGAACTCGGCCGTGGTGGGAACGCCCTCGCATCGCAGCGCCCCGAGGGCGTGAATCATGGCGTCACAGGCTGCGTCGCGCGTGCGGGCCTTGGTGATCACCTTGCACAGCAGGCTGTCGTAATGGGGCGGAACGACGTAGCCCGTCGTCACGTGCGTATCGATGCGAAGCTCTCCGGGTTTCTCAGGAGGCGCTTCCCATTTCGTGATCTCGCCCGGGGCAGGCGCGAAATTCTCACTCGGGTTCTCGGCATTGATGCGGCACTCGATTGCGTGGCCATCCAGGACAACCTGTTCTTGTGTGAACGAAAGCTTGTGGCCTGCCGCGACGCGAATCTGTTCGATGACCAAGTCGCGACCGGTGCGGAGCTCCGTGACGCAATGCTCGACCTGAAGGCGGCAATTCATTTCCATGAAGTGTAGGTGACCCCCAAAGAGGAGGAACTCCATCGTGCCTGCACCCTGGTATCCGACTAGTTGCGCGCCGCGTACCGCCGCAGACAGCGCGTTCGCGCGCTCAGTCGGATCGAGAACGGGGCACGGGGACTCTTCGATCAGCTTCTGGTGATTGCGCTGGACAGTGCAATCGCGCTCGCCGAGATGAACTGCGTTCCCGTATCGGTCCGCGATGATCTGGATCTCGACGTGGCGGCCGCCTTCGATGAGCTTCTCGACGTACAACGCTTGCACGCCGAACGACGCAAACGCCTCGGCTTGTGCTTCGGAGTAGGCGCTCGCGAGCTCGCTTTCGCTGCGGACGATCCGCATGCCTCGCCCACCGCCGCCTGCGTCGGCCTTCAAGAGAACGGGATAACCGATGCTGGCTGCGACGGTTCGGGCTTCCTCGACGTTCGCAAGAACGCCATCGCTCCCCGGGATCATCCGCAGGCCGGCCGAGCGCATGAGCGCTTTCGCCTGAGTCTTGCGACCCATCTTTGCGGTCACGTGCGGCGGCGGTCCAAGAAAGGTAATCCCGTGTTGCGCAACGAGCGTCGCAAAGCGGGGATTCTCGGACAGAAAGCCCCATCCAGGATGCAGCGCACTGCAGTGAGACTGCTTGGCTGCTTGAACGACGCGCTCGAGATCGAGGTAACTGTCCTTTGCACGGCCTGGTCCGAGCACGACGCGTTCGCGTCCGTAGACGTACGCGGCGTCGGCATCGGCTTCCGAGACACCGAACACCGGAGTGATGCCGAGAGCATCGCAGGCGCGAGCCACGCGAACGGCTACTTCACCTCGATTGGCAATGAAGAGCTTATGAAACACGTCGCGGACGCTTATCACTCTTCGGGTCGAGCCGCACAAAAGAAAAAGCCGGGACGCAGGCCCCGGCTCATCCGACGTGGGTCTTTGTCTTCGCTCAGCGAGGCGTCAAACAGCTGTTCGTTTCGTCGACCGAAACGCCGGCGACCGCTGCGGCGCACTGATTCGTGTAGACACGTCCGTCACAACCGCACGTGGGGATGGCTTCGCGCGTGCAGCGAGTCGGACGCGGGCGGCAGCGCCCGGCTTCGTCCGCACGCCCGCACGATGCGAGGGCGCAATATTGCTCCGCTCCACATTCCGCATTCGAGTGGCACAGCACGACTGCCGGCGGGAACCCGCACTGGAAGTCACACGTGTTCTCTACGCAGCGGAACCCTGGGCCAAAGCACGCGGGCACCGTTAGATTCTGCGCGTTGCAATCGCTGGCTTGCGAGCAGAGTCCATAGCCTGCGAGCGCATACGTGCCGCTCGCGCGATATCGCTGAGAGATCGGAGCGAGATGAAGGTTTCCACCACTGAAGCGGTATCTGTAGGTCACTCGAGTGCCGCTCGCGTTGACCTGGACAAGCTGCGAGCCGCCGATCGCGCTCGGGACGAGGAAACGATACGTACCGGTGAACGTGTTTGGGCATGGGGCGGTGATGCAGAATATTCGCCTGGATCCGACGAACTTGCTGTTCGGAAGAAAGGCAACCGCCTCCCAATCGAGAGTTCCGCCGACCTTCTGATACGTACCCGCGGGTGTTGCAATGATGCTGTCCGATCCGTTGTCGTCTTGCGTCGGACTGTCGTCGATCGCCGCGATCTGTTCGTCGCTGAGTATGGTCTCTGCCTCTTCGGCGCCAGGATTTGCAGCGCAGCCGACGAGCGCGCACGCGACTGTGAGCATCAATAAGTTTTTCATTTTGTCCTCTTCGTTTCTGCGATGGCGATGGCGCCCTCGGCGTTCGACGCGGACTTCGCAAACAGCGTGCCCATCGGGTTCGAGCCCCCGACGACTGGGCAGTCACGGCAATTTTAGTTGTTACGGTGGCTTGTAAGATTGTCAGCAAAGCGCACGAACGTTGGCCTGGGTGCCCCCACCCGTCGTGCGAACGCCGTGCTATCCAATCGGCATGTCGCGCACCAAAGGCCGAACCGATGCAGAGTGGAAGACACTTCTCAGTGCGCTCGCGTACCAAGTGCTTCGCGAGGCGGGAACCGAGCGCGCGTTCACGGGTGAACTTTGGAATCACCATGAACTCGGCACATATGTGTGTGGTGGCTGCGGGACAGAGTTGTTCGTTTCGGACATGAAGTTCGACTCCGGCTGCGGGTGGCCATCGTTTTTCGAAGAGATCGGTGACGGCTCGCGCGTCGAGAAACGCGTCGATTCGAGTCATGGAATGACTCGCACCGAGATCATCTGCTCGGCCTGCGCCTC
>CAZWQH010000351.1:0-3192 GCA_964635815.1 uncultured Sandaracinaceae bacterium
TTCGTCTCCTCTGCCTGTGATCGCGAGTTGCCATCCGAGAGAAGCGTCTTGGCCCTGTACTCTGCCCACCCGGCGCCAGCGCCGATTCCGATTCCGAGACCTTCTGGAATGCGGAGGATGAACGCGTCGAACTCGATCGCGAGCAACGGCCCGTCCGCTCCGCCAAAGATTCGGTTGAAGGAAGTGTTCGAGGTGTCCGGTCGATAGGTGCCTCCGCGGAACTCGAGGACGAATCGCTCGTCGGACTCGATGCGCGTGCGTTCGTGGATCGTACTCGACGATGCATCTTGGGCGAAGGCCACGTTCGAGGTTCCCAAGAACGATGCGGCAACGAACACGGCTGCGAGTGCTCTCGCCTTACCAGCGCGGCGGGTGAGCGACACGCCAAGCACGAGGAGTCCAAAGAACGATACGAGCGCTCCGCTCGAACCGAACGGCGCAACGCGCGACACGGAGCAGTTCGACTTTCCGGATCCGCCCTGCGCTTGGTACTCGTCCCAGAAGCCACGCGTCTCGACGCGCTCGACACACACGACCGCGGAAATGACCGAGCGGTTGCGAGCTTGATCTTCTGCAACGACTGCGACTGCCATTCGTCCGCCGACGGGAACGCTGGCGGGAAAAGGAACGCTTAGCGACGTCACTCCAGCGCCCGTCGCGGAGTTTGTCTGAAGCCCACTCACGTCCGCCGGAACCGTGGCTCCCGCGATGAGCCGCGACGAACCGCAAGCTCCGCCTTCGCCAGAGGACGAGGAAGCGTCGCCATATGCGGTAAACACGATGGCCTCGTCCAATCGAGTCCAGGAAACGGTCGCCGAACGTCCGCCGTTTCCGGCGGTGACTCCAGAAGGAGCAGACGGTGCAATGGTGTCGATGCGCGGGAGCTCGGTGTTAATCTTGAGCTGAGCGATGTGGGTCGCAGCCGCTTCGGCCGTACTCGGCGGCGACGCGGTGCTCGAGGCGATCACGTAGAGATTCAGAGGGCCGTTCTGCCCGCTGCAGTTGGGCACGAGAGAGTTAAGCGCGAGCTCAACGGTCCGCGATTGCTGCGAGTTGTTGATCGTCGTCTTGTGCACGCACGTCGGAACGGACGTGCCTGTCATGGTTCGCGTCGAGGCACTCGCGCAGTTCACCGACATGTCGTTTGCGAGAAAGAACTGCAACGCCGCGCTGTCGGTTGGAATCTGTGAAACGAGCACGGAGACGTTCGCGCTCCCGCATTCAGCCGCGCTGATGGGTAGCGCTTGATCGGCCGCGACGCGGGAGCCGATCTGTGTGATCGCGGCGGTCATCTGCGCGTGAACAGGCTGCGCATGCAGCGCGATAACAGCGAGGGCTACGAGCGTGGCGGCGACGGACGATGGCGAAGGTCGAAGCATGTGGATGGGTTCGTCAGGGTTCGTTGTGGAACGGCGTGGTTGAAGCGTGGAATGGAAACGGGACTGCTCGCATAGGTGCAAGCCGCGTTCCACTGCAATTGCGCGGATATTGCGCGCAATACCCGGGTTGAGCACGACAAAATGTCAACGAATCCTCGGAAGGCCAAACCGTCCGCGCCAAACCGACGCGACTGAGCTCCCGAACGAGCCTCCAATCACTGAACGAGAAGAGCTTCTGCGATCTGGACCGCGTTCAGGGCCGCACCTTTTCGGAGGTTGTCCCCCACGATCCACATCTGAACGCCACCCGGATTTCCCAAGTCGTCACGAATGCGGCCCACGAGCACCGCATCCTTCCCGTCTGCGTCCTTGGGCTGCGGGTAGATCCCGTTCGCGAAATCGTCGACGAGCTCGACTCCCGGGGCGCGCGACAACAACTCGCGCACGTGAGCGGCGTTGGTGGGCCGTCCACACTCGAGCGTAACCGACTCGCTGTGACAGTTTGCAACCGGGACGCGGACCGTGGTCGGAGAAATACGCAGGGCGGGCGCGGCGAGAATCTTGCGCGTCTCCGCGATGATCTTCATTTCTTCTTCCGAATAGCCCGAGTGGCCGTCGGGTTTCCACGACATCAGAAGGTTCCCCGCGAGCTGTCCGGGAAGATCGTAGATGCCGATGCTGCGTCCCGCGGCGCTGTCCGCGACCTGCTTCTCGAGTGACTCTCGGGCTTTGGCGCCAGCGCCACTCACCGCTTGATACGTGGAGATGACGATTCGCTTGATCTCGACGTCCCTATGGATGGGCGCGATGGCCACCACCAATTGGATCGTGGAGCAGTTGGGGTTGGCGATGAGGCGACGCGTCGAAGACCGTGCGGTCTGGATGTTGACCTCGGGCACCACGAGAGGAATCGCGGGATCCATTCGCCAAGCGGAAGAGTTGTCCACTACCAGCGCGCCGCGAGACTCTGCGATTGGCGCAAACTCACGCGAGGGTCCGGAACCCGCCGAAAAGAGAGCCAGCTGCGCTCCCTCGAAAACGCGTGGCTCGAGCGGTCGTACCGGCACGTCTGTCCCGTGGAAGCGAACGGTACGACCGGCCGTGCTCGCAACCGGAACCAGCTCGCTTACGGGAAACTTCCGCTGCTCGAGGACTCGTAACATTTCTTTACCGACCGCGCCCGTCGCGCCAACGACACAAACTCGGTAACCAGTCATGCGGTTGGTCTAGCGCGGAAATGGGCTGGTTGTCATCGAACGATTGCGACTCACTCGGGCGCCTCGACGTCGCAAAGCGGCGGCGAGTGACCGATCGAAACCCTTGTCATTCCTACGTCGCGGGCCTATGTCGCTGTGGCCAAAATGTCGGTCGCTCGAAAAAATCTATCTTCCTTGTTCGCGACGCTTGGAGCACTCGTGCTCGGCTCTCTCCTCTCGCCTGCGAATGCAGCGGCACAAGTCGCGCAGCCGCAGCTCGTAGCCGAGGCTCCTTCCGAGCCCGCTCTTCCGGACATCCTCGCCGAAATTGCCGGACAGCCTGGTGGATGGACCGGTGACGGCGTCGCCACCGCGGCGCTTCGAAACGCAGCCACCATTCGCCGCGCGGATTTCGCAATCGAGCAGGCGCGTGCAGCTGCAGACCGCGCGTTCGTCGCCGTTTGGCCGCGCGTCGAAGTCTCCGCTCGATACACGCGCTTGTCCGAGGTCAACCAACCATCGCTGTTCTCGGTCGACCCGGCAACGGTCGAGCTCGCTCGGTCAGGAATCGCAGCCGTGCAAGATCCCGCTGCGCGCGCGCTGTTCAACGCCAACTT
>CAZWQH010000351.1:3202-5528 GCA_964635815.1 uncultured Sandaracinaceae bacterium
GCCAACTTGGATGCACAGGTGGGACAAGCATCGTTTCGTTTCCCGCAGGTGCTCGACAACTTCGTCTTTCACGCCGGCTTCGTTTGGCCCGTCAGCGACATCTTCCTTGCGGTGCTGCCTTCTCATCGTGGTGCAACGGCCATGGCGCAGGCCGCTGAGTTCCAACGCACAGCCACGTTCGACAGCGTGTCTCTCAACGCCCGAGAGTCCCTTTACAACTACGTCCGTGCGCGCGCGGCGGAGCGGATGGCAGCGCTCGCGATCAACACGTTACAAGCTCGGCGCGGCGACCTCGCGGCCTTCGTCGAAGCGGGAACCATCGCGCCGTTCGAGCTGACGCGAATCGATTCGCAGCTCGCAACCGCGCGTGCGGGAATCGCGCGCGCGCAGGGCGCCGTGCGCGTAGCCGAGACCGCAGTGCGGACGCTCATCGGTGACACTTCGAATCGTCCAGCCGGATTCGGGGAGCCGGCGATCGAAGAGAATGAGGAGGCGCGTGACGGAGACCTTTCCAATATCGACGCCTTGATCGAGCGCGCCCTTACGCAGCGCGCGGATGTGCGCGCACTGCACGCGATGATCCGTGGTCGCACTGAGCTCGTTACAGCCAGCGAAGCGAACAGCTATCCACGCGTCCTGCTCTCCGGAAACGTCGATGTCGCGAACCCGAACCAACGCATCGTGCCCCAGACGCAGCGCTTCGAGCCGACGTGGGATGTGAGCGCGATCGTGAGTTGGTCTCCCAACGATTTCTTCTCGTCGTCGTACGCAACCTCTGAAGCTCGTGCCGCCCGTGACCAGGTGCATGCAGACCTCGCTGCGCTCGGCGACGCCGTCCGCATCGAAGTCACGCAAGCGGCGTCGTCTTTGGAATCGGCGAAGCTGGCCCTTCCGGCAGCGCGCGAGGCGGAACGAGCCGCTGGCCAAGTTTACGAAGTCCGCGTGGTCCGTTTTCGCGCTGGCACCGCGACCACGACCGACATCATCGACGCGACGAACGAGCTGCTTCGTACGCGCCTGGATCTTGTGAACGCGAGCATCGATGTACGCGTCGCACGCGCCCGCCTTCGGCGTGCTCTCGGCGAGCACGTGACAGGTAGTGCGGAGCGCCGTCCGTGAGCGAACCGCAAAGACCGGGCAAACCAGACAGCGGAACGAGCCGTGTTCGCGGTGGATATCGAGGGGATCGACGACGACGCATCATCGTCGCAGCCGGCATCGTCGCGCGCGAGGACAAGATCCTCGTCACGAAGCGGCAACCCGGAGTTCATCTCGAAGGCCTGTGGGAGTTTCCCGGGGGCAAAGTAGAGGAAGCCGAGGACCCCGAGCTCGCGGTCGTTCGCGAGTGCAAGGAAGAGTGCGATATCGATGTACGCGTCACGAACATTCTCGACGTCACGTACCACCGCTACCCAAGCAAAGACGTGCTGCTCCTTTTCTACGACTGCACTTGGGTCTCGGGCGAAGTGCAGCACCTTGAGATCTCCGCGCACGAGTGGATCTACCCCGTCGAGCTCACGCGATTCTCGCTCCCGGCGCCTGACGAGCGCGTCGTGAAGAAGATTCTCGATCGGGCAAAGCGAGGCGGCGCCGGATGACGCGACACAGTTCGCTGCTGTCGCTCGCGACGCTGTGCTCGGCCATCCTGGCGGTCGGCTGCGCGCAAACGGCAAAGCCACCGCCGCCGGCAAGCGGGCGTGATGCATCGACGCGTACCGCAAGCGACGCAGGCGTAAACGACGGAGCCGTCACAGTTGACGTCACCCTCGCGCCGGGTGCAGACGCCAGCGTGGACGTGCCGCGTGTTCCGGACGGTGGAATGGTCGTGACCTCCACCGCATTCACGAACGGGCAACCCATCCCGCCGCGATTCGTCTTCCGCAAAGGCAACGTTCAACCCCAGGTCAGCTGGTCAGGCGCCCCGGCTGAGACCGTGTCCTTCGTCATCTATATGTACGACATGGATGCGCGAACGTTCGTGCATTGGATCGTGTTCAACATTCCGCCGGATACCCGGATGATTGCCGAGGGCGACAACACGGTTGGTCTACTCGGGACGAACGGTTTCGACGAAATCGGTTGGAGCGGCCCCGCTCCTGAACCGGGCGACCCTCACCACTACACGTTCAAGGTATACGCGATGGACAGGACGTTCGCGCTCCCGCGTGGAACGCCGGATCGCACTCTACGGACCATGCTTACGGGGCACGTGTTGGCGGAGGGAACTCTGATCGGGACCTATCAGAACGTCAGAAACCCTTAGTTCCTGCCGCAGTCACGCTAGCAACTCGAGTCGCTCCTCGGCTTGACAGCAAACACCGCAACG
>CAZWQH010000352.1:0-5520 GCA_964635815.1 uncultured Sandaracinaceae bacterium
GACCCCTCTGTAACCGCGATCGCAGCCATGCCCGCGCGGCGCGCACCGACAACGTCGAACACGCTGTCGCCTACGAACACGATCTCATCGGGCTGCATTCCGAACGAAGCCGCCATGGACTGGTACATGTCCACGGCAGGCTTTATCGGGCGCCCGATCTCGCCGTTCGAGTTCCGCGCTCCAATCGTAAAACTGAAGAGGGGCGCGACTCCGTTGCGTGCGTTGAAGCCATGCGCCTTGGTGGTGCTGTTGTTTGTGATGACGCCGAGAACCAATCCTTCGGTATGAAGCTGGCGAATCGCATCAAGCGCTCCGGGGTACGCCTGTGGTTCGTGCGCGTGCGGTGCCCGAGGTGTTGCGCGCAGAGATCTCGCGAGCCGAACTGGACTTACGCGTCGGAGCTGTCGCCTAACGAACTGCCCGGCTCGTGAGACAGCAGTTCCACGACCAGAGGCCCCCGCGGTTGCATCTGCAAACGCGCGGCCCGGTGTCGGGGTCACGAACAAGAAGGCCACTGCAAGAGCAATGCTTCGCACAATCATCTGGTTGTCGCTTTTCATGGCGCCCTCCCGTTCAGAACCGTGTCTTCGTGCGAGACGTCAGCTCCGTCGCCCCGGACCGGATACGCGGTGACAATGCTCACGGTCCCGTCGTCATGCGCCAGCAACGAGACTTTGATCGCGGTCAGAGCCTTGCCCCTTCCACGAGAGCCTCCCGCGGTCCCGACCGATCGACCCATGTGGACGGTGTAGGAGATCTTGGCGCTGATGCCGTTCGCTCGTCCGGCCGCGTCCGCAGGCCACATGCCTGCCGGAGTGGCTGCAGGGCTCTGGGCGGCGATCGCATCAACCGCCTCGTCAATGAGCGCGAAAATACCGTCGTCCGATAGCTGTGCCCTCCCCGAGCCCCAGACTCCCCAGTCGGCTCGGTTGGTGTCGCTTTTGTGAGCCAGGACTCGTTCTATCGCTCCTTCCGCGGGATGCGGGAGGGTGCTGGGATCGGCGACGTTCGGCGCGTTGGCAGCAAGGAATCGCCAGCCAATGCGCGTTGTTCAGACAGCGCGGGTGCCTCGGTAGCGGACGCTCGACGGCGCGGGAGCTCCTCGTCCCATCAGCCCGCGCGGCGGATCACGGTCGTCGTCAAGAGCGGCGTCCGCGGCAGCATCGACACGCAGATCTCGCGCACTCGCCGCGGGCGGTTCGATCGGATACGCGGTCGTGATGTTCACTGCACCGCTTGCTTCACGGGTCACAAGAACGGCGACGTGTTCGAGTGCGCGCCCATCACCCTCCGACCCACCGAGTGTCCCGACAGGTTTGTTCATAGGTACGCGATACTCGGCGGCAGATACGGCACCGCCTCGGCGCTCGACCTCGGTCACTTGACGCTCGCGCGTGATCAACCCGGGAACTCCATCCTGGATCCGCTCAATCGCCTCATCGAGTAAGCCCAGCGTTTCTTCGGCCGTGCCGACGTGCCACACGCCCCAACGTGCGCGCGAGGAATTGCGTGTATGCGCGAGCACGCGCCCGATACCGCCAGCAGACGGATGCAACTCGCCCGACGCTGTGCTCCCACGAACGAACCGCCATCCCGACGGCAAGATCTGATCGGTGGTCATCAGCTGAGCCCCCGCGTGAACGCCTGCAGGGTTTCCGTAGTCTGTCGGAAACAACGTGGTTCGAGGCGCACCGTTCCGCGGTCCGTTCGCGCGACGGTTGACCACGCTTTTCGCCCGTCCAACGAGCGCTTGAACTCGTTTGGTCGGAGCCGGTCGCGTCGTTCGCGGACGATTTGTCGGCGTGGTTTCGGAAGCGCTCGCGATCGCTGCGACACCGCAGAGGGCGAAGCACGAAACGTAGCAGGTGATCAGAATGTCTCGATTGAAACGCATTGGACTTCTCACTTGGACCTTCGAGGAACGGACGGGTTTCGTACGCGCGGAGTCGCAGCACGCGGCGCGGCGCGGCGGCGGGTCGCTCGAACGGGGGCAACTTGGTTTGCGCCAGGCAGACGCGGAACGTCTCTAACGAACGCGACGCTCGCGCCTTGGCTCCACGGCGCCTCAAACAGCGGCTCCCCGTGCCAGATCGGGTCTGGGGTTGGCGGCCTTACGCCGAGAAGAATGCGCGGTCGCCAGCTCCTTAGATGATCGCGTCGTCCTGCTCGATCTTGTCGAATCGTCGCGAGAAACGAGACCGTGCCCGCTCCAAGACGTCCACCACGCTGGAGATGAAGAAACTCATCCGCAGAGCTCCAGGGAATCACCCGATCCGGGTGACCGTACTCGAACCCATAGTTTGCTTCGCGTGCCGCGAGGTCATACGGCTCGTTCGGATCGCGAGTACGCATGAACTCGGGTGCGAGCTCCGAAACGTCATCCGGCAGACCCAGGCGTGCATTGGCGACGCGGCTCATCTCGACGGAAGAGGCCCATCGACCGCGAGCGTTCACGCGTCGGGTGGCAACCACAGTGCCTTGTGGATCTGTGTTGTACACTCGGAAGCCCGCCAAAACCGCGGCGGCCATCCGCACTGCCGAGGGATGGTCGTAAACGTTCTGTCGACCCATACTCGCGATGAGTAGCGGACGACGATTGTTTGGAGTTGCCCGGTCGACGGCATCCGCGAGCGCATGCACGAGCGCGCCGCGCTCGACCGCTCGGCCATCACGCACAGCGGTTACCTGCTCGACGATGTGCTGAGCCATACGCGAGCTTGAGCGTCGCGAGGTCACCAGGCGACGAAGGCGGGCCGCGACGTTGTTGCGAGGGGCGTTCGCGTTGGGCTGAATCGAGTCGATGAGGGACGAGCGAAACCCGGCGGCTTCCTCGAGGTATCGCAAGTCGAAGCTGCCTTTGCTTCCGTGATGGTTGCCGATCACGATGTCTGCCTGCAGCTGGTCGCCTACCGTCTCCGCGAGATGGCGCTCAAGCTGCCACCCGAGATCCCCGCCCGTGAGGACGCGGGTCTGTGCGCCGCCGCTGGGTTGATCTTGCTCGATCACGCCGACCATCGACTCTTCGTTGTAGTCACCGATCGGGAGGCCACCCGTCGGCCGGTTCGGCCAAAGTACGCGCATGCGCGCGCCGGGTCCGAGGTCGATCGTCGTCCCTGCAATAGCGGTGTGAAAGTTGGGTCGATTCGCTGCACCGAAACGGCGACCAAGATCCTTGCGGAGAGTAGCCAGCCAGACGATTGCAGATGCAGGTATCCGAGATTCTTCCCAGGGCGTGACGATGTTCTCGACCGGAAAGTTCTCGGCGACCATTCGTGCACCGCCGACGTGATCCATGTGGCGATGGCTGATGACCAGATGATCGATCTTGGTTACGCCGGCTGCGCGAAGCTGCTGAACAAGCCGTGGTCCAGCGTGTTCGTTGCCGGTATCGACGAGAATCGTTTTTCCATCAAGGGTGTGAATCAGAGTTGCACTTCCCTGATCGACATCGAGAACTTGGACGCGGAACTCGTTGGCCTGAGCCGTCGTGGTTCGAGCGTCCGGCAAGAAGGCCGCCGGGTGCGGTGTTCGGGGCGCTTCGGCCCGCACGCCACCGATCTGTCCCAACCCGCAAAGCGCCGCGACCAAGAAGAGGATAGCGGCCAGACGCGGATTACCTGGTTCCCGACCCGCACGCGGTCCGCCGCCACTGCGCATCTCGTCTGTGTGTACTGCCCCGATCATGACCGCACCTTTTCAAGTAACTCACCGAGACCGTCGAACGTCGCGTCCGGTTGTTCAGCAGCGAGATTTTCCCGTGAACCAAACCCGTGTGTAATTGCAACCGTCGCGACGCCTGCCTGGGCCGCAGCCGCGATGTCGGTAGGCATGTCGCCGATATAGACAGCGCGAGAGGGCTGTCCGCCAACCAGAGCGAGCCCTTCCAGGATCGGCTCTGGATTCGGCTTGTGGGCAGTGACGCGCGCAGGCACGGATACCAGCGGTTGAGTTCGCTGCGCCCGAGCGAAGAACGCCGGGTGACCCGACACCCCGTCGTCTGCGCCTACAACACCATCAAAGTAGCGAAGAAGCCCGTAGCGGCCGAGCGCGGTGCGGGCCGCGTGGGAAGGACGCGACGTCACGGCCACGATCTTCACGCCACGAGCGCGAAGAGTCGCGAGCAAGCGCTGCGCTCCTGAGTACGCGCGCGCTTCGCCGATGCGCTCCGCACGAAGAGTCGCGGTTGACGCGGTGCGGACAAACAACTTGTGGCGCTCCGTGTCGCCGGGTCCGAGCACGATCTCCGCGACTCGCTGGTACGAAAGGCCGAGCACGAGCCGCGCGATCTGTTCGGGGTCGCGCGGAACGCCCACAGCGTCCATTGCCGACCCGATCCCTTCGGCGATCGTCGCCCGTGTATCGACGAGGGTTCCGTCGATGTCGAAAAGCACGGTCTCAAAGCGCGCAAGTTGGCCGCCCCGGAGCGCGAATCGAACGCCAGGTCGTCCGGTTGCCCCCCTCGAAAGCCGGAATGTGCGTCTTCCTGTCGGCGCATGCGGGGTCACTACGTCATGCAGGTCGTCGGTGGGCCCGCCCGGTCGGACGACCGCTTGAAGCGCTCGCGCGGGACGCGGCGAGAGGCGCTGTACGCGCGAGCGAGTCACTCGGCGCGAAGTCGCCGCACTGCGATCATCAGCACGCACCGCACCGGCGATGACCAGAAGCACGGCGGCGGAGAGTACGGCGCGCGGAATTCTAGAACGTGTTTTCATCGCGTTGCCTCACGCCCCGTTCGCGCACTTAGGCGTGGTCGCCGCGATGCTTCGCCCGGGACCGAGTACCGGATCGAACCAAACGTTCGATCCAAAGAGTTGTCGAGGTAGCTGCGCATTACCGCAATCTCCGTTGGCACCTCGTGGGTATCGGTCTGGGCTCGAAGACCCTCGGCCACGCCAGCGGGCAGGTGGGTGAAGAAGCGCACCGCTGCACCGGCGTTGTCCGCCCGAGCAGAAAGTCCTTCGATGACGGACGGTGCGACTCGGTACTTCGTCCAATCATCATCCTTCGAGGTCTCGAAGTTGTTGTTCGGCATCAAGATGGCGATCACACGCGTGTTCGCCGGGATTGTGTTTCGTGCCCCCGGTCGGGTGAGGACCATTACTTTGTACGTGTGACTGGGAACGCGAAGTCCATCGCCCGCGGTCCACGTGTTCCCGAGGTAGAGCGCGCCATCAACCGTGTGGACCACGTAGCCTTGGCGAGCCGCCAAGCGCTGGTACTGCTCAAGCCCGTTCCAGGCTCCCGTGTTGTTGTTCGCAGCCTGCGGGATCACGTTCGCGTACGTGAACGTGCTCGAGTTCTCGGACTCTCGCGCGTTGGTCGAACCCGCGCTCCGAAAGTGGCCGCGATGAAAATCGAGCCTGCCAAGCTCTCCGAAGGCCTCGTCGCGATTGCCCGCATGCTCCTCGCCAATCGTCGGGTCCGCACGAAAGTCTTCCGACCGTTCGACGGCGCCCATATCCGAGGCATCGACGCTGTACGAAACCCAGTTGACCCCAACACCCGCGCGGTTCGATGCGA
>CAZWQH010000353.1:0-5518 GCA_964635815.1 uncultured Sandaracinaceae bacterium
ATCTGTCGTGCTGCGTTCCTCCGGTCAGACGACCGCTGCGCGAGAAGCTCTCACGCGAGGAGCGGCACTTCTACACGCACGAGGCTCAGAAGACGGTGCACTTCTCGGTGAAGCTTGGCTGCATTCCAACTGTGCGATCTACGCGCTCACGGAGGGTGACTTTGCTGCGTCTCGAGGTCACCTTGAGAGCATTCGCGCGATCCACCCGCATCTCGCGGAGCTAACCGGACCCATCGACGCCGCCATCACGGCGGAAGAAGGCAAAGTCGAAGAAGCCGCGGCGATTCTAGAGAAAGCACGCGCGGAGCTTCGCGTACCGGATCCTCTCGTGCTTGCGTGGTTCTCGTTCGGCAGCACGGTGATCGGAACGCGACGCGGTCAGGACGAAGCGGCGCGAGCCGCAATGCGTGACTATCTCAAGCACGCAGCCGCAGCGAAGATTCGTGGGGCAAACGTCACCGCTAGCGCGCGCATTGGAACGCTGTGCATGGCGCTCGGAAACTACGACGAGGCCGCTCAGGTGTACCTTACTGTGCTCGCAGGAACTAAACCCACCCACGTCCTTCACGGACTCGCGCTCGCCGGGCTCTCAGCCTCGGATTCGATGCGCGGGCGTCTGGCCAGCGCACGACGCAACCTCGAAGCCGCCACTCCGATCATAGAGGGACGCGATTCGCGGCAAGCGCGCGAGACGTTGGAGTTTGCGCGCTGGGTTCAGGCGCGGGTCGACGGCGACCCTTCTCCGTGGAAACCCGCGCACACCAACGAGACTTACAATCTCGTGACCCTCCAGACCGCAGCGCGCCGGATCGCGGAAACCAATCCGCCGGCGGAACGGAAGGTTCCGCTCACCATTCATGAGAAGGGCGAGTACTGGATCTACCCGGACGGCAAGCGGGTGAACTGCGGACAGCGGCCGGTGTTGAAGACACTCGTCGCCGCATTGGTGCAACGCTACCGGAGCGCGCCGGACCACCCTCTTACGACAGACGAAGCGATCCGTTTCATCTGGAAGGACGAGCGCATTCAACCGGAGGCCGCGCGTAACCGTTTGTATGTGGCGGTGTCGACGTTGCGCAGTCTGGGGATGACTGCGTACATGATCGATAACCGGAAGGGCTACGCGCTCGATGCGACGCAGCCGATCGAGGTTGTTGGGGAGTAACGCGAGGGAGCTGATGGCAGCTCGCTCTGACTCGGTGGGCCCGCACGAAGTGCGAAAGACATTGTCGCGGTGGTCCTTCTAGGATTCGCTGAACAGGTCCGTCCCTGCCCGGGGAGGGTTGCGCGACTACTGTCGGTGCCCGACGCATCGTCGATGCGGTCTAGTCTCGATGTGGCTAGGTGGATGATAGGGCTGAGTCGAGGGATTGGCGGTAGAGGTGGTCGGGGCCTTCTTCGAGGATGTAGTCGGCGCCAAAGGCGGCTGCAAAGTTGAGGACTACGCGGGCTTCGACTTCGGACATGGTGAGGTCGCGGCCCGTTTCGAGGGCGAGTGAGGTGACTCCGCGGCCGCGAATGCCGCACGGGATGATGGTGGCGAAGTGCGAGAGGTCAGTGGTCACGTTGATCGCGAAACCGTGCATGGTGACCCACTGGACGATGCGAACTCCAACAGCGCCGATCTTGCTCGTGCCAACCCAGGTGCCGTTGAAACCCTGCACGCGTTCCGCGGTGACGCCGAAGTCCGCGCAGGTGCGAATCATCGTCTCTTCAAGGTCGCGCACGTAGCGGCGTACGTCTTGCCGATCGGGCGAGAGCGACACGATGGGATACCCCACGAGCTGGCCCGGTCCGTGATAGGTCACGTCGCCACCACGACCGGTTTCGAAAAGCTCGAACCCCTTCTCGGCCAAGGCTTCCGGCGAGAAGAGCAGGTTCTCTTTCTTCGCGCCTCGTCCGAGTGTGATCACGGGATTGTGCTCTACGAGCAGCAACGTATCCGGCGCCTCGTTCGCAATCCGCGCGTCACGCAGCTTCTCCTGAAACGCAAGCGCCTCGCCGTAAGCGAGACGCCCCAACCGTTTCACGTGAAGAACCCGATCACTCATTCGAATCAACCTCGCGAGTGGCGATGTAGGAAAGCTTCTTAGTGGGTTAGAAAGCACGCGCAATCCGACTTAGGTCGGCGGTTGGCCCGCGCGGCTCGGCGCAACGACGTGCTGCATTGCCCGCTAGTCTGCGTCGACGTCAGGGTTCTCTTCATCTCCTTCGAGCAAGATGAGATCCATCAAATCTTTTCTTCGGCCCGAGGCGCGCTTGTTGCGGATGAGCGCGTCCCGCCCGATCACAAAGAGCTCGACACCGTGGAAACTCACCTGCGCGCGTGAGGCCCACGCCTCAGCGAACGTCACACCATCGATTCCCGTGAGCATGTCAATACGCCACGGCTTGCACCGAGCATGAATACCTTGTTGGGTGCGAGAAGCGCATCCTGTTCGACCATTCCGCCAAACCCAAACGCCTCGAGCGCACGCACAACACTCGCCGCGTTCTCAGGGCTCGTATCGATAAAGATGTCGAGATCGTGGGTGAATCTTGGCTCAGCGTGGTACGCGAGCGCGTGGCCGCCAATCAGCAGGAACTTTACGTTCGCTGAGATCAACGCATTCAAGAACTCGCGCCAGTCGTCCGGAATGCTCGTCATAGTGGTAGTACGCGCGCCTCATTGATTCGACCGCATCAAACCGCTCCTGCGGCGTGGTCAGCGCGCGATCCTTCGCGTCCTCCGAATCGGACTGGTGAAGTTCAACCACGCGAAGAACGCGACGCGCGAATGAAGGTGAGCACGGGGTACGACGCGCCATCAGATCGGGATCGAGACCAGGTGGGCCGCGAAATACCACCGCGGCGGCACGTCGTTCCCAGGTTCGTCCCAAAGAACGCCCTGGCACGCGTGCCCACCGGGGTATCGATAGTAGGTCATCGATGGCTCGGCTTCGCTTCCGAGCGGACGACGGTGCGGCGGCCGCAGCGCCTGCGAATAGGGGCCCCAAGAATCCGAAATGCCCAAAGAGACGAGATAGACCTCCCAGAGGTCACCGGTGCGAAGCGGTACGACCGCGCTGACCCGCACGGAAGATTCAGGCGCGTACGGAATCATGGCGGGCTGCCCGTGTCCATCAACGTCGCGAAGCGTTGACGAGTGCGCCGGCCTATGTCGGCCCAGCTCGAAAAACGCGAGCGAGCTCCGATCGGTGGTTTGCCGGAGACCTGCGTAGCCCAATGCGCCCGCAGAATCGTAGAAAAGTGCCGGGGGGTGGACTGCCTGCAGATGCGCCAGAGACGCGGTCGAGAACTCACCGTCGTTGGGGCCAAGACGGAGCTCTCTGACCTGCCCTTCGTACACGGTGAGCGCGTGCTCACCGACCGGAGAACGCGCATAACCAAAGACTGGGGATCGGGATCGCGAGCTCGAGAGCACCCGCCCCTCGCCAGCACGCGCTGGGACGACCACCACGCACACGTTTGTCTCATCGCCGAGTGCAAATGACCATTCTGCGTGCGAGTGCACATACGTGAGCCCGACGACGCGAGTCGGGTCCCTCGGAACGGACACCCGCGTCACAGTGAGCGGCTGCAGATTCGGACCCAAGCGATGCAGCTGCACGACCGGTCGGTCGCTATGCGGATTAACGACTACCGCGAACTCGTGAATCTCTGCCGCGTAGCCGAACGCTAGAAGATCGACTGCGGGGAGACGCACTCGCGTGGTCCATCCATCTTGAGTTAGCTCTGCGACCGAGACGTAGACTACGCCGCCTCTCGCCGAGAGCGCGCGGTACGCCACAATCAGCGTGGCGCCGTCCCACACGACAATCGGTCGCGGTGATGCGCTCGCCTCGGGCGGCGGGGCGAAGTCGTAAATTGGAGGCAGCCCCGTGCAGTTGAAAGGCCTGCCCCCACCGAGCAGTGCGTCGGTTGGGCTTGAGTCACCAACGACGCGACTCGAATCCTGGACTCCGGCGTCGGGGTGAACCGACGTGGGATGCTGACCCGCTCGTGCCAACGAAGACTTCGCTCCGCAACCTTGGCCAAGGACGAAGAGGACGGCGCACGCAACCCGTGAAAGGCAAGGCCGGAGCATGTTGAAACCTAGCCATCGTCGACCACGTGCGCCACGCTCCGGAGTCGCTGCACGCAAGGTTAAGCAGTCAATAAGAACCGCATCAAGCATGCCTACCCCGACAGAGCTCAAAGTTCTGGAAGGCCGGTCCGGGACTAGTTCTTGTTCATGATGTGAATCGCTTCGCCGAGCGAATGCTTGAACGCTTCCATGATTCCTTCACCAAGCGTCGGGTGAGGATGGATGGTCAGCGCGACATCCTCTGCGAACGCAGCCATCTCGATCGCGAGAGCAGCTTCCGAGATCAAGTCCGCAGCTTCCGGACCGACGATGCCTACGCCGAGGAGCTCGTTGGTGTCTGCATCGATGATCGCTTTGATGAACCCGTCAGTGGCGCTGACGGCCATCGCGCGACCGAGGACCGAGAACGGGAACTTTCCGATGCGGATCTTTTTCCCCGTCTCTTTCGCCTGACGCTCGCTCATGCCGACTGTTGCGATCTCGGGTTCGGTAAAGATCGCTGCGGGCATTGCGCGCCAATCGCGTGCGGCTTTGTGACCAGCGATTACCTCGGCCGCAATTTCACCTTCCTTCGTGGCCTTGTGCGCGAGATACGGAGCGCCGCTGACATCACCTATCGCGAAGACGCCTGCAACGTTGGTCTCGAGGCGGTCGTTGGTGAGGATGTGTCCGCGCGCATCGAGCTTCACCCCGAGCGCTTCGAGTCCGAGGTTCTTGCTGTTGGGCTTGAATCCGACTGCAACGAGAATCTTGTCGGCGACGAGCTCTTTCTTTCCGTCCGGTCCTTCGACAGTGACCGCGCCTACGTTGCCGGTGCGCTTGAGATTGGTCGCTTTGGACTTGAGAAGGATTTCGCCGCCCGCTTTGACGAAGATGCGTTCGACGACTTTAACGAGGTCGAGATCTACGCCAGGGAGGAGCTGTTCGCTGAGCTCGACGATAGTCACTTTGGAACCGAGCTTCTGGTAGACCATTCCGAGCTCGAGCCCGATCACACCGCCGCCAATGACGACGAGGTTCTTCGGTGCTTCCTTGAGGCTGATCGCTTCGCGAGCCGTGATCGTGAGCTTTCCGTCGATCTCGAAGCCAGGAAGGCTGATCACCTCCGCGCCGGTCCCGATGATGATCCCCTTCTTGGCGGTGAAGGAGTCCTTGGTTCCGTCGGACTTCGTGACCTCGATGGTGCGAGCGTCTTTGAACTTCGCGGTGCCCATCACGACGTCGCCCTTGTTGCTCTTCACGAGTGATGCAACGCCGGTTGTGAGCTTTTTTACGATGCCGTCTTTCCAGAGCTGCATCTCGCCTACGTCGATGCGCATCTTGTCGACATGGATACCCATCGTCCCGGCGTGACGGATTTTCTCCGCGAGTCCGGCGGCAGCGATCAACGCTTTCGACGGGATGCACCCCCAGTTGAGGCAGACACCGCCC
>CAZWQH010000354.1:0-4136 GCA_964635815.1 uncultured Sandaracinaceae bacterium
AAGCGCAAAGCTGCGTAAGTTGAAGCGCATCAGAGGATGGTAGCGGCCGCACTCGATGAAGCAACGACCGCCGCCGAGCACAGATATTACGTATGGATATGTGGCCTTGACACCCCGCGCGGGAGTCGTACCGTGGCGGGCCGGTTCCCGCGGAAACAACGGCCGGAGCTTGTTGTTAAGGGTCAAGATGGCAAAAACCGAAACGAGCAAAGTTTTGTCGAAAAGCCTGTCGTCGAAAAGCCTGTCGCCGAAGAGCGCAGTCGTGAAATCCACCGCCAAAGATTTGCCCAACCCAGACACTTCGAAGCTCAAAGAGAAGCCCAAGGGCGCAGGCGCCACGAAGATCACGCTGCCGAAAGGCCCGATGATCGAGGAGCTTCATTTCCGAAGCGACAGCGCATTTCTCTGCCTTATCGTGAACCGACGCACCAAGTTGATTCGCGTGATCGACTTTCGTGCGGGTGCGTTGCCGGCCAAACGGCTGTTCATCCAGTCCGTCGCGCAACGCGAGGGAATCGAGAAGGTGATCACCATCGTCGAGAAAGACGAGGTGTCGTCGTGGACACGAGTCGGTTTCGTTCGCGAAGGAACTGTTCCTGGGTTCTACAAGCGCAGCGACGGCCACGTCTGCGGTTGCGTCATTGGTGAGCGCACGGCATCGATCGAAGTTTCCGACGACGGGCATCGTCTCGCAGACCGCACAATCAATCAGGCGAAGAAAGTCGCACTGGATCTCGATCAAGAGATTCGCAACGTCTCGATGCGCGGCATCGACAGTCGCACAGCGCTTTCCATTCGAGACGCCGTTTGGGCCAAAGGGGAGGCCATGACCGGGTTTGAGCCCTTCGGTCGTGGCACGACGCGACTCTTCCTCGAGGCTGCTCCCAAGAAGGGCCAGGCGAACTATTTCACCACCGAGTTCCAGGATTGCTTCGGTCACTCTTTGATCGAGATGCTGCACGCACCGACAGACGAGCAAGGAATCATGACGGCGACTGCCGGCTTGAGAACATTCTCTGAAGAGCTCAAAAAGCGCGGCATTGTCTCGGTGTTTGGTTTTGCACCGTCGGATGATGTGAACCTCGCGACGACCTTCCTCAGCGCCGGTTTCAAGAAGACCGGTCTGTTGGCTCGAGGAATTCTGATCGGAAGAAAGCGCTCGGACGCCATCCTCTGGACGAGGAAGCTCCTCAATCCTGGGGACGAAGATGGCGACGGCCTGGAGTGATCGATGGCAGGCTTTTTTGCGAGGTTGTCGCAGCTGCTGCGTAGCAACCTGAACGATCTGATCAACAAAGCCGAAGACCCCGAAAAGGTCCTGAATCAGGTCATTCTCGACATGAATGAGCAGCTGATCGAGGCGAAGAAACAAGTCGCCGTCGCGATCGGTGACGAGAAGCGGCTCGAGAAGCAGCACCGAAGCGAAGCGACCCTGGCCTCGGACTGGGAGAAGAAGGCGATGCTTGCGGTCCGCGCTGGCGACGATGAGCTCGCGAAGGAAGCTCTGGCGCGCAAACGCGAGCATGACTCCACTGCGGAGGCGTTTCGCGATCAGTGGGAGAAACAGAAGATCGCGTGCGATCAACTGAAGCTCGCGCTCAAGGCCCTCAACAACAAGATCGAGGAAGCCAAGCGGAAGAAGAACGTTCTCATCGCGCGCAAACGCCGCGCAGATGCGATGAAGCAGATTCAGGAGACCATGAGCGGTCTCCAGAAGAACAGCGCGTTCGACACTTTCGACAGGATGGCCGAGAAGATCGAACAGCTCGAGTCAGAAGCTGAAGCTGGAGCCGAGCTTGCAGAAGAGGCGAGCGGCGACGTTTTGAAGTCGAAGTTCGCGGCCCTGGAAGCAAAGGCGGGCGGGGACGCGGACCTCGAAGCGCTCAAGTCGAAGATGGGAGTGGCGCCGAAGAAGGGCACCAAAGTAGACGCGCGTGTTCCTGAGGAACCGGCGGATGCCGAAGAAGAGCAAATGTCGGCTGAGGAACAAGCCGAGCTCGATTCCGCCCTCGAAGCCCTGAAGCAGCGCGAAGCAAAAGCCGGGTAGTTCGAGCTGATTGAGATACACGAACACCTCAGAAAGCGCTTGTGCGCGCCGCTGATTCCGTTATATTGGACACTCATCCGTCGATGTCCACCGGTTCGCTTCCACGCAATTTAGTAGTCGCCCGCGATGAGCTCGAAGGAGCTTCTCCCGAGGCGATCTTACGGTGGGGGGCGCGAACGTTTGCCGCGTCGATCACGTTCGCCACGGGATTTGGTGCCGAGGGGTGTGTGCTGATCGACCTCATCGCACGCCATAAGCTGCAGATTGACATCTTCACACTCGACACCGGGGTGCTCTTCGAGGAGACGCGTTCGCTTTGGATTGAGCTCGAAGCCCATTACGGCATTCGAATCCGTTCGGTGCGCCCGCCCTTGACGATTCCTCAGCAGGCGGAGGCACACGGCGACGCACTCTGGGCGCGCGAACCGGACAAATGCTGCGACCTGCGCAAAATTGGCCCGCTGCGAGAGCAATTGGGGGATTTTTCGGCATGGGTGACGGCTATCCGCCGCGAGCAGACCGCGGATCGAGCAGACGCCCAAGTCGTCGAATGGGACCCGAACTTCGAATTGGTGAAGATCAATCCACTCGCAGCGTGGACTCGAGAGGAGGTCTGGGACTACGTCCAACGCCACGGAGTTCCAACGAACTCGCTGCACAATGCCGGGTATCCCAGCATCGGGTGTGCCCCGTGCACGAGTGCCACCGGAGATGGCGAGTCCGCCCGTTCAGGACGTTGGCGTGGGTCCGCGAAAACCGAATGTGGTCTGCATCAGCGGCAGAACCAGCGGCTCGTCACGTTGAAGCGAACGCACTAGAGCAGAGTCGTACTTGACGTTAGGCATGCCGCGAATAGATTCGCGCGCAAGCCAATGCCGACGTACTCGTATGTGTGTGATGACTGTTCGAACCGCTGGGAAGCCCAACAACGGATAACCGAGGACGCGCTCAAGAAATGCCCGAAATGCGGCAAGAACAGAGCACGGCGCGAGATCATCTCGGGCAACTTCATCCTCAAGGGAGGTGGTTGGTACGCCGATCTTTACAGCAGCACCTCGCGCAGCTCCGCACCGCCTCCGTCTGATCCGTCGTCGTCCAGCTCATCGTCGCCCTCAACCGCGCCCAAAGCAGCCGACACCACCACTGAGACGAAGACCGAAACCAAGACCGAGACGAAAACAGAGACCAAGTCCGAGAGCAAGCCCTCGAAAAAAGCCGCGAAAAAAGCCTAATCTAGACCGGCGATAGATAGGTGGCGACGATCTGCTTCGTCCCATACTGGACGAAGGAAACCGTGACCTTCGGCGGAACCCCGTCTGACCAAGTTTCGATCGTTCCGACCCCATACTTCGCGTGACGGACTCGCATCCCGCGACGGAGCGTTCCGCCCTCAGCGTCATCGCCCTCCGACCGATCCACGTACGACTCACCGGGAGCACGATCCGGGGGGGGCGGTGCGCTCGAGCGTCCACCAGGGCCGCGACTTGAGGACGAAGCAGCCGGCGATCCCATGAAGCGCCCGGAATGCGCGTTGCTGCTCGCAGAAGGTCGCCCCGATCGCGATTGCGGGTGCTGCCATGCTGGACGGTTCATGCCGCCCTCTGGAACCGTGTACGAACTGTCGCCGTCGTCATCGCGCACAGATGGGTACCGCGGTTGCGGTGCGCGCCCGCGCGCGTCGATGCACTCGACAGGAATCTCGTCGAGGAATCGCGACCGCATGGCAATGCGAGGTTGTCCGAACACGCGTCGCGACGGCGCCCACATGAGCACGAGCTGTTCGCGCGCTCGCGTGAACGCGACGTAAGCGAGGCGTCGCTCCTCCTCGAGCTCGTCAGGGTCCGCCGAGGGATCGATTCCGCGGTAAGGAAACATCTCTTCCTCGAGGCCTGTAACCATCACGACTGGATATTCGAGGCCCTTGGCCGCGTGCACGGTCATGAGAGTCACTGTCTCTTCGTCGTTCATTCCGTCGGTCGCAGACTGCAACGTGATCAGCTCGAGGAAACGCGCGAGCGTGGGCTCCTCCGCCTCGTTCTCGAAGTCGGCCATCGAGCCTACGAGCTCTTTTATGTTCTCGAGTCGAGCG
>CAZWQH010000354.1:4146-5517 GCA_964635815.1 uncultured Sandaracinaceae bacterium
GAGGTAACCGGAGCGAGTGAGCACCGTGTCGGCCAGAGACTCGGGACCGGCGCCTTCCTTCGCGGCGTGACGAATGTCGTCCACCAAGCTGGTGAAAGCACGAATACTCTTTCGAGCCGCGGTTCCTAGCGCGTCGATCACACTCTCGTCCGTGATGACCGTCCAAACGCTAACCCCACGTTGCGCAGCCGTGTCGAGGATGCGGTCCATGGTCGTCTTGCCTATGCCGCGTGATGGGGTGTTGATTACGCGTTGAAGGCTAACGTCGTCGTTCGGATTCTGAGCGATGCGCAGATACGCCAAGACATCTTTGACCTCGGCGCGCTCGTAGAACCGCATGCCGCCGACGATCTGATAACGAATGTTCGCGGCGCGAAGCGCTTCTTCGAGCACGCGTGACTGAGCATGAATTCGATAAAGAACCGCGATTCCACGTAGCCCCACACGGTCGCGATGCTCGCGGATCGTGTTCACCACATGCTGCGCTTCGTCACGCTCGTCGAATGCACAGACGACGCGCACGAGCGAGCCTTCGCCGTTGTCGGTCCAAAGAGTCTTAGGCTCGCGCGAAACGTTTCGCCGAATGATCGCGTTCGCGGCAGCTAGGATGCGTTTGGTCGAGCGATAGTTCTGTTCGAGCTTCACAACCTGCGTGTCTTCGAACCACGTGCGGAACTCCAGAATGTTCCGGCGATCGGCGCCCCGCCATCGGTAGATAGACTGGTCGTCGTCGCCAACCACCGTGATGTTCCGGTGTGTTGACGCCAAGGCCCGAATCAAACGCAGCTGCGCGTGATTGGTGTCCTGAAATTCGTCGACGAGGATGTGCGAGTAACGTCGGGAAAGTTCGTTGCGGAAATCGTCGTTGGCCTCGAGCGACACGACCAGGCGATAGATGAGATCGCCGAAGTCGAGAGCGTCCGCCATTCGCAGTTTGTTTTCGTACGCCTCGTAGATTCGTTTGGCCGCGTCGGCGAAGTAGTCATTCGCATCCACATCGCCAGGGCCTTTGACTTCGTTCTTTGCGCGATCGATGAATGAACGGACGCGTTTGGCGTCGATCCGTTTCTCGTCGATGTTCAGGTCGCGCATGGCGCGGAGCACTGCCGCACGCGAGTCATCATCGTCATACACGACGAAATTGGAGGAGATCCCACAGACGTCAGCATACCGACGCAAGATGCGCGCACACACGGAGTGAAACGTCCCCACCCAGAGGTCGCGAACCCCACCCGGGAGGATGTGGAGAAGCCGCTCCCGCATTTCGCCTGCAGCTTTGTTCGTGAACGTAACCGCGAGAATCTTGTAGGCTGGCACCCCGGCGTTCTCGACGAGGTGCTGCAGCACGGCGAAGGTCTTGGGCATCAGCGC
>CAZWQH010000355.1:0-5516 GCA_964635815.1 uncultured Sandaracinaceae bacterium
GTTCGTCCTAGGTTGTGCTCCGGGCGCCCTCGATGGCCCGCGCAACACATCGGACGCGTTCGACCAATTCGCAGAGGTCGCGGGATCTGCCAGCGAACGAGGCGACACAGGGTACGTCGGAGGTGAGGCCACCGAGGTCGAAGGCACCCTCCGCTCGCGGCTGGTCCTCCCGCTGCCGCAGCTCACGCAGGACGAGCGCGTCGCTTTTGCACACACGCTGACCGCGTCGCCCGCGTCCGACGAGCTTCGCCTCGTTTCACGCGCGATCACGGACCAGATGAAGTTCGCTCGCAATCAACTCCGCGGATACGCGCTCGACCTGAACGTCGAACGTGACGATGCCACCATCGAGAGCACGGAGGTCGTTCCTGGTGGCGTGGCTGTCCAGTACTCGGTGTCGATCGACTCCGTCATTCGTCACGTGTTGCTGAATGAGCTCCAAACCACGGCGACAGACATCATTCGCGAACCAATCAAGCTGAGCCTGCCTCTCACGACCCAATGGCTGTTCGAGCGAGTCGGACTTCGATGCGCGTCGGATCCTGAAGGCGGTAGCGAGGCGATCACGAACAACGACGTTCGCGCCGAGACGCTCTTTTTCTACTGGGACACAAAAGAGCCCGGGTGCCCGATCGAAACCAATGAGCTCTCAGAAGCCACTTTGTCCCTGCGCATCGCGCCCGCCGCAGGCACCGTCTATCCGGAGTACGACCGCCTCGCTGCCGATCGTGTGATCGAGGTGGGCATGGTCTTTGGACAGATCAACCACGGCGAGCTCCTTCCCTCAGATTGGGGTTTCATCACATACGAAGACATGCACTACGCGTTCCAAGCTCATCTGTTTCGCGTTACCGAGACGTTTCCCAATCGCCAAGGAGAGCGTGTCGAGCGCGTCTATCCGAATGGTCTGAAGGTCCGGATCACGATGCACACGCCGGTGATGTTCGCGGAAAGCATCCCGCGCGAGCTCTTCAACGAGCGCATGCGCAACGTCCTGGGGACGAGCGAGATCTTCTACTACGGGGGTCACTCCGATTACGGTACCCACAACGCGTTTGACACTCGTCACACGTATCCGCGCAACCAGTATCAAATCGTCTTCATGGATTCGTGTTGGTCGTATCAGTACTACACGAAGCAGATCTTTCGGAACCGCGCCACCACAGAGGACCCGACAGGATTTGCGAGTACCGATGTCGTCAATAACGCAGAGCCCGGGTTCACGGGCGGCGTCCCCACTGCGAGCGTGTTGATGATCGAGCTCTTTCGCGCGACGGACGAAGTCCGCGGCGGCAACGACGTGCGCGATTTTAGTTGGCAGAACCTTATTGGATTTATGAATGCTCACGCGCTCACGCGTGCTCCGGACCGCGGCACGGGTGCACAGCCCGAGGTTTACGGAGTCAGCGGCGCGCGTACTAACGCATTTCAGCCTGCAGCCATCGCAGCCCACTGACTCCGCCCATCGCGTTAGGTGCCGCAGCGATGATACGCTGCACGGGCGCGTCGCATCGCGCTGTGCATGTTTTCACGCTCGAGGCTGGACGTACCTGTCGTATTCCTAGTCTTCGCGTCCGCTGCATGCGGACGCGTGGGATACACGTCTCGCGATGCGAGGCCCGCGGACTCGACACTCGCGGACACAAGCGTGCTCGTGTCCGACGGAAGCGTCGCCTCACCAGACATGTCCACCGCGCTCGATGCAACGACCTCGTTCTCAGACCGAGCGTCGATCGACGGCGGCGCTTCGCCAGACGTTGCGGGCTTGGACAGCGCACGGCTGGACAGCACGCTCGTCCCACCCGACGCGCCGCGTTCGGATTCCGCGATCCTGGACGTCGCCACGCTCGACTCCGTGCAGCCCGCAGACGTCACAACAATCGTCGACACAGCGACACAACCCGACAGCGGAGGGTTCGTGTGCGGGAACGGTCGCATCGACCCTGGAGAGCTTTGCGATCGCGCAGCCGTCGTTCCCGAGACGTGCATCACGCGAGGCTTCGCCTCCGGTCAGTTGCGATGCAGCGCCGACTGCTCCGCGTACGACACGACCAACTGCGGACCCGCTACGTGCGGCGACAACAACACGGATCCGGGCGAGGCGTGCGACGGCACCGACCTCAACGGCTACACGTGTGTCTACGTTGCGACGGGTTTTCGCAACGGCACCCTAAGGTGCCTGTCCGATTGCAGCGGCTACGACACGAGCAGTTGCAACCCCGGCAATCACGTCGCCGCAGCATCCTGCAGTCACGCCGACGTCACGGACGCTCTATCAAGAGCTAGCGACGGTGATACCGTGGACGTGCCCGCGGGCTCGTGCACGTGGGACTCCACGCTGAATCTCGACAAGCGCGTCGCACTCATTGGCGCAGGAGTGGGTCAAACCATAATCACCGACGGGACACGGGCCACGAGCGAGCTCTTGATCTGGGCCACGGGAGATCCGGTTCGCATCAGCCGCTTCTCGTTTCGTAGCACCAATGGTCAATACGGAATCCAAATCGAGAACGGTGACAATGGTTGGCGCGTGGATCATTGCGATTTCACCGTCGCATCCGGCTCGGCGATCCATTTGGATGACAGCGAGTTCGGCGTGATTGATCACGTGCGCTTCACGTTTCAGTCGACTGGCGATGCGCTCGAGTCGTTCGGCCACGGACCCACGCCCTGGGCCACCCCGATCGCGTTCGGAACCACGCGCGCCACCTACGTCGAAGACTGCGAGTTCATCGCCCCGGCCATCATCCTGAACCCGTCGGTCTCCATCAGAGATGGAGCACGCGTGGTCGTTCGCTATAGCCGACACGAGGGCACGGTGGTCTTCTCGAACCCGCTCGATCGAAACTTCCGCGCGGCTGGATCGGTCGAGGTCTATCAAAACCTCTTCCATCGACCGCAAGTCGCAACGATGTACCTCACGGTCTACATCGGCGGAGGCACCGCTCTCTTGTTCGACAACGTCGTGACGGGGAACTACACGGCGTTCACGCTCGTCAACGAGTATCGTACTTGTGATCAGTACACAGGGAGCCCTTCGCGATGCGACGGGCGACCTACGATCAACGGATCTTCGCTCAACGACGGAAACCAACCCGTCGCCAATGGGTCCGGCATGCACGACGGATCGAACAACTCGCCAACCTTGACCGATGCGAATCAAACATGGACCGCGAGCTCGCTGGTCGACCGTTGGCTCTACAACCTGCGCGCAAATGCGCAGTGCCGCATCACAGCGAACACAATCACGACCGCGACGTGCACCCTAAGCGGCGGCGCTCTCTGGCGTACCGGCGACGGATACAAAATCACGGACGGGTATCCCTGCGTAGACCAGCCCGGATACGGCCCGGACGTCGATCGCGACGGCGTTCAAGACGCGTCACCCATTTATGAGTGGAGTAACACTCTCAGCGGCGGAAACGCGCTCGTGCAGGTGCACGACCCTTGGGCCTGCACCAGTCCTTCGCTCGCGGACCACATACGCAACGGGCGCGACTACATGAACGATACGCCGGCTCCCGGCTACAGATCGTTCGTGTACCCACACCCGTTGGTTCGGATCGCACCGTAGAGCGCAATCCGAGCGTGTGTCGTGCTTACGCAGTGGCTGGCTTCGCGTGCGTGCCCGCTGCCGGCTTCGCCGCTTCGGTCTTCCATTCCTTCATCGCTTGGTCGCCGGGACGATCGACATGAACTTTGTCGTCCACCGTCTTGACCCACGCGAGCGGAATGTAGTGATGCTGACCTTTGTCGTCCTTGTTCAGCTTGATCGTATCGGTGCCTTCCATGTGGTCCACAACACCGAACTGCTTGTTGTTGGAACAAACGACGGGAGTATTCGGCTTGATTTGGGTTGCGTTGATCATGCGAGGGAAGCCGCAACTACTGGGCCAGCCGTTCGTGCTCCAAATACGCTTTGTTTGCGCCAAAGTGTGGCAGCAAATCCGCCTCGCATCAGACGGCCAGTGAGCGTTGGAGCATCACATTGAACGATCCCGCGGGTGGTTGCTTTGTGCGACCAACACCGCCACTGTGACCCGATGCTCGAGGATTTCATCGTCCTGCGAAGGGACGAGATCATTGCGCGCGCGCGGGCGCGAGTCGCGCTCCGTCTCTCACCGAAACCAACTGAGAGGGAGATTACCCAGGGGGTGCCCGTGTTCTTGGATCAGCTTGGTGATGCACTCCGTCGCTCCCACTCGACTAACGTCACGGACCACAACGAGATAACCCGAAGCGCGACGGTGCACGGTCAAGAGCTCCTTCGAATGGGAGTGACGATCGCGCACGTGGTCCACGACTACGGGGATCTGTGTCAGGTCATCACCGGGCTGGCCCTCGAGCACAGCGCACCCATCTCCGCAGAGGAGTTTCAGACGCTCAACCTCTGTCTCGATGATGCGATCGCAGGCGCAGTCACGGAGTTCGCCCGCCAGCGCGAGCGGGCTGTCGCGGCGGAAGGCACCGAGCGCCTTGGCATGTTGGCCCACGAGCTGCGCAACATGCTGAGCACCGCGACGCTCGCGTTCGAAAGCATCCGGAACGGAAGTGTTTCTTCATCCGGCAGCACGGGCGCTCTCCTCGGTCGTAGCCTTACGGGCCTCAGCGACCTTATCGATCGCTCCCTCGCAGATGTGCGTTTGGATTCTGGATTGGCGCGTCGCCAACCTCTTTCCGTGGCCGAGTTGGTGGAAGACGTGGAGATCGGGGCATCTGTCCTCGCGCACTCGCGCGGCATTCAATTCATCGTTACGACCGTCGATCACTCGGTGACCATCGAAGCGGACAAGCAGACCGTCGCGGCTGCGGTTTCCAATCTATTGACGAACGCATTCAAGTTCACTCGAAAGAAGAGCAGCGTCTGGCTGACAGTCCAGGCTACTGCGGACCGTGTCCTCTTCGAAGTCGAAGATGAATGCGGCGGGCTCCCGCCTGGCGCGACCGAAGACCTGTTCCGGCCGTTCGAACAGCGGAGCTCCGACCGAAGCGGAGTCGGATTGGGCCTTTCGATCTGCGCGAAAGCCGCCAGGACGAACGGCGGGGAGATCCGCGTTCGAGATCTTCCGGGCAAAGGCTGTGTCTTCACTCTCGACCTACCCCGAGCACCGACGCCGCCTTTGCAGCTCGTTGGCTGATCGGTTCACGAGCACAAGTCGAGGGCGACCGCGGTCAGCTGATCTTTGGGTTCCGTTGTTACAGAGCGTGCACGTTCGAGCACGCTCCGCAAGCGCACGAGACGCGCTGGCCCACGCGTCACGGTACGACTCACTACGCGAAGCAAGCTACGTGCTCGCCCCATTTGACCGGAACGCCTGCGAGTGCGTTGCGCGCCGAGGACATACGACCTCGGCACTGGGGTGACTCGTGGGGGGTCGCGAGTTCCTGATCCTCGCCGCCACCAGTAGATCCTCGCTCGATAGACCGTGAGCGTGCGATGCGCGTCTCCATACGCATGAAGCCGTTTGCAGTGAAGCCAAGCGCCGTCGTCCTGATCGTCTGCTCCGTCATCGCGA
>CAZWQH010000356.1:0-5492 GCA_964635815.1 uncultured Sandaracinaceae bacterium
AACCGTCGACCAAGCTCGCGCAGCCACTCCGACAGCAACGGATGATCCGCGCGTTCGAGACAATCGGAACACGGAGCTGTTGGCGTCGCAGAT
Source organism: uncultured Sandaracinaceae bacterium (assembly GCA_964635815.1). Classification (GTDB taxonomy): domain Bacteria; phylum Myxococcota_A; class Polyangia; order Polyangiales; family JADJQN01; genus CAZWQH01. Next base: position 94 of record CAZWQH010000356.1, read on the forward strand.
GCTTGCAAGCTGGACGGAAGCGTCGCCTGCACGAGCGAACGCCGCCGGTCAGGGCACGGGCGGCACAGAAGGTTCGGTGCTCATTGGAGCCGGAGTAGGAGCGCGGTCTGGCGGGCACGCAAATCGGGTCGGTCCAGGCCAAAGCGGAGGCGATGCCCTCGACACGAGTGACGCGCGATACGTGCGATGGTTTGCAAACGTGAAACGATGTGTCGAGCAGCATTTGGTATTTCCGCGCGACCGAGCGTTGGCGCGTGATCAAGGTACGACCGTCCTCAGACTGCACGTTCGACGCGACGGAACGCTGCAGTCGAGAGCGCGTATCCATCGCTCGAGCCGCTTTGCGGAGTTCGATGCTGCTGCACTACATGCCCTGGGCAGATGCATGCCGTTCGAAGCACTCCCCGATTCTTTCGCGCCAGGACGTGAGTCCGTGAACATTCAAATGCCCGTTGCGTTCAGCAACCCGATGGTCGAATAGCAAGATCGAACACCTCCCCGCATTGGCGGGAAGTCAGTCTGCGGATACTCTCCGTACATGCGTATCTTGGGCTTAACCGCCTCTGCGTTGCTTCTGTTGACGTCTGGCCTCGGTTCGCTGGGTTGCGACGGCGGCGCGAAACCCAAGCTGCTGCCAATCGCTCCGCAGCAAGTACGAGTTGGCACTCGCCTCGCAGTGCCACTGCGTGTGGAGAATGGCGGAGGAAGCCGGCTCGAGTTCGATTGGGTTCGACTGCAGCTTCCGCAAGAGAGCCTCACCGTTCGCATTACGTCCACGCCGTTTGGGGGGGAACTCATATACGAGCCGTTGATCACGCACCTTGCTCCTGACGGTAGCGAGATCGAGCGCGAGTTCGTGATCGTCATGAAAGCAGACGGAGCCGAGCAACGTCAGTCTGTCGTTGTGAAGATCCTTCCTGCCGAGGGAACCGCGCCTATATTCGTTTCTCCGGGCCCGGGAGCGCTCGTGTACACGGACCGCTCAGCGCAACTCCGCGTCGACATTGCGATCAAGGACGACGATTCGGACCAAGTCGAGATCTCAGTCGAGGGCGGCCCTCCGAACGCGATGTTGAACCAGTACGGACCGAAGCAAGCGACGTACGAGTGGGCGTTGACGCCAGAGCAGATCGAGCAGCCGCGCGACACATGGCAGGTGACGTTCTACGCGACTGACCATCTCACACGAACCGCGCACCCGTTCACGATCACACTGCGACGCGCAGCGCTCAACACCTGCCCCGGCACTCGCCCGGAAGTGCGAGTGGTATCCCCCGCGGCGGACGCGAACATCGAAGGGTGGACGTACGAAGTGCGCATCACAGTCACCGACGATGTAGGGCTGCGCGACGCCCCAATCCTCCAGTACTCGACGACACGACCTGACGACGTAACAAGACCTGATCCCGCGCTTTTCGTTCCGGTCGAGTTCGAAGGGAAAGGCACTGACGCGCTTCCATACATCGCGCGCATCCGCACTCTTCCGCTCGATCTCGGGCAGCGCCACGATTTGGTACTACGTGAGCGTCACCGACAACGACGACCCCACCGGACCCGCGTGCGACCACACCACGGAAACGGACGTCGCATCTTTCACGGCAACGGCGCCGACGACTCCCCCTCCCCCGTCTCCCAGGTGCGAGCCATGTGGGCGTTCATTCCAATGCACCGGAGCATGCGTGCAAGACGCTCGCGGACCTCGTTGCCTCGAGCGCTGCTCGGGTCCTGCCGGCGACACTTGCGCGCAGGGTACGTGCCTGGGTGCGACGACCACCGAAGGTACGACCGCACGGGTTTGCGGAACGGTAAGCGCCGTTTGCGACACGACATCCACGTGCACGAACGACGTTCAGCGCGAGCCAAACGATATGCAAGACCGCGCAACTCGCAATGCGAGCACAATCGCGGATGGACAGATCTGTCGCGACGACGTGGACCTGTACCGCATCGATGCGAACCCAGGCGATGAGATCACCGCAGAGCTCAACTTCGAATCTTCGACCGGAAACCTCGACCTTTACATCGAGAACAGTCTGGGGAACACGCTCGTCGCAAGCGAAAGCAGCAACAACAACCGCGAGATGACAACGCTCTGCGTGAGCTCGGCGGAACCCGTCTTTCAGTTCTTCGTGCGCGTCGCGGGATACCGTGATGCAGAAAACGCGTATGCGTTGAACGTCGCTTCTCGCGCGGGTTCCTGCTGCGTCAACGGGACCACGGAGGGCGAGCCGAACAACTCCATTCCCACAGCCCATCCGCTGTCCGTTTCACTCGATTTCGAGGGTGTCGCGTGCTCACGCGACTCGGACTACTTCCGCTTCGCAGTTGCGACCGCGTCTCAGATCGAGGTCGTGTTGCTCGTTACCGGCGGGACTCTCGGCGCGAGCCTCTTCAGTCAGGACGGTCGCGCACTGGCGATCGGCAGGCCAGACGGTCCGGAGACCATCGTGATTCGGCACACGACCACCGCGATCGGGACATACACGGTACGTGTGACAGGTCCTACGACCGGCCAGGCACGCTATCTCGGGATGGTCACGCTTACGCCGCGCGCAAGGACCGACTGCTCACGCACGTCGGACTGTCCGGACCTCGGACACGTTTGCGCCGAAGCCAGCTGTCGAACCGTCGCGTGCACTGGAGCGAACACCGGGTGCCCAGACGGTCACCTCTGCACCTCCGGTCTGTGCTCGCTACGATGTAGCGACGACGGCGATTGTCGCCCGGACGAACGCTGCAAATGGGGAGAAAACGGCCGAGCGTGTGCACGCGACGGAAACGGCGCGGATGGTACGGCGTGCTCGCGAGCCGGGGACTGCAGCAATGCCTCAGCCTGCATATTGCCTCTGGCAACCGCGGGCCCGGATGCCGCGATTCCCGCACCGATCGCTGGGTATTGTGGGCGCATTCGCTGCGCAACCGACTCGGATTGCGGGGCTTTCCCTTATCAAACCTGTGTGGGGCCCGCCGGCGGAGTCGGCTCGTGCGCTCTCGACTGCGGCACCAACCCGGACGCGTGCGCTCCCGCCCTCACCTGCCAGGATGCGAATTCGCTCGAACGAAACCGCGCTGAACGCGTTTGCCTCCCGTGACGTCAAGCCCGCGCGCCTGATATGATTCGCCCGTGCTTAGACTCGATTCGTCTTCTCCTGGCCTGCCGGCCCTGCGGCACCATCTGGTGGCGCCGCTCGTCGCGTGCGGTCTCGCCTTCGTCGCCCTGGGGTGTCCCCAGGGGGCGGAGCCTCGGATTGTTCCCGTAACGCCTCAAACGTCTCGGGTGAATCAGAAGCTGACGGTTCGGATTCGGGTCGAGAACGGAACCCTCAATCTGACTTGGGAAGGTCCGCGAACTCTTCGTGGAGTCGACTCGCAAGCGCGTCTCACACCCACGCCATTCGGCGCCGAGTTCGAGTACACCCCGCTCGCATCTCACCTGGCTGCCAACGGAGCCGAGGCCATCCACGATTTCACCATCATCGGAAACGGCTCCAAGCGAATGACGTTTCAGGTCACGGTGCAGCCTGCGCTCGAAGCTGCTCCCGTATTCGTTGCTCTACCGGAGAGCAAGCCAGTCTTCATCGATCGCGATCCCGTCGTCGCGTTTGCAATTGAAGTTCGTGATGACGACAGCCCGGACGTAGCGATCGCGATTAGCGATCTTCCGAGCGGTGCAGCGCTGCGTCGCGACAGCGGGCATCGCGCACTGTTCGAGTGGCGTCCTGATTCCACGCAAAGCACGCAACGCGTCTGGCGGATGTCCGTTTCGGCATCGGACGGAATGCATTCCACTCAACGAACACTCGACGTGTTGCTCTTGCGAACCGAAAAGCCCAACTGCCCGGGCCAACCTCCACAGATCCAGGTTCAGAGTCCAACGAACGGAGCCACCGTTACAGGTGCAACGTTCGACGTCACCGCGAGAATCACGGACGACAACCCGCTGCGAACGCCCGCACAGCTTCTGTACGCGACGACGGAGCCAACGAACCTTGCCATGCCGGATCTGACGACGTTCCAAGGCAAACCGTTCGAGCGTGTGACTGGGAGCGACTCCGACTATCGCGCTCGCATTACCTCGCTCGCCCTCGAACGCGGCCAACAGCAGCGGGTCTGGTTCGTGATCTCGATAACAGATGCGGACGACCCGACCGGCAAGTGCTTGCACACGACGACGACGACGGTCACGACTTTCACGGCTATCGGTGGCGAAGGAACGCGACTCGATTCCTGCGAGAGCTGCAGTCGCTCGATCGACTGCGCCGGAACGTGCATCGCCACGACGTCTGGAAGTCGCTGCTTGCCGAACTGCCAATCGGACTCGGGCACATGCGCGCGCGGCACGTGCAGCCAGCAGACCAACGCAGAGGGCTCTCGAGTCAACGCGTGTGGTGACTACGCTGCCGTTTGCACGACAACGGTTGCGTGCGCCGCCGACAGGTTCGAAGCAAACGAGTCCATCGCGGCGGCCAAAACACCTCCGACCGGATCGCAGAGCTTGATGGCTTCGATTTGCCGCGACGACCTCGACTTCTTCCAGTTGGTAGTCGAGCCGAACACCGAGCTGACGGTCACTCTCGATTCACGCTTCAGCGATGGGGATCTGGACCTCTTCCTCGACGACGGCGGCGGAACTCGACTCGCGGCGAGTCGCGGAACTTCCGACCGCGAAGAGCTCACCTATTGCTCGACTCAGAGCCAGGGACTCTTTGCGAGCGTCACCGGGTACTTGGGCTCGACCGGAGCGTACACGCTCAGATGGTCGACACGCGCGTCCGACTGCTGCGCCAACGACGACAGCGAGCCAGATTCGCTTTCTTCCCCGGTGCGCATCGACGCGAACTTCGGCGGAACCATCTGCACGGGTGACGAAGATTTTCGTCGCTTCACGATTACGTCGGAGGCGCGCGTCCGCGTCCTGATGGCACCCGCCTCCGCGGACCTGGATATCGACCTTCTGTCGCCAACAAACGAGATCATCGTTCGTGGCCGCCTTGCGGGGACGATGACGGAAGACGTCACCGAGACGCTTCGACCCGGGACCTACACCCTGAAGATCTATCCGGGCGTGGACGGTGCAACCGGTGGTTACACAGGAACGATCGACATCGATTCGTCGACAAGCACGTGCCGAAGCACCGGTGATTGCGCCAGCACTTCGGAGGTCTGCAAGTCAGACGGCTGTCGAGATGCGACGTGCGGCAGCGATGGCGATTGCCCCCCGAGTCATTTCTGCCCGGCTGCGCCGCGATCCGATACGCGTGTCTGCGTCCTTCGATGCACTGCGGATGGCGAGTGTCGCAGTGGCGAACGCTGCAAATGGTTCGCGGAGGGTCGCGCCTGCGGAGTTGCCGGAAGCGTTGCACCGGGCTTGGCCTGCGATGCTAGCGCGGACTGCAGCG
>CAZWQH010000357.1:0-5491 GCA_964635815.1 uncultured Sandaracinaceae bacterium
CGCGCAGCAGGTCGAGCGGGGCGTGGTCGATGGTGTCGGGCAGGCCGAGGTCGGCCGCATCGCCTACGCAAACACGCGTTCGTGGATTCGGGCGGCAGCTCGGGTCGCCATGGCCATGATTGTGATCTGTGGATTCACGCCGAGCGGTCCTTGCACCGTGCTGCCGTCCACGACGAACAAGTTCGGGACGTCGTGGGTGCAGTGATCGGTATCTACGACGCTCGTTTTGGGATCCTTCCCCATCTTGCACGTACCGAGCGGGTGATAACTTACGAGCGGAAAATCGGCGGCCGCGATGGTGCTTGCCCGAAACTGGTCCACCTCCGCGTCCGTGTGGAGAATGCCGGCAGATCGCACCCCAGGGATGAACCTTCGAGCCCCCGCTGCACGACTGAGCTCGAGACAAAGATCCATCGCGCGCTTAAGTCGCACGCAGTCCTCGCCGGCAAGGTTGTACGTGATGACGCCCGTGCTGCCGAGTCCGAAGCGAACTTGGCCGTAGCCGTGGTCCGCAATGAGGATCGAAAATGCACCGATGTTGCCGATCGACTCCATGACGTTCATGAGACGACTGCCAGTTCCATTGAACGTAATCGGGGAGTAGTTCACGTCCGGGTTCGCGCTTGCGAGCAGGATCCCTTCTCGCAGGAACTCGTCGATCATCATTCCCTGTGGGACGTAGTGGGCCCCCTGGATTTCATCGTCGAACTGCGCGCTGAACACCGCGCTTGGATGCAACGTGAGATTGCGCCCGAGCTCACCACTCTCCTCGCACAGACCCTGCCTCATGAGCAGCAACGGAGTTGGAACGGCTCCGGCTGCGAGAATGACCGCTTTGGCGCGCACCCGAATGCGTTTGCCCTCTGGGGAGACAGCCTCCACGCCGCACGCAACTCCGTTCTCGCGTGTGATGCTGTCGACTCGCGCTTCAGTGACGAGCATGGCTCCCATCTCGAGAGCTGGCGGGACGTAGGACAAATTCGTGCTGCGACGTGCGTCTGTCCTGCAACCAAAGTCGCAGAACCCGTCGCCGTCGCAACCCGGTGCGTTACGGGGCATGAAGGCGTGGCTCCAGCCGAGCTTCCTTGCCCCCCGTTGTACGACGTCGGCCATCGGTCCCACGACCTCACGCCGGGCAGGCTCCACTTCGGCGATGGTCTCCACCCGTTCGAACAGCGGTCGCATTCGTGACGGCGCGAATTCGTCAGTGCCGATGGTTTCGCACCAGCGCTCGAGGACGAAATCCGGGGTTCGGATCGACGTGCCGGTATTGATCGCCGTGGATCCGCCCACCAGGCGTCCCATGAACACCGGCATCGTCGCGTTGCCGACGGAGATTGCGGGCCGATAGAGCGTTTCGTGCGCGCGCGTCGAACGGCCATCGAAGGCGTCGCGCTGAAGGTGTTTGCCCTCTTCGAGGAAGATTACTGCGACTCCGCGCTCGACGAGCTCCTTGCCGACAACCGCGCCGCCGGCGCCGGTCCCGACCACGACCACTTCGCACTCGAGCTCCGCGTCTTCGAGGTCGTCTGTTCTCGTAATGCGGGAGAGCCATCGAGGCTGCTCGAGGTTCGTCACCACGTTGAACTTCCGTCCGAGCGACTCGTAGACGTCCTCGGTGTCGAAATGCGCGAGCTTCAGTGGGAACGAAGCCAAGAACAGTGGATTCCGGAAAACGGGATCCGTCTCCCAACGCGCGAGCAACTCATCCTGCGCTTGTGCGTCGAGATTCGAGAAACGCTTCCCGCGAAATGTCGCGGCCGCAAGATCGAGCGCCGCAATCGCGGCCAGCCATCCCTGCTTCGCAGCAGGACCTGCGTGCTCGGTCATCTGCAGCGCGGCGCGAACCGTCTCTTCGTCCGCACCGCGGATGTGTGCGCTGCCTGGGAGCAAAGCTTCCGCGAACGCTAGCGCGCTGCGCGGTATGGATCGATTCCTGGAAGAAGAGGCCACGGTTTCTTGGTTAGCGACGCGCCTGCATGATCTGCATCGCGAGCGTCATTGCTCGTGAAGCGTCGCCGACGAGCTTGGTCTTGGTCATGAAAAGCGCCTGCGGCTTCAACTTGCCCGCACGGACATCTTCGATGTCCTCGTAGCTGACGGTCGCACTGAAGTTGGGCGCGGCTGCGGGGTCCGCAAGACCCAGCGCTATCTTGATGGTGACCTGATCGACGTCGGGTACGTCTTTTAGTGTGACGTGAAAGCTGAGCTTCTCTTTCGAGAGCATCGAATCCACTTTCGAAGAGGCAACCTTGGCCACGCTCATCGCCGCTCTTGGATGATCGAGGACGTTCTCTTCGAACAGCGCGGCAAGACCCACGCGCGCCGCTTCGGCGTCGGCGCTCGCGGAAAAGAGGACCGGTATGTTCTCGGGCTTCGTGTCGGACGCAGTCATCTTTCCGTTCTCGGTGACCAGGAAGACTTCGCCTTCGCCGTCGAACACCAGTCGCGCGGCACTTCGAGCGGCGCGGATGTCCTTTAAGCGTTCAGCCACCTGCGGTTCGGACGTTGCGCGCGCCTCCAACTCCGCGACGCCTTTGTTGAAAAGGGCCGGGTAGGTTTCCTTCACGAAAAGAATTGGATCGGTGCTTGGCATCAGGGCGAAACCGTAGCACGCGACTGCTTTAGGGCCCGTAGAGGCGCCAGCAGATCGTCAGGTCGCGCAGCTCACCGCGTGCCGTAGTTCGCGCACGCACGTCGTCGCGTGAATCGCTGAATGCGGCATCGCTGGCGGCGTTTAGCACGTCGACAAGCAGCATCAGTCGGTCGGCTTGCATCCGGTCGCCGCAGTCGAGCGAGACGCGTCCTGCAGCGTCCGCAAGCACGGCAGTTCGCTCGCCCGACGTTCGCGCGATTTGTTCGAGCTCGTACGCGAGCTGATCGACGGCTCGAAACGACCGAATGTCGGCAACTTGAATGTCCGAGACACGCACCGCGTCGTCCTCGAGAGAGATTTGCACCGTGCCGCCACGCGTAGCGACACTGGGAGAGTTGCTGTCGAGCTCCGCGATTGAGACGACGTCGTCTCCGCGCGTAAAGCGAATGGCGTTCTCGTCTTCGAAGACCTGCCACTCGCTCGTAAGGTCGCCGGTGAGACCGCCGACCGTCGTAACAGGTCTGGCCACGCACGCGGACGCGGCTAGCATCAGACCGAATATGGTGACTCCAGGCCGCATCGGCAGTGCTTAGAGCAACCTTTGCGCCAAGAATCCGACCTGCACTTACACTCGAGAATCGACCGAGGTTGACCGGAAGACGATCGAGGTTCAGGGACGTGAGCGTTATCTGCAATGATTTCGTAGTCGCTCCCGGATTACGTGTCTCCATCACCTGGGGTCGAACGTTCCGCGCTCGGTGTAGATGGCAGCGATGAGCCGATTTGGGGTGACGTCGAACGCGGGATGCAGGCAGTGGACGTTTGTGGGCACGAACCGAACGCCTCCGATGACCGCGACCTCGTCGGATGCTCGCTCCTCGATCGGAATGTCCTGGCCGGTGGGCGTCGAGAGATCGATGGTGCTCCACGGTGCTGCTACCGTAAACGGCACCGAGTGCGCGTTTGCTGCGAGGGCAATTGCGTACGTGCCAATCTTGTTGGCGACGTCTCCGTTCTTCGCGATTCGATCCGCGCCAACCACCGCGAACTGAATCCGGCCTCGCTGCATCAAGTGCGCGACCATACCATCGGTCACGACCTGGACCGGGACGTCGTCCGCAGCGAGTTCCCACGCCGTGAGTCTCGCGCCCTGCAGGAACGGTCGCGTCTCGGTCGCGATCACTCGAATGTTCTTCCCAGCAGCCACGGCCGCGCGCACGACCCCCAACGCCGTTCCGTAGCCGCCAGTTGCCAATCCACCCGTGTTGCAATGCGTGAGAACCGTTGCTCCGTCTGGAATGTCTCGGGAACCGAGCTCCCCGATGCGCTTGCATGACGCGACGTCGTCTCGGTGAATGCGCTCGGCCTCCTCGAGCACCGCGTTCGCGCGGGCTTCTGGGTCCAGCTTCGAAGCGTCAGCGACGCAACGCGACATGCGCCCAACCGCCCACGACAGATTCACCGCGGTGGGTCTTGTGGCGGCCAATCCACGGCCTGCGATACCGCACGTCATGAGGAACGTGCGTGCATCGCCGCGCTCTTGCCGCGCGATCAGAGCAATCCCGTACGCTGCAGTGATTCCGATCGCGGGCGCGCCGCGCACAGTCAGCGAGCGGATACCGTTCGCGACGTCGTCAATCGTCTTGCACCGAACGTACTCGACGCGTTCCGGTAGTACGCGTTGATCGAGCAAGACCACGTGACCTGTGTCGGGATCGAACTCGACAGCTGACCAATCCCGTTCAGACAGAGGAGAACGTCCAACGGGCACACGCATCGGCTACTGGCTCAACAGCTTGACGAGAATCTCGTTGACGATCGCCGGGTTTCCCGCGCCCTTCGTGGTCTTCATGACCTGCCCCACGAAGAATCCGAGCACGTTGCCTTTGCCAGCCTTGTACTTCTCCACTTGTCCGGGGTTCTGCGCGATTGCTTCGCGAGCCGCGCTCTCGAGCACGCTCGTATCCGTGATTTGCGAAAGCCCCTTCGACGCCACGACTGTTTGCGCGCCGCGACCGGTCGTGTGCATTTCCGCGAACACGTCCTTCGCCATCTTTCCGCTGATCGTGCCCTTTTCGATCAGATGGAGGAGCTCCGCAACGCCGTCGGAGGTAACAGGAAACTTCGCTTCGAGCCCGTTGGTAGTCGTAAAGCGCAGCACCTCGGCTTGAACGAAGTTGGCGACGCGTTTTCCGATCTCGCGGCGACGGCCTTCGTTCGACGCATCATCCTGTGTCGCCGCGCTGACTGCGTTATCGAAGTAGCATGCGATAGCGGGATGCGCGGACAGAACTTGTGCGTCGTACGGCGTGAGCCCCAAGTCGCGAACCCAGCGCTCTCGCTTGGCGTCCGGATGCTCCGGCATCGTGGCTTTCACCTCGTCCAACAGCGCCGCAACCGAGAGTGGCGGCAGGTCAGGATCAGGGAAGTAGCGATAGTCGTGGGCTTCTTCCTTGCTCCGCATCGGGAGCGTCTTTCCGTGCGCCTCGCTCCACGTTCGCGTTTCCTGCGAGATGCTCCCGCCCGCGCTGATGATGGATTCTTGTCGCGCAATCTCTGAGTCGATGGCTTTGCGAACGAAGCGGAACGAGTTGATGTTCTTCAACTCGACCCGCGTGCCGAACTTCTGAGCACCGACAGGTCGTATCGAGACGTTTGCATCGCAGCGAAACGATCCCTCTTCGAGATTTCCATCGTTCACTCCCATGAACATCAGGATCTCCCGCAAGCGCTTTAGATAGGCTTCCGCTTCTGCAGAGCTTCGAAGATCAGGCTCGCCGACGATTTCGATCAACGGCACACCGCCCCGGTTGAAGTCCACGCGGGTCTCGGCAGCGCTTCCGACGCCATGGAGGTTCTTGGCTGCGTCCTCCTCGACATGGATGCGTGTGATGC
>CAZWQH010000358.1:0-5483 GCA_964635815.1 uncultured Sandaracinaceae bacterium
GCGAGCTGGGTTTAGAACGTCGTGAGACAGTTCGGTCCCTATCTGCCGTGGGCGTAGGATACTTGAGAGGAGCTATCCATAGTACGAGAGGACCTGGATGGACGTGCCTCTAGTGTTCCGGTTGTCACGCCAGTGGCATAGCCGGGTAGCCATGCACGGAACGGATAACCGCTGAAAGCATCTAAGCGGGAAGCCGGCCTCAAGACTAGGTATCCCGGGACGTGAGTCCCCTAAAGGCCCGTCGGAGACTACGACGTTGATAGGCCAGGCGTGGAAGCGCAGTAATGCGTGGAGCTTACTGGTACTAATCGGCCGTGTGGCTTGCGTATCTCTAAGGTACACATTCAATCATTCAATTTCAGGGTTGGGAGTAAGAGCCCATCTTGCACGGACCGTGTTTCACGGGTCGTGTTTGAGATGGTGAGCTCAGTTGAGGCGAAGCTCAGCGAACGAGTCGGCCGTGGAAACGCGCCGCCTTGGAGCGCCTCAACAGAAACCGTCACAGTTCCTCGAACTGTCGGCGGTCTTCTTCCGCAAGTTTCCGGTGGCGAAGTCAGAGGGGCCATACCCGATCCCATCCCGAACTCGGAAGTCAAGACCTCTAGAGCCGATGGTACTGCACGCGTGAGTGTGTGGGAGAGTAGGAAGCTGCCGGGCTAATGTTGAAAAACCCGTACATTTTGTCTAACAAGACAACGTGTGCGGGTTTTTTTTTGCCTTGCGGCGGGTGCGTCGCACGCTTCGCACTTGTCGCCGAATAGAACGCTAGACCTCTCCAGAGCTTGCGTGTGATCGATCGCCCGCGCAGTATCACAGGTCGCGAATGGCCGCAGACCTGGGACACACACCGGATTTCGCTGAGGTTGGAGACCCTGACCTGCAACTCGAAGCGTTCGTCGGGCGGATCCGCTCGGGAAACGATCGCATGGTCGCCACGGTCACTGGCGTTGGGCGCGCGCGCTGGGCGATGGAAGTTGCGGAACGCGTTGGGAAGCAAGCGCGTGCGGTCGTCCTGACCGGATCCATTGAGGAACAGCTTGAGTCCGTGGCGAAGGCGTTTGGGGTAAGCCGCGAGAACCTCGGTACGGTCGCAGGGGCCGCCGTCTTAGTCTTTCTGGGCGGCCGTGAACACGCGCGCGCGGTTGTGTTCCAGCTGCTAAGCGCGGCAGATCTTCACGTGATCGCCGTGTCGGAAGAGGCGCTCCGGATCGCGGGAGAGGAGGTTGTGCGTGTGCGTGCCGCCGCGCTCGTCGCTCCCGAGGCTGACGCGGCTACGGCTGCTCTCGATGAGGCTCTGTTGGAGCATAGTTTCGCTGCACTCGATCGGGTGGAGCAAGAGTACGTCGCGACTCTGGCTTGCTTTCAGGGGACAATTCGACGGATATCCGTAGCTGAAACGCACCCCGCCAGGTTGACCGCGGGTGCCGATGCCTCGATCGAGCGATTGTGGGGTCTGGGACTTCTGGACCTGGATCCGGAAACCCTCGGATACACCATGCGGTCGGCCGCCCGCGAGTACGCCAGCTCTGCAAAAGCGGTGGAGCTCTTCGGCTCCGATCTCCGCGATCGGGCGCAGCGCACCTACGTTGAGTATTTTTCTTCACGGGCCCGCGAGCAGAAGCTGCTGCTTCGAGGGGCGGACGGCATAGCGATCGCGGCGCAGATTGCCGAAGACCTCCCGGACCTTCGCGAGGCTGTGCGACTCAAGCATTACAAGGATGCTGGCGCGTTGGCCGACGTGATCTCCAGCACGCTTTCCGAACGCGGTACCCCGGAGGAGTCGATCGCGTTCATCGAATCTGTCCGAAACGATCTCGCGGAAGCAGACCTTGCGCCGGTTCTTGTGCGTCTTGCGAGGCAGTACGATCGCGTCGGGCGACCAGAGGACGGCGTTCGTGTGCGAGCGACGGCGATCGAGTTGGCCAGCAGGCTCGGCGACAAGCACTCTTTTGCGACCGCATGGGCCGATCGCGCGTGGGTCATGTTCTATCGCTACGACATTCGCGAGGCGCGGGACGCTTACTCTGTCGTGGTCGATGCGGTCGTGGGCGATCCTGTGCTGTCGGCGTTCGCCCTATCCGCACGAGCCGCTTGCGAACTGGCGCTGGGAAATGTGGAGGCGGCGCGCTCGGATGCAGAGGCAACCTTGGAAGCCTCGTCGCTCGTTGCAGGCCGATTCCGCGCTGGTGGATTGCGCGCGCTTGGGGCCATCGCCATGCGCGAAGCTCGGTTCCCGACTGCTATGCAACTCTTCGACGATGCTCTTGCAGACGCGGCAAAGAACGGTCTTCCGCATCCGCGTTCCCTGGCGCTCGGCGCGAAAGGCGTCGCGTATCAATATGCAGATCAGACAGATCGCGCGATAGAGCTCTACCAGGTCGCGTCGGACTACCTGCGGAAGTCGGGCGTCGCCGTCGGCGCCGAACGGTGGCGCCTGGCTCTTGCGGCTGCTTCTCTGGAAATGGGGCGACGCCTCGAATCGTCCCAGCAGATCGCCGAGCTACGAAACATCGAAACCTCGGCAGACACACGCTTGGGTGTCGCGCTTCTGGAACTCGTGTTGATGAGCGAGGGGGCCGTCGTCGCCGAGTGCGAGAAAGCGGCCGAAACGATCGAGCGGAGTATCAGTGAACTCGTCCCGACGTTTGGCGACGCGTTCAAGCGTGCGGCGGCAGATGTTTCGACCGTAGCTCGTCTGGCGCTCGATGTTGCCCGCGTGCGCGACAATGGCGCCGGACGGCCGAAGGCCTCAAGCAAGACCGAGCTTGAGACAATCAAGGGGAAGCTGTCTGCGGTTCTCGTTCGTTTGGATCCTTGGGCGACTTCGCTCGACCAATACGTATGGATGGCAACGAGGGCTCAAAGCTCTGTGGTGCGGCGTGCGGTAGAGGGCGAAGGTACGTTCGACCTTTACGTGGGTGGAGTTCCTCTGAGCTGGTTCGAGATCCGGGGGCGAGATCGCGTCATGTTGTCCACTCGAGAGAGCCTGCGTCGCGTGTTCGTCGCTCTCGTGACCAAGTTGCGCGAGTCGCCCGGAGATGGGCTCGACTCCAATTCACTCTTCGAGGCTGGTTGGCCCGGGGTCGATGCCTCGCAGGTGGGCGAGAGCGCGCGCGCTGCACGGGTTCATACGACGATCAAACGCCTGCGCGACCTTGGCCTCGACTCCCTGCTCGAGCGAGGCCCAAGTGGTTACCGCCTCCAGCCTTGGGCGCGCATCAACTTCCAATCATGATCACTCGGCTAGGAGAAGCGTCATGTTGATTGGTCGCGAATCGCTGGTGGACCGAATTGTGCGCGCGATTGCGTCGCAATCCCGTGTGGTACAAGTGCGCGGCGTTCCGGGCGTGGGAAAGAGCGCGGTCGTGCGTGCGGCTTTCGACCGTTGCCGATCGTTCCAAGAACGCCACTTTCTTTCGCTCGACGTCGGTTCTGCTGAGAAAAATCGCGCACTCGCTCTCCTGGGATCCCAGCGACCCACGCTTCTTGTGATCGATCAGCTCGACGAAGACACGGAGTTTCTCCGATCGCTCGATCGCACGCTCGAAGCGCAAGCGCACCAACAGACTCGCTTGATCTTGGTCGTGCGCCGTGGAACCACGATCTCATCGCCCGCTGCGGAGGTCGTGGATGTTGATCCGTTGGACGCAACGGCCGCATTTCGCCTGTACCGGATGGCGGCCGAACAGTCCGGCGCGACGATGGCGAAGATCAATACCGAGCACGTGGACTCGGATGAACGGACCATCCTCGATGCCGCAGACTGCTTGCCGCGAAGCCTGCTATCCGCGGGACACAAGCTCGTCACACGGACCGTTCGCGGGCTCTGTGAAGACCTCGTTGGGGGGGGGACGCTCGTCCCGGCTCCGGACGACTGGAAACCATTTGTCGCTCGCGCCCGCGCCGCTGAACCACGGCTTGCTGAGCTTGCCGCGCTCCGCGGTCCATTCCCTGTGGAAGCAGCGGCCGCAGTTTTGCGGTTGGACCAGAACCGAACGTACGCAATCATCCACGACCTGGTGGGACGCGGCATCGTGCGTACCGTCTCGCGGTCGGACGACCATCGCGCGACCGGCGCGCTATACGCGATCTTCGACCCTGCGTGGCGGATCCTCTCTGAGTCCGCGGACATGGACGCGAGCGCGCGAGCTGACGCGTTCTACGCGGTGCGAGCGAAGGAGCTGAGCGACGCGACCTTTGGCCCCAACGCAGAGGCTGCGCGTGAATCGGTACGAGCGGAGCAGATGCAGTTTGCTCTCACGCATCGGCGCTTTGCACGCGAACGCGATGCCCGCGCGGACAATGTTGCGGTCGTGCGCGCGCTACATAGCGTGCGCCTACTGTCCCCGGATTCCGCCGCGACGTTCTTCCGGGAAGCACTTGCAGTCGATGTCGAGCCCTCCGTCCAACGCGTTCGATTGCGTGTGTACGCAGCCAGCACGTTTCGCCGCGCAGGGAACCGTCAAGGCGCGCTAGATCAGTTGGCGCAGGCGGATGCCGACTCTCGCAAGATCGGCCTCGCGCTTGCCCATGCCTACGTCGCAATCGAACGAGGAATGGATGCTCTTTACTACGACGATCTAGTGGACGCGCTCGCGCAGTTTCGAAAGTCCGCAGAGCTTGCGCGGACAGAAGATCCCCAGTTGTACGCATCCGCACTGGCAGCAGCGAGCATCGCAGCGATGTCGTTCGATGACGTCGGCGCGGCGACTGCACACGCCGAAGCGGCGCTGATCGTTGCAAAGGAATTGCAGCTGAACGTCGTTCTTGCGACGTGCCAGCGCGCGTTGGGCGCCTGCGTGTACGCGTCGGGACGTGTGCGTTTGGCCAAACGATATTTCGAGGATGCGCTCGCCGCGGCGTCCGCGTCGGGAAGTATCGTCGATCGGGCGAACGCGGTCGCCGCGCTCGCGAGCGCGATGCACGCGACAGGCGATATCGATGGTGCCCTCGTACGCTACAGGGAAGCATCGACGTTCGATCGCCCTGGCGTTGCGTTCTCTCGCGGTGGACTTCGACATCTCGGTCTCGTTGTGTGTCTGATCGAGAAGGGAGAGTTCGAGAACGCTACGAACGCACTGCGACCGGTCTACGCTCGAGCAGCGACAGCATCGATCTCGGCGCGAGCGGCGATTCAGTTGATTGGCCGAATGATCGACGCGACTGCGCTCGACGAGCAGACGCTGCATCGCGAAGGTTTGGCGCTACGGACTTGGTGGGACGCCGAAGGCGGGAGCGCGAAGGCAGCGGCCGCGTCCTACGCTTCGCGCTTTGCAGAGCTTGCGGCAGTTCCCTCTCTGCTCGCGAGAGTCCGCGTGAGTCGTGCAACAGGTGCTCTCGACGTTGCTCGGGAAGCAGCGACAGAGATTGCGGACCGTATCGGTCGATTGGGGGAAGGCGTTGCGCCGTGGAATAGCATTTCCGCGGAATTCCTTTGGCTCACTCTCCGTACCGCTCACGCCGTGCTGAGGTACGTTTCGACA
>CAZWQH010000359.1:0-5479 GCA_964635815.1 uncultured Sandaracinaceae bacterium
CGTCTTAGGGATGGGCGCGGGCGCGTCGATCTTGTCCCGGCACCTGGGCCCTTCGTACGGAGAGCTCTACCTAGGCGCCGCGGTTCTCCCGTTTGCAGTTCGGCTAGGAGCCTTTGCAAACTACGGTTGGTCGGCGCTTGAGCAAGGGGCTATCGAGACAGCGCTTGTCTCGGGAAGGTTCGACGTCTGCGCGGTCGCAACCGTAGGTGCCTCGTCCTTCGGACTCTGCCAGGGCTTCGCAGCGGGTGCGGTGCACGCAGCAGGTCACGGGTTCTCCAGCAACGAGAACGCGACTGGCTTGATCATTTCGAGCGTGACGCGCGCTCAAGCATCGGTCTCGCTTGGCGGTTTCGAGCTAGGGGTCGCGTTCGACCTGTTTGTTCCGGTCGTCGCGCCGCGGTTCTTTCTCGAGCGATCTGACGGGTCTGAGCTCGCGGTCGACCTAGGCGACTTTGGGATGAACGCGTCTCTGTTCGCGGAGCATCGGTGGGCGGCATGAGCGCAGTGTTGCCATCACAAGCCCTCCAGAGGCGCGGGTTCGATGAAGAGGCGCTCGGCACGAGTATCACTCGTTGCGAGAGCGACATTCTCGATCTGAGCGAATCCGTGGACCTCATCGAGCTTCCCGAGGAACCCGCGGTCAGAGTGGCCGTCAAGTTCGAAGAGCTCTATCGCGAGTACGTTCAATTCGTCGGCCGATTCTTGTTCTGTCTTGGCTGCCCGAAGGAAGATGTTGACGACGCGACGCAAGAGGTCTTTCTCGTTGCGCACCGGCGACCGTTCAAAGCGGAGGCGCATCCGCGCACATGGCTCGCAGAGATCGCGAAGCGCGTAGTCGCGAATCTCCGTCGCTCTGCACGTAGGCATCGCGCGCGCCTGGATGCTGTGATTGCGGCGGAGCTCTACGCATCAGCGAACGGCCAGGAAGTGATCGAAGCGCGTAGCACCCTCGAGCAAGTCGAGTCGTGTCTGCGCGATCTCGATCCTGATCATCGCGAAGTTTTCGTCCTTTTCGAGCTCGAGGACGTTTCATGCGCCGAGATCGCTGCGGGGCTCGGAATTCCTGTGGGCACCGTGTACTCGCGCCTGAACACGGCCCGTGAACGTTTTCAGCTCGCATGGCGTTCTTCGCAGAACGTCGGAGGTGCCGCGTGATCGAACCTGTTCCCTTGCGACGCGATCACACTGTGCGCGCGGATATTCGGCAAGCGTTGGAAAGTGCGCGGAGCGCCTCTGTCGTGAGCGAGCCGGTTCTCGAAGCAGTCCTCCGGCGGGGCGCAACACGTAAGCTAATCAAGCAAATCGCTGTGAGCGCCTCCGCTTTGAGCGCAGTGATCGTCTCGGTTGCTCTCGTTCGGCCACGTGAAAGCCCGCTGCGATCGCAGCTTGCGCATCGAGTTGGCACAACGGCGCCGGCGCATTCTCGTGAATCGACGCAGCCGGTCGAGGTCTCGCTCGAAGTTAGTCTGCGTGACGACGACTCTGCCACGCAGACTTCGATCAGCACGGTCGCTTTGCGTTACTCGTCGGGCGCATCGGGGCGAAGGTCTGCGAGGAATCGCACCTTACACGCGGGGCCTCTGGCACCCGCGCCCGTGTCTGCGACACGCTCACCGCGCGTGGCTGCAGCGCTTTCGTTCGATGCGTACGAGTTGACGAAGGTGGCCGAGGCGAGGCGATCTCTACCTCGCTCACCAGCGGGGGCTTTGCGTGTGCTCGAATCGCTCGATCGCGAGCGGCCGCTTGGCCAGCTCGGGGACGAACGTGCGGCGCTCAAGGCGCTTGCACTTCTCCGCCTCGCGCACGACGAGCCTGCACTGCGAGAACGGGCGGAGAGCTCAGCCTCGGAGTTCCTACGGAAGTACGGCGCGACCCCGGCTGCAGCGCGAGTGCGGTCTGCGCTCGCGGCGGAGCGCGCAGATCGATCGACAAGAGGAGACTGAAATGCCCAAGTATCGTTCGGACAAGAGCTTCCTACGTGGCGGCTCCCTAGCCTCATTCGTACTGTTCGTTGGTGTTGGATCGACGCTTTGCGCATGCAGTGGCGGAAGAATCGGAATCCACCACGAGCGCGAGCAGACTCTCGACGCTGCGAGACCCTTCGGCAACACCGCCGATTCGTCCCTTCCTGCTCGTCGCCCCGATGCGCGAAATGGAAACGAGCCCGACGCGTTGGTCGTGACCGATCCCTCAGCGTGCGGAACGTGCCCAGCGGGTCAGATGTGTCTCGGTGGGCGCTGTCAGGCGGACCCTTGCGTGGGTCAAGGTCCGGGTTGCCGCGCGAAATGTGTCCGAGCGCTGCCTTGCGGTGGTGTTCCGTGTGGGGCCGGGGAGAGCTGTGTCGGTGACAGGTGCGTAGTGGGCTGTTTCCCAGCGCCGTGCGACGGCCTTGATTGCGGCAGTATCCTCGGAGACTTGATTCGCGCCGGGGCTGCAGATTCTCGGTTCAATCACAACGTCGGTTTCTGCAACGGTAACTACTGCGACTTTTCGCACCGTGGTTGTAATGCTGATTGCGGCGCAGGCTTCCTCTGCGCTGTGGAGACCTCAGGGCCGTCGACGTGCATGCACGCTTGTGAAGCGGGAACTGTTTGCGTGGGCGGCGCCTGCGTCGAAGCGGATCCATGCACAGACGTTGTATGTGGAAGCGGAACGATCTGCCGCGAAGGGGCGTGCGTGGCGGACTCCTGCGCGGGCGTGACTTGCGCGGGGGGCAGTATTTGCGCTGGCGGGAGGTGCATCGATACCTGCCGGTGCCCGGATGACGGGGTCGCACGCGGATCGAACTGGCGATGTGAGCTCGGAGAGTGGAAATGCACACCGTCGTGTCGGGCCGGGGACTGCGGTAGCTCGGACGGTTGCGGCGGCGCGTGCGACGGTACGTGCCCCGCTGGCCAGTCATGCATGCGGTGGGCGGTTGGCACGGGTCACGTTGACGATCCGTACATTTGGCAATGCGAGACACCACGCCAGTGCGAGGGGAAGCGCTGCGGGGATTCCGACGGAGCAGGCGGGTTCTGCACCGGCGGGTGTGCCGCGGGATCATTCTGCGACGGCCATGAGTGTCTCGGGATTCCTCAGTGCTCGGGTAAGGCTTGCGGTGCAGCTGACGGCGTAGGCGGGCGTTGCCAAGGAACGTGCCCACGCGGGCAGTACTGCGATCCGACCAGTTACGAGTGTCAGTGCGTTGGCACGTGCGAGGACGTTGCATGCGGCGAGCGCGGGACATCCACCTGCGGCACGCCATGCCTGGGCTACGAGTGTCCGAACCCGGGCGATCTGTGCGTCGATGGATCGTGTTGTCGCTACTCCTGCCCAGTAGACCTCGCGTGCGGAAGTCATCAAACGAATGGCTGCGGCGGAACATGCGTTGGCTACGCTTGCCCGGGAAACCAGACGTGCGATCCGGACGGAAGGTGCAGCACACCGGCGTGTGTACCTCGATGCTCAAGCGGAATGTGCGGTGAGCCCGACGGTTGCGGAGGGACTTGCCCGGGATCGTGCGCCGCGTCGGAGTTCTGCATTCGGGACGCCGCTGGATATGCGTGTGGCCGTCCGGGTAGTGCATGTACGGCGACCTGTGGCTGTGGACAGCGGTGTGTCGGTGGTGCGTGCACCGCTCTGTGCAGCGCCGGTCAGCAACTCTGCGGGTGTTCTGAGTGTTGTTCTGCAGGCAGCGTTTGCGCAGGAGGTCGATGTGTTCGCGGTCCAGAGTGAATCGTGCGAAGCCTCTGGCACCGCTCGGGCCACGGACCTTGTTGACGCTAGCGTGCCGCCACCGTGGATCCCGGGAACGGTGTTTGGCGGGTATCGCATCGTCCAGCACATCCGTGATGGGGGGATGGCGCGCATTTACGCTGCTGCCCGGGTAAGCGGTCGTCCGGTCGCACTGAAGATCCCGATCGGGCGTTTCGCTGCGGATCCGCTTGGCTACCGTCGTTTCATCGCTGAAGCGGAGCTTGCACGAGCGTTGCTCCACCCGAACCTTGTGCCTGCGTACGACGCGGGCATCGTCGACGGCTTGCCGTTCTACGCGATGGAGCTCGTTCCCTCAATCAACGTGGCAGCGTTGAACAACGCACTTCGCTCACGCGCACGGATTCTATCTCCCCAAGTAGCGGCCCACATCGTCATGCGAGCTGCGGACGGTCTTCACGCAGCGCACACATTGACTCGCATTGGTCGCGATCGAGTGTCGGTGGTGCACTGCGACGTTAGCCCGGGCAACATTCTGCTGAGCACGATGGGCCGTGTGAGGGTCATCGATTTCGGGATCGCGATTCAACCGGAGCGTCCCGGTCCTGATGGCAGCGGCGCACGGCTGTTACGGGGCAAGCCGGCGTACATGGCGCCGGAGCAAGCACTCGGGAAATCCGTCGACGCTCGTTCGGACGTGTTCTCGCTGGCACTGGTGCTTTGGGAGCTGATTGTCGGAACCCGGCTGTTCGAAGGCAACCATGATCTTGCGGTCTATCAGAAGGCGAATGCCCCAATCATCCGTGATCCGGCGGTCGTGCTCGGGCGTGGGTCATTGCCCCTTGATTCGGTGTTGATGAAAGCGCTGGCCAAGGATCCCGATGATCGATTCTCGGATATGAACGCGTTCAGGCGAGCGATCGACGTCGCGTGTGAAGGCGCGTCCGGAGTCCCGTCGAGGGCGATCGTGGAGATTGTTCACGCGTACTCGGGGAGTGCCTTAGAAAGCAGCGTGCGAATCATGGAGTCGCTCTGGACCCTTCCAAGGCGTTCGCGCGCAGATGAACCGACGAGGAAGGTGGGCGTGTCGCCGAGCTATCACCCCGAGAGCTCGACGTGGTCGATCAAACGAGGATCGATTCCGCTGCCGAGCGTGCACGCGGTGGCAGCACCCGCAGTCGCCCGTCGCGTATTCCCTCCGCCAGCGACTCGTGACTAACGCTCAGGCTGCGCATTCTCCCTCGGTAGTCGTGCCGGCGAACGCCTGCGTCTCGCCGAGGTCGATGAAGTCTTCCGGCCGCGCGTTCTCCGGAGTCAGCGGCTCCAAGTCAGCGAGGAGGTTCTTCGCGCGCTTGACGTCTAGCGTGGAGATGAAGTTGTCAAACGTCGCGCCGCCGCCCTCTTTCTCGAACAGCGAGACGAGTCGGTCGATGACCTGAGGAATCCGCCGCGCCGGAACTTTGGCAACGACCTTTCCAAAGCGCGCCGCAGGATCCGATGCTGCGCTTTGCTGCGTTCCACCTGCCAGCATGACGAAGTACTGTGGCGCTGCCTGGTCTCCGACCTTGCGCATGCCCCCCTGGAAGCCGAGCGTCGCGATGTGGTGCTGACCGCACCCGTTCGGGCATCCACTCATTTTGATCGTGGCGTTGTGGTAACTCGGATCAGACGCGTCGATCCGCGTGTCGAGATACTCTTCGAGGAGCTCAGCGAGGCCTCGTGAATGAGTCACGGCGAGCTTGCAGGATTCCGCACCGGGACAGCTTGTAACGTCGACGAGCGT
>CAZWQH010000360.1:0-5471 GCA_964635815.1 uncultured Sandaracinaceae bacterium
GGGTCGGTCACCTCGATGGGGTCCGCCGGGGGTCTAGTCGGAAACATGACGAGCGCCGCGATCATCGAACGGTCGTATGCGAGCGGAGTCGTCACTGGCCCGTTCGCGGTCGGTGGATTGGTTGGAGACTTCACCGGGGGAAGCATCGTCTCGAGCTTCGCGACAGGAGCAGTCACCTCCTGCGGCCTTTGGTGCGGCGGGCTGACAGGCGGCCATATGGGCCCGGTGGATGCGACCATCATGTCGTCGTACTGGTCAACGTCGTCTTCGGGATACTCGGTGATGTGCGGAGTAACGGCGGGCGTGGTCACGTGCAACGACACGAACGGGATCGCAACAGCGGGGTATTTCCTGACAGCCTCGAACGCCCCGATGAACGGATGGGACTTCACGACCGTCTGGGCTTCGCCCGCAGGAGTGCTTCCGCGCCTTCGATTCGAATGACTTGGAGTCTCAGATCGAGTTAAGCGGCCGCTTCGGCGCGGTGAGACAGACTCCATGCGCTGTAGTGGAGGAACTCAACATGACGATTGAACGCAACGAGACTCAGGTAATCGCAGAGACGATCGAAGCTTCGAAAGTAGTCGTGCTCGGTCAGGCAGTCCCCACGTCCGACGCGGCAGGATTGACGCTCGGCTTCGACGGCGGCAACTGCGACGACTACGAGAAGATCTGCTGGGCACAGGAAGGCTGAGCGTCGTAAGGACGTAGGCTCGCAAATGCAGTTCTGTTTCGCAGAGTTTCCGGACGGTGGCATCTTGCTCGACGTTCGGAACAACCGGTACGTAGCAGTCAGCACGAGCTTCGTGCCGCAGCTCTGTGCCCATAGAGAGGGGGCGCCGCTTGCGACGGAAGTCGCAGCGGGCCTTCGCTCGGTGGGGGTCGAAGTTGCCGACTGCTGTTCCGCGCACGGAACCGCGGTGCGCGAGTGGTCGCCGAGCAGTCGCGCGTATCTTGCTGATTCGACACGGGGTGGACGCAGCACCGATGCGGCACTTGCAGCGGCGCTTTGGAAAGAGACGCAACGCTTCGAACGGCTGCTCACCACCGATGGGTTCAGCCGCACGCTTGAGCAGCTCGCGAGCACGGCACATTCCCTCTCCATGTCCGGCTTCTTCGCGCGCCCGCTTGCGTCGATCGAGAGCGTCACTCGAGGGTACAAGTTCCTCGAGCATTGGATCGCGGCCTCACCGAAAGACTGTGTGAAGCGTTCGCTTGGCCTGACGTCCGTTTGTCGCAAGCTCGGGCTGCCGGCGACGTTCATGATCGGCGTGAACAAGACTCCTTTCAGTGCACACGCGTGGGTCGAGAGCGAAGGTCGCGTGTTGAATTCCACCCGCGAGGACCTCCAGTATCTTCGGCCGATCCTTGCGACATGAAAGGGTTCGTTCTTCGGATCCCTCGTGCAGGATTCAGCCCGGATGTACGCGTCGACGTCGCCTGTGGCAACACCCTACTGACCGACTCGACTCACGAGCTGCGTGGCTTCGCATCCGGAATCGAAGTCGTGCAGCTCGCCGACCAGAGGAAGATTCTTCTGACGACCACACGGGCCGCGCAGCTCGCGTGCCTCGGTCCAGATGTTCCGCCGTGGCGCATCATGGACGGCTCATTCGCGGTCGCCGTGCTCTCTCTCGACTCGGGAGCAGTATCTTTTGGCGCAGACGCGATTGGAACCTCGGCAGTCTTCTGGCGCACGACTGCGGACGCGTGGTGGATCGCTTCGGAGTACAGCTTTCTACTCGAGACGGTTGACCATCCGACTCTCGATTCGGACGCGGTCACGGAAACACTTCTTCACCGTGGGGTGACACGACTGGGATCGACACCCGTCGTCGAAGTGCGCGAAGTTCCGCAAGGCGAGTGGTGGACTGTTCGTCGGCGGGCTGCACGCCCCGTCGTCACGCGTTGGCAACCAAACTTCGACAGCTCGCTACGAACAATCGAGCAAGCGACAGAGCGAGCGGATCAGGTTCTCGAACGGGCTGTGCGCGCCGCCCTACCCGAGAATCAAACGTCCTGGGTTCAATGCTCCGGCGGACTCGACTCGTCACTCGTCACCTCCTACGCGGCGCGGATATCCAAGGCCGACCCGACGACAGCAGTCCGACCGTACAGCGTCATTTCGAGCGTCAACGTGCAAAGCGACGAGAGCGACTTCCAGCGCATCGCTCTCGAAGCAGTAGGCATGGACACGAACGCGCACGACGTGATCGATATCGATCAGTTTCCGGACTATGTGACGGAGAGCGACGCGTATCCCTGGGCACCGACCGATACGACGTTGCGTGGCAACTTCGTCGGCGAAAAGACCCGACTCGCGCAGGCGCATGAGATTGCCGTATCCGTCACTGGGCACGGCGGCGACCAGCTGTTCGGCAAGATCGAACGACCTTGGTGGATTCATGGTGAGCTGCGTCAGCGAGAGTGGAAGCAACTCGCACTCAACATTTGGAACTACCCCGCAGGTGGGAAGTTCAGCCTAATCTCCGTCGTGCGCGATCACGTTCTTCGCGCGCCGTCTCGAACTACGTTCGTCCCGGGTTGGTTTAGGAGAACAGCTGCGACCCAAATCGCGTCGCACGATGAGGCATGGCTCGACCGAGTGTTCTCGATGGACATGGAGCCAACCCAAGCATTTCAGTTGGGAATCCTACGGTGTGTACCGCTCGCGCATTGCCACCCCGTGCCTCCCGAGCTCCATCCATTGCTTGATGCCAACGTAGTCGAGCTCTTCGTCGGGTTTCCGTGGCGATGGAAGTGCACCGCGCTCGAACGCCGCGTGCTTCAGCGTCGACTCTTGGCGAGAGTGTTTCCCCCATCGTTGTCGGCTCGTCGCACGAAAGGCAATCCTGCGAAGTATCTACTCTCGGCGTTCCACCACGCGCGCGATCGAATCCGCCCGCTCTTCGACGGACGAGAGTTGGCTGAGCTTGGCATCGTCGATTCGAAGCAGTTTCGTCTTTGCTGTGAGCAGTACGGAGAGGGGCTCAACAACCAGCACGGAGGCGCAGTCCCGATCACTCTCGCGATGGAAGCGTGGTTGCGAAAGCAACGGACAGCGCGTCCTCCCCATCCGCATCGCGACTCGATCCGTCAGCTCGCCGCCCCGCTCAATTATCGCCCAGCAGCGCCGCGGGAAGCGCGGGAGCATCCATCGCGGACTCCGTAGCGAACTCCATCGCCATGCTTTCTGCGATAGCGCGCTTTGCTTCCTGGGCTGTTCGAAATCGGTAGATGACCGCGTTCCCCGTCGCGAACTCACCTTTCACATAACAGTAATTGCCTTCACCGACGGTCGTGATGGTCGGTTCACGACCGCGGTTGGAGCGGCTTGAAGACGAGCGCTGCGTTCGCAGCGCCATTGCGCGTTTATGATGGGCTACCTTCTTTCGCATGCACGGTTCTCGGGCGCGTGCTTCGAAAGTTTCGTTCCGAAACGGATCGAGCTTCGTCGTATTCTCGGCCAATGCCATTTCTCTCGAAGGGGACGTGCCTCGCTTTGATCGTGACGTCGCTGGGCTGCTCAACCTCAGATGCGCTGTCCGACGCAATGCTTGTCGATGCGAGTATCGGACACAGCGACGCGAGTCACGAAGCTGGAAGCATGGCCGCAGACGTGCGAGACGCGGCCTCCAGCACGCCGGCTGACTCATCACGCATAGACGCATCACTGGCGAATGATGCTTCGGCACGACTCGACGGGTCTGTGCCTATGGACGCCACGCGAGTCGATGTTCCAAGCACACGCACAGATTCGGCGCCTCGGACGGATGTCGTCCTGAGCCGCGACGCAGGTGTCTTCGCGCTTCCTCCGGCGAATGCCGGTCTGGACTACCAACTCGGCGGTGCATACACGCCGCCTGCGGGAGTCGGAATCGTGTCGCGAGATCGGACCGCGTCACCGGCGCTCGGCATCTACAACATCTGCTACGTGAACGGCTTCCAAATTCAGCCCGATGAAGAGTCGTTCTGGATGGCGAATCACTCGGATCTCATTCTGAGAAACAGCACCGGGGCCCCGATCATCGATAGAGACTGGAACGAAATGTTGATCGACGTCGGCACGTCGGAGAAGCGGACGCGCGTCGCTGCAATCGTCGGCGACTGGATTCGTGAATGTGCGCGCTCCGGATTCGACGCGGTCGAGATCGACAACCTGGACTCGTTCTCGCGCTCGAGCGGGCTCCTCGCGGAGAACGATGCAGTGCTCACAATGGCACTGTTCGCGGACATCGCCCACGAGGTGGGGATGGCCGCCGCGCAGAAGAACTCGGCAGAGCTCGTATCGCGCCGATCGGAGATGCACACGGACTTCGTCGTTGCGGAAGAGTGCAACCGCTACTCGGAGTGCGGCGTATACACGGGTGCGTACGGAAACAGCGTGCTCGTGATCGAGTACCGAAGAGCTGATTTCACAGCGGGGTGCACGGCGTTCCCGAACCTTTCCATCGTCCTGCGTGACCTGAACCTCGTCGCACCTTCCGACCGCGCCTACGTCTACGACGGGTGCTAGACCAGGGCCGTGACGTTGCCAGAGACCGAACCCGCACAACCTGCTCCTTCCAGGAAGATCAACACTTGGAAATGGATCGTCGCGATCACTGCGCTCGCAGGATTTTGCGCGATCACTGCCGTGGGACTGCTCGGCGCAATCGCGATTCCGGCGTTCACCAAGTACGTGAAGCAGAAGAAGTCCGCGGAAGCGATCACGAACATGGGAACACTCGTGGTCAAGACGGAGTTGTTCTGCCGAACGAACGGAAACCTTCCTCACGGCGCGGGTCCCATCCCGGGGAAACCCTTGGCCCGGAAGCAGAACGTTAATTTTTCGGACGGGCTTGGGTTTCGAGAAGTCGGCTTCGACCCTGATCCGGGCGTTTACTTCTCCTACGCCATCGTCTCGGGCACTGGGGACTCGAGCGTGATGTTACTCGCTCAAGGCGACCTCGATGGCGACGGCAGCCGGTCACGCTTTTGGACGACATGCGAAAGGCGAGGTTGCGATTGCGAACCGCTTCAGCCAACAAACGAGTTCGAGTGAGCTTAACTACTGAAGCATCGACGAGAGATTCGCGCTCAGCCACGCGGGGGGCGGAGACCGACTGCAGTGCGGGTGCACACCCGAGTGCGTCGCAAACGCAAGCAGAGTCCGTGGACCCGTACGCGCGTACACCGCGTTTGCAACGTACGCGCTGCCGGGCGATTCGAATCTCACGAGCTCCTGGATTGTACCGCTGTGGTCGACGCGTATCAGGCTCACAGCAACGCTGCTTTCGCGCCGCATGAAAAGCACACGGGGCGAAGCCCCGGAGAGCACAAACGCATTGGACAAGTCATTCTCAGCGAGGTCCCACAGTAGTGTTCCGTTTGCGGCCCATGCACCCGCACGCGTCGTCGGACGACCCGCGCGGTTTGGCCAGACTGCAGTTGTTGTGGTCGGGTCGACAGCGAGACTCGAAACGCGACCC
>CAZWQH010000361.1:0-5457 GCA_964635815.1 uncultured Sandaracinaceae bacterium
GTCGCCGTCCTTGTGGCTGTTGGAGTACTCGTCGCGTTCGCGCAACCGGTAGGCGCGTTCGTGAATGCTCACGCGTCGGTGAAGATCCTGGCGCTCGCTTTTCTCGTACTGATCGGAGCGATGCTCGTCGCGGACGGTCTTGGGCAGCACGTCCCCAAAGGCTATATCTACTTCCCGCTGGCGTTCTCGATGGGAGTAGAGGCGCTCAATATGCGCCTGCGCGCGCGTCAGGCCCGTCGCAAACCGAGCCCATGACAAACGGCCGCGTGGACGCGCGAGAGCCATGCGCTACGCCATAGCGCTATGTCGGAGAACGTCCCCGCCGCGCACTCCATGGATTCCGAGTGGTGGGCCGTCGACGAGAACGGCGAAGTAGCCCGCTTCAGTACGGGCGAGGATGGGGCGTTGCCCTCTGCCGCCGGAGTCGTACTCGGCAACGCCGACGACGGGGGAGCTCACGCGTTCTTCCACGCAAAGTACGAAGAGGCCTGGGACGAGGAAGCCGACGAGGCGCTCGACATCGGAGTGACGACGTACGCCAACGACGACTACGGAAACCCGGGCGCCTATGTCCGCAGGAAGCGACCCTCGAAACCGTTGATGCTCGCTGAGCTTCCGGCGGAAGCTCGCGCTCAGGTATCAAAGCTCAAGTTGCCGATCTCGTTCGCAAGCGCCGACAAAGTGCACCTCGCGGATCTCGGGAACCTCGGCGAGATGTCGATGTGGAGCGATCCCGGCGCCGTGACATTCGGAGACGATGACTACGAAGCCGCTCTTCGCGGAGAGCTCGACCCCGATGCGGACATCGAGCGAGTGCGAGCGGAAGGACGCGCGAAGGAGGCCGCTCGCGATCTAGCAAACGCGTCGGAAAAAGCGGATCCTGCGGCGCTCGCCGAGGAGGCCCTCGCTTACGACGAGGCTCTCGAGAGAGAAATCGAGCGTTCGTTCGCCGCTTCGACTATCCCTCCGGGCCCGCCGCCAAAAGAATCAACTCGACCACCCATGCCATCACAACCACCACGCCGCTCCGATTCCAGCCATCCCAGAGGACCGAGCCAGAAGAAGGTCGTGCGGTGGGTAATGCTTCTCGTTGCGATCGCTTTGGTCGTGTGGCTCGCGGAACGAATCATTCCGTGATCGATCGCATCTCGATCGAACCCTCTCGCTTCTGCACGAAGGGTTGCTCGTTTTGCTACAACGGCTCGGACCGCGACGGAGCAGTCGGTTTCCGCGCTGCGGAGCTGGTCGAACTCGCGGCGGACTGTGCCAAGCACGGCGTTCGCTTCCTCTCGATCGGCGGTGGCGAACCGCTTGAATGGGAAGGCCTGTTCGAAGTGCTCGATGCCTTGCGTGGGGTGATGTTCCGCTCGTTCACGACCAACGGATTGCCGCTCGAGAAGGACTCGACTCTCGCAACGCGCATCGCCGTCGCACGACCCGACAAAGTTCACGTCTCGATTCATGCACCCGAGAACCCGCGCGAAGTCGCGCGCGTGTGCAAGCAAGTCACCGAGCTTCGGGAGCTCGGCGTCGACACAGGCGTGAACCTTCTCGTTCGCAAGTCACGGCTGACCGAAGCACGCGCCGCGGCGCGCTCACTCTGGGGCGCGGGGATCAAGAACGACCGCATTACGTATCTACCGTCGCGCGGTATTCCCGACGAAACCCCCACGCCGCTCGAGCTCTCGACCGTCGCGAGCGACAACGGCACCAAGGCCCCCTTTCAATCCATGAGCTGCCTCCGCGAATGCGGCCGCAGCGAGCGCTTCGTCTCGATTGCAGCGGATCGAACGGTGGCCTTCTGCAGCTACACCGTTTCGCGCCGACCGCTGCGAGCGCTTACGTACTCCGCGATCCTCGAAGCCATCGGCGCCGACGACACGTTGCTCGGCCTTGCTCACTGCGACACGGGCCTCGTGCGCACGCTGAGCGCCAAACGGAGACTGAACCGCGATGAGGCTCAGCCAAGCGCATGAATCGGTCAGGGCCTGAATGAGATGAGCGGGCAATGACGACAGCGCCTCGCAATGCGGAGACCTTCCTTCTCTGGGCGGTTGGCAGATTCGTGATGCGCTCGACGTTCTGAAAGGTCTTCCCGTAGTCCCCCACCATCGTCTTAGTCGAGCCTGCTGGACACCTTCACACGTGTGGAGGAGACGCCGGCGAGTATGAGCTCGACTCGAACCCTGTTCTGGAGCGCGAACGTCTCCGGGTTCGCAACTCGAGATCTGAAGTTGCCGAGCAGCTGGGCCACAACTGCGCGCTCCCCACCAAAGCCGCAGAAGACGCTCAGATCCAGATCTTTCGTGACGCGCGGTTCCGACCAGCAGAGGAGGGCAACCCCTCCGATGAAGCAGTAGGGTCGGCCAAGCGCCGCGCAAACAGCTTCGACCGCAACCGCATGCTTGAGGAGTTCCATGGAGAGCTATCGCTTTGCCAAGCGCGCGAACACCCGCTGATGCTCGACGAGCCCGGACGTTTCCGTCGAACGCGCGTGACGGCATGCAAAGTCATACCAGGAACCCAGCGCAACAATCGCGGCCACGTGCTCGGCGGACGCTCGTCCGTCCTGCTCTGCAGCTGGGTTATTGAGCAGTCGCAGCTCGGTTGCTTTCTGCACACGTAAAGCGCGGTCCGCATCTCGCCAATGGCGTACCCAGGCGTTCAGATTCGGATCCGAGCTAGAACTCATCGACTGAGTCTACCGTTTGTTCAGAACCGCGCCTGAGGTTCGTAGCTCGCGCGGCGCAAAGCCTGGTCAGCACGGTGTCGAACGGCGAACCTGTCATCGCGTTAGGTTGGGGAAGCAGCCTCGGTGTCGGGTTCCCCCAGCACGCCTTCCCACTTCGCGACGACAACGCTCGCGAGCCCGTTCCCGATTACGTTGATGGTGGTGCGAGCCATATCCATGATCTCGTCGACTGCGAGCAGCATCGCGACGCCCGCTTCGCCTGGAAGCTTGAACATGCTGCAGGCGCCCACGATGATCACGAGCGTGGCGCGCGGAACACCAGCTACTCCCTTGGAGGTGAGCATGAACGTGAACACCATGATGACCTGCTGCCACAGCGTCATCTCGATCTTCGCGGCCTGCGCGATCGTCAAGCTCGCGAACACCAAGTAGAGCGTCGAGCCGTCGAGGTTGAACGAGTAGCCCGCGGGGATCACGAAGCTCGCGACGCGACGCGGTACGCCGAACTTGATGACGTCCTCAAGCAAGCGCGGAAGCGCAGCTTCACTCGATGCTGTCGTGAAGGCGGTGAGAGCCGGCTCGCGAATGGCTTTGAGGAAGCGGAAGATCTTCACGCCCGCGACCCACGCGATGGGCATGAGCACGAAGAAGAAAAACACGAGCAGCGCGAAGTAGAGCGAGCCCACCAAGCGTGCGTATTGACCAAGTAGATGGAACACTGCCGGCCATCCGGAGATCTTTACCGGTCCGGTCGCGGTTTGAATCACATGACCGGCAGCCATATGGCTCACGTTGTAGGCCATCGCGCCGAACACGCCGATGGGCGTGAGCTTCATGATCATGTCGGTGTACGCGAACATCACCTTCGAGGTGACTTCGAAGAACGTAAGCACCGGCTTGCCGTGATCTTTCAGATGCGTGAGCGCGATTCCGAACAGCACGGAGAACACCACGACCGGCAAGATGTCGCCCTCGGCGGCGTGCTTGATCAGATTCGACGGAAACAAGTGCAGCGCGAGCTCCCAGCCGCCTGGCGGCGTCTTGGTGACGGCATCCGTGTGCGCAGTGAGATCGAGAGGAAGACCGTCACCGGGCCGCAGCCAGTTCGCGAGGCCCAACCCCAAGAACAACGCGACCGTGGTGACGACCTCGAAGTAGATCAGCGCCTTGAGACCCATGCGCCCGACCGACTTGATGTCTCCGGTCTGCGCGATGCCGACGATCAGCGTGGACACCAGAAGCGGGACAATCAGGCCCTTAATCAGCGAAATGAACGCTTTCGAAATGAAGCGAAATAAATCGTACGCAAAGACGTATCGGTCTTGTGGCAGGAAACCGCCGAGAACGACGCCCAGCGTGAGACCCAAGACAATGAAGAACGTGCTCGACCGATACCAAGGCCTGGTTGGGCGGGGTGCATCACTCAACGTGAGGACCGACATGACTCCGCGTGTAGCACGAGGGTTCTCGAGCTGTAATGCTGCCAGCCCACGCAAAGGTAGGAGTTACCCAGAATGAGTTTTTACGACGGCGCACCGACACCCGACCAGGAAGCACGTGACCACGCGTTCTTCGTACATTTGATCACGGCGGCGATCGCGCTGTTTTCCGCAAGCTTGTTGATCCCGCTCGCGGGACCGCTGGTGGGCTACTTACTCGACAAGCGACGCGACAAGTTCGTCCTGTTTCACATGAACCAGGCGTTCTTCTTCCAGCTGCTCGTCAACGGGACCACCCTCGCGGGCGGCGTCCTGATCGCAGTGCTCTCGTTCTGTACGTGCGGAATCGGCGTGATTCTCCTGTGGCCCCTCGCGATCGTCATTGGCGTGATCATCTGGCTCGCATCGTTCGGTTACCCGGTTTACCAAGCGATTCGAGCGCGCGACGGTCATTGGGAACGCGCCCCCATCGTCGGTGACTGGGTCGCTGCTCAAGACTCTCCGTTGTTCGGTTAGTCGCTAAAAAGCACGTACTTGACGGCCTGAGCTCGTCGGGATATCTGAACATCCAGATATCAGGATGAATGCTGACGACCAGCAAATAGGGTTGGCCACACGGGCCACTCTCGCGGAAACCATCGAGACGCTGTCGGTGCTCGGCGACGAAAGCCGTCTGCGACTTTGCCTGTTGCTAGCGGATCGGGAGCTCAACGTCACCGACCTGGTGCGCGTAACGGGCATCGGTCAGTCGCGCGTCTCGACTCATCTTGGACGCTTGCGTGAAGCTGGCCTGGTCCGAGATCGCAAACACGGAGCCCAGTGTTTCTATGCGCTCGCGAGCGACTCGCTCCCCGCAAGCGCTGCGAGTGTGCTCGGCGAAGCCCGTGCCTCGAACGATCCGACGCTGATGGGGGATCAGGAGCGCGTTGCCGAGCTCGAAGCCGAGCGGCGTGGAGGTCGCGAGCTCGCCGCAGACGAGATGGAGCGATACTACTCGCCAGGTCGCACGTGGCGTTCACTCGCCGTGGGCATTGCAGCGCTCCTCGATCTCGGTGATGTGCTCGATGTCGGGTCGGGCAACGGAGCAGCTGCAAGTTTGCTCGCCGCATATTGCCGATCGCTCACTTGCGTCGACATCAACGCGCGCTCGGTCGAAGAGACAAGCGAGCGATTCGCGAACGACAGCCACGTGCGAGCAAGGGTCGCCGACGCCGAGAAGCTGCCGTTCAAAGAGGCATCGTTCGACACCGTGCTCCTCTTCCACACGCTCACGTACACCGAGCATCCAAGCAGTGCTCTCGCCGAGTGTTCCCGCGTGCTTCGACC
>CAZWQH010000362.1:0-5454 GCA_964635815.1 uncultured Sandaracinaceae bacterium
AACCGAGGTGCTTGGAAGGCCCGCGATCATACGCAGCGCGGCTCGCAAGAACGCAAAGCGCGAGCCCTCGTTGCTCCCAAGTCCAACTACGTAGATCGTTTGCGGGCGTTCACTCAAGACCGACGACGTTATCAGTCGGTGAGAATTCTTTCACCTCTCCAAGAGAGACCCCCGGAAAGAGTTACAGCGCCCTGTCCCATCGAGACTCCAGAGATTCCGATGTCGAATCCTGCTATCGCCGGCATCGGAAGCGCTGGGATCTTCACGAAGTGCGGCGCGATATATTGTGCAAGCGCGGAAAGCTGCTGGTCTTGGGTCCGGATGTGCTCGTCGGTCGCACGGCCGCTTAGACCGTCCGCGGAGATCACGAGTTGATCGAGCTTGGGTTCTACAGAGAGAGCTCCACTGGACGAGCCGGGCGTTCCGACCGAGGTGATCGCGAGCGGTACGCGGAATCCGAAGCTCAAGGTCACGAGCACGCGCTTGGCAGCGTCGTTGGTGACGATCTCCACACGAACGTCCGGGGCAAAGATCTCTGCGAACGTCGACCCAGAGCGGGTCACGAGATTCGCGACGGGCGGAAGGTCCGCGCTTATCCGGAACGTAATCGGCAGACTGTCCGAAACGTCGCTCGGAACGGAGCCGGGATATGCACGTCGCACATCACGGACCGAGAGCATTCCTCCACTGGGGAGACTCCCTCGAAGGTCGTTCTCCATGCGCATCGCGCCTGTGGCCCACGCAGAATGGAAGACCGAGTTGAGCAAATCGACGGACGCACCGACTGCAATGCCCGGAATGGATCGAGTGGGATACACGGTGCCGCCGAATCGAATCGCGCCCTGTGTGGGAATTCCCGCCGTCGGCGTCACACGAACATCGAGAAGGGCGCGGGCGCCGTCAGGAGCGATGGTCCACGTCGACATGCCACCAGCAATGTTGAGAGCCATGCCCGCGACGTTCACCGAACCAGACGTGGGAACATACTTGAACATGTTGTTGAGGAACGGATGCAGATGCGAATCGAGGACGTTCGCGATGCCCGTTTCGACTCGGCTGCGAATCGCGTTCTTCACGATGTCGAGATTCTCGATGAAAGACGGGACCCAGTCGACCATCCCAACGAGCTCGTTCACCACGACCACCGGTCGGTCGTTCGTAAACGCGGGGCGACCGTCAATGACCGTCGGATAGAACTTTGCGGTCATCACGACGGAGTACGCGTACACGGTTCCGCGAACGCTGGGGCCCACACGGGCAGCGATCGTGAACGGCACGGTGATGGTGTTGAGGGTTACGCGTGCTTCAACGTAGCCGTCCTTCGGAGTCATCTTCACTTCGACCGCGCCACTGCGCGTGAAGCTGTCGCAACGAATCTGCCCCCACCAGCCGGTGACCAGGGGATTGGCGCGAAGCACGAGCTCGCCGAGATCGAACTCGTCGATCATCTGTTCAAGCACAGTCTCTGCCTCGGCAAGGCCTTCGGGGCCAAGCTGGAGAAATGCACCGCTCGCAATCGGCTCGCGCGGATTGGTGTAGCTACCGAGCAAGAACGTCGTGGCTGCAGAGCCGCGGTTACCACCCGCGTCCACGGCTTCCACTCGAATGCGGTGTGCTCCCGCCTGCGGACGCAACGTGACATCGAAGGTTCCCGCTTCGTTCACTGGAACGCTGTACCCGTCGACTCGGATCTCGGTCGTGTTCTCGTCTAACACGCTTCCGTGCACGCGGACCGCGCTGCCCGTCAGGAATGTCGAAGGCCTGGGCCCGGCGATGAGAACGCGCGGCGCAGTCGCGTCGATAGTGACGGTGACCAGGTCGCCAACGAGAGCAGCAACGCCATCCGGTGAAGAGCCGTCTGCGGTTGTCGCGACGATCTGTTGCTCGCCGTCTTCGAGATTGAGGACCGCACGGAAATGATTGCCCCCGCTGATCTCCGCGGCGACGCCATTCACTTCGACAGTGCGAGGCGATCCGGTCCCGAAGAAGACCTCACCTTCGACGATGACTTCGTGAGAACCGATCAAGGCTCCGGTGACCGGAGTCACGATGTGAAGCGCGCTCTCGTACACGCCGTTCGAGTTCGGCGCTCGACCGACGCTACGGGTGGCAATCGACGTGGAAGAAGAGACCGTGTTGTCACGCGGAGAATCGACGACCGGCTCGTCTATCGTCGGGGTCGCGATACCTGCTTCAGTCGCGCAACCAAAGG
This sequence comes from uncultured Sandaracinaceae bacterium, assembly GCA_964635815.1. Classification (GTDB taxonomy): domain Bacteria; phylum Myxococcota_A; class Polyangia; order Polyangiales; family JADJQN01; genus CAZWQH01. Next base: position 2,213 of record CAZWQH010000362.1, read on the forward strand.
CGCCAAGGACCGCGCTACCGACCAGGAGGAAAGAGAACGCGGGGGCGCTGAGCCGTAACATCGCGATAAGGTTTGCAAGTCGTGGGCCATCGTCCGCCACACCCGAAAACTACGAAAGCTCTTCTCGGCATCAGGATTTGCCAGGTTTTAGCGACTCGGATGCCAGGCCCGGCTCGATCTGAGGGGCGCACCCCTGACGGCCCGGGTTGCCAGCCGCCAGTTCCGTAAGGTCGTTTTACGAACTTCGCTCGAACTGTCAGCCGACGAGAGCTCCCCGCGAACGGCGAGGATTTTTGGGACAGGTGTAATTTTGAACCACACCGTCAACCGACCGACGGTGTGGTTCAAAATTACACCTGTCCCAGGATTTGACGCGTACGGTCTCGGCGTGAAAGCGCAGTCGCCCTCGGAGTTCATGAATTTCGCGCGACGGATTGTGGAGCAGTCCGTGGGCGATGTTCTGATCGAGGGCGAGATCGTCGAGTGCTCGAAGGCCGCCTCCGGTCATGTTTACTTCACGCTCGGGGACCGCATGGCACAGGTCCGATGCGTGCTTTTCAAGCCGGATGCACGGATTCGAAGCCGGGGAACGGAAGAAGCCGACAAGCTGCTGTTCCCCGAGCTCGCTGCGCTCGATGGATCGAAGCTCGAGATCGGACGCGTCGTTCGTGTCGCCGGAAACGCGGACATCTATCCAATGCGCGGCTCGTTTCAGATCACCGCCCGTGCGGTCTATGACGCAGGCGCCGCAGATGCACGAGCACTGTTCGAGCGAGTGCGCGCCAAGCTTGAGCCCAGCGGAATTTTCGCGCTCGAGAAAAAGCGACAACTTCCACGCTTTCCGCAAGTGATCGGTGTGGTGACCAGTATCAACGGCGCCGCCATTCACGACTTCCTGCGAGTAGCATCGAATCGCTTTCCAACGCGGATTCTTGTATCGCCCGCGACCGTGCAGGGGGCAAACGCGCCGGCGAGCATCGTCCGGGCCCTCGGTATTCTTCACCACCGCGACGTCGTGCGGCCTGACGTCATCGTGATCACGCGTGGCGGTGGAGGCTCAGAAGACCTCGCCGCTTTCAACGATGAACGCCTCGCACGTGCAATCGCGCGTTGTCACTGTCCGGTCGTCAGCGCCGTCGGCCACGAGACCGACGTCACCATCGCCGACCTCGTCGCGGATTGGCGCGCGGCAACTCCGTCGAATGCGGCGGAGATCGTCCTTCCGGATCTGCAGCTGGTTCGGACGGAGCTTCGAAATCACGAGCGCCACGCGATTCGTTCCCTGGATGTGATCGTAACCTCGCAACGGCTGCGGCTCTCGCAGTTGCTGCGCCGTGCGCAGAGCCGGGGCCCGGGACGACAGATCGCGGATGTTCGCCGTACGCTCACTGCGCGCCACGGGGCCTTGGTTCGGACGCTCCGCACCATGCTCCGGACGCGGCGTGCCAGTCTCACATCGCTTCAGGAACGCTGCGACGAACTGAACCCGAGAGCGGCGGTCGCACGGCAACGCAAGTTGCTCGACGGCCTGGAGCGTCGAGTTCGATCGGTCCGGTTGATCGAGGAGCGTCGCAGTCGCGTCCGTCACAGCGCGCAAGGGCTGGAGCTCTCGATGCGTGAACATCTTTCCGCGTCTAGAACCCGTCTTGCCGAGCTTGCCGCAGCTCTTTCCGCGTTGTCGCCACTTGCAGTCCTCGAGCGCGGGTATTCAATCGCCCTGGCGCCGAACGGACGCGCGATTGCAAATGCGGCCGATGTGCAGGTCGGGGATGTGATCCGCGTCCGAGCACATAGCGTTCGGTTTGACGCGTCCGTCATCAAGGTCGACCCAGGGAAAACCTAACAGACGCTCTCGCGTAAGTTGCCGGTTCGTTACATGCTCGGCGCCCATGGCCGACGTTCGTCCCATCCAAGCCCTCCGGTATCGAAGCGATCTCGACCTCACCAGCGTGACCGCACCGCCGTATGACGTACTCAGCAAGAACGATCGCGATCGACTTGCTGAACGCTCACCCTACAACGTCGTGCACGTCGACTTGCCCGAAGGCGAAGGCGACACCCGCTACGAGAACGCGAAGCACGCGTTCGGATGGTGGCGCAAGCAGGGCGACGTGGTCCGAGCGCCAGCCCCGGCGATCTATGTCTACTCGCAAACGTTCGGCGCCCCGGGTGCGGCGGCCGATGCGCGGCGAATCACGCGCACCGGGTTCTTCGCGCTGGTCCGGGCCGAACCGTACGCAACACGCGCAGTCCTTCCACACGAGCGAACGCTCTCGGGTCCAAAAGAAGATCGCTACAAGCTCTTCCGTGCCACCCGAACCGCATTGTCGCCCGTCTTTCTGCTCTATCGCGATACGACACGTGCGCTCCGCAACGCGCTCGTGCATTCCACGGATGCTCGCAAATGGCGGACGGACGATGGAATCGATCACGCGCTCACTGAGGTCACGGACCCGAGCGTGCACGCGGCGATCGCTGTCGCGTTAAAGCACACACCGCTGCTTATCGCCGACGGCCATCACCGCTACGAGACCGCCGTCCGGGTCTCCGAAGAGCTCGACACGACGGTGAGCCCCGATGAGCACGCCAGTGGCGACCCGGCATCTGCGCCGCACCGGTTCGCGCTTGCATTCTTGTGCGACGGCGACGATCCCGGTCTGCAGGTTTTCCCAACTCACCGAGTCGCCAGAGGGCTCGGCGCGTTTGATCGCGGGGACTTCGTTCAGGAGCTCTCGCGGGAGTTCGACGTGCGACCACTTCACCACAACGAAGCACTCGAAGACGCGCTCGATCCCAAGTCAGCAGCCCCAACGTTTGTCGTTCGCTTCAAGGACGGCGAGACCGTCGCCGCTTCACTGCGAGATACCTCGAGTCTTCTGTCGCATCCCTATCTCGCGGGGATTCACCCTGCTCTGCGCTCCACAGATCTCGTGGTGCTTCACAAGCTGATCCTCGAAAAGCTGCTGCACATCACCAAAGAAGACGAAGCCGCGGGAACCAAGCTCTCGTACGCCAAGACCACGGCAGCGACGATCGACCTTCTCGCTGCAGATGGTGTCGCGGCGTTCTTCGTCCGCTCGACGCCCGTCCCTGTGGTTCGAAGCGTTTGCGAGGCTGGCGAAGTCATGCCGCAGAAGAGCACGTACTTCTTCACCAAGATCCCGACAGGGGTGCTCTTTCATTCTTTAGATTGATCTCCCGCAAGCGGGGCGCAAGTTCGCGGGGCTTCATTGACCTCCCCT
>CAZWQH010000363.1:0-5442 GCA_964635815.1 uncultured Sandaracinaceae bacterium
GCGAGCACTTCACGCCAAAATCAGTTTGCCCGCCCGTGCCGTAGATTCCTCCGGCACCCGGTTTGCCAGTGCCAGCACGCGCGGATGCCGACTGATGCCATTCGTTTTCATGCGGGAAGGCTTTGGCTCGCGGCAACGCGATCGCGAAGCTGACGGCCGCTAGAGAGACAAGAGAAACGATGAAGGATGGACGCATAGTCAGTTCCCTGAAGCGCACGATCGGCCGAGGGTCATTCCGTTTAGCCAGTTCACAATCGTTTGATAGTCAGCGTCCGTCGTTCGCCAGAAGTGCACGTTCTGGTGAGAGAAACCGGCGCCGATCTGGGGCTGCGTGACAAGCTCGGATTGCGTTGAGTCAGTCAGCCGCAAGCCATTTGAACCGAGAGCGAAACCACGAGCCGAGTCGTAGGAGCGTCGTCGCTCCGACGCCTTCTTCGGGAAAAACTGGCAGGCACACTCGATGCTCCCGATGCAGTCTTCTGTGCGAACAACTCTGCCGGGACTCAAGCACTGGTTCATCTCCGTATACGTTTCGCCCGTGATGCGATGTCTTCCGCGAGCGTAGTGCCGAAGCGCACGACCGCTCTCCTTTCCGTGGCAAGCCAGCTGCGAGCAACCCCGGTCGAGAATCGGCTCGACGTTGCATTCAAAAAAGTCGAGATCCAGCGCAGGTAGGGATGCGCTCAGAGAAGGTCGGGTCGTGGTGCTGCCGCAGCTATTTCCGTCCGTGCAAACCCGTGTCCCCATGTTGTCCACGCCATTCGTCTGCCATGGTGAACACGTCCACGACTCCACACACCCATCACGCGCAGGGGCATTCGTATCCGGGGGCGCCACCGCTGTGTCCGGGACGGGCAGCACCGACGTGTCGGTCGTCGGTGCGAGCGAATCGAGTGCGACGAGCACATCCAACGCTGAGCTGCCGGTGTCGTCTGGAACGTTCGCGTCGAGCGCCGAAAGTTCAACGTCGACGGAAGTTGTTGCGTCGAGCGCCACAGAGCCGTCCAACACCGAGGACCTGGCGTCCGTTCCGGAGTCGACCACTCGGCAAATGCCTCGGGGACATGCGTCGATCGGCACAGGGTCAGAGCATGCCGCCGAACTCACAACCAACAGCAGGAGAAACGCTCGCGCCATCGAACCCCTCACGGGACACCATCTCATGCAGCATCGTTGGCCCGCAACTCCTTGAACCAGAGCCCGAGCTGGATCGACGTCAGAACACGCCAGACCGTCGACGGTCGTCCTGGAGACGAGAAGCAATCAGGAGAGTCAGACAGTGACAACCCTAGGTTCCGGAGTCATGCGAGGCAATTGCATACGTCAGTTCTGAATGTCTACACCACCGCACGCATCGAAGGTCTCGGTATGACAAGAGTCACAAGACATCACCAAACAAGATCGTGGTTGGTTGCATCCCTGTTGCCCGCTATCGCGGCTGGGTGTCTCGAAACGGCGTCCGCTTCAAACGATTCTGGCCTGAGTTCGGCGAGCGACCTCGGCAATGGCGAGCATGGACAAATCGCCGACGCAACCATAGCCGACTCAAGTGTCCCCTCTGACACCTTTCCAGCGCTAACGGATCGGATGGCTCCGGTAGATGGGGCCAATGAAGTCACAAGCCGCGACGCTCGTCCGGTCGAGATTGTGGATGGGGCGCTTCTCTTTCCGGATGGGGGCGGCACGGGTCTGCGATGTGAGGGCCAGATCGGCGCCGAGCGAGTTGCCGAGGAAATTCATGTGTGGCCCGAAACCGACGCAGTTGGGTTCCAGCTCTGTTCCGACTCGCGCCTGCTCTCTCGATTGACGACGAGAAACTGCTGGAGCGGTCGATACTCGTTTCCGCTGGCGGATCGGGATGACAGCCCCGACCCGCTCGTGTTCGTGCTTGCGAACGGAACTGTGTCGGCTCGGGGAGAGCCTCTGACTGACTCGGTGATCGTAACGGTGCAGGGCTCCGGGGCGCGTTGCGGGTTGTCTCCCGATTGCGCGAACCGGCCGGTCGCACGAGTCACGTGTTCCGGTTCAGCGCGCTACCTCGGTCAAGCCGGGCGGCCGCGTTCGCCTCCCGCGGACGCAGCGGTGCCCAGTGGCATCACCTGTCGTCGCGGCTCGGAAGGTGCCCCCGAAAGCAGCTGGCGAGTCGAACCGTCCGTCTCAGCTTGGGTCGGGCGATCTGGTGCGGACTGGCGACTCTTCCTCGATTCGACCGCACTCCAGGACGTGACAGGGGAACGCCCGTCGTACCTAGTGGGCGCGACGTCGAGTTCGTACTCCCGGATCGTGTCTGGAATTGGGCCAGATCCGACCGGTCCCGTAGCCGCGAACATCTCCGGCGGCGAGCTGGACGAAACCGGCGCGACGGTTTCGGGCACCCCCACAGCGACCGTCGATCTTCGGGTCCGGAGCGGTGGCGTCATCGTCGCGTGCGCAGGCCAAGATGTGCTTAGAAGACCGTTCTGATCGGTCAGTTACTTTGTTTCGCGATCCGCCAGCTCTCGCGAAACACCGAGCGCCGGTAGAATCTTCCCGCGAATGGACGCTCGGCTCTGATCGGAACGAGGATACGGTCGATCAGATCCGTCCACAGATCCGATCGCATCGAGTCAGCCATCCACTCCGCTAGCATCTCCGTCCTCCCAACGTAATCAGTGAGCATGTTCGCAAGGGCCTCAAGACGCGGGTCGTCCGGAGTCGACGCGTGCGAAGCAGAAAAAGCAGGACGAGCGCGATCGGATGTTCCGCTCCCGCTTCGTCGGTCTCGCTCGCATTGGCCGGCGTCTCGGTTTCGGCCAACCAAGCGAAGAAGAGCTCTGCCAAGTGACACGCTTCTGGTCCGAGAGCCATGCAGCTCTCGGCCAAGATCGGACCGTTTGGTGACGAGCTCATCTAGGTCGGATGGAGACAGGCAAAGCAATACGCAGCACAGCGCGCGTGCGAGATGGTCCACGTTCTCACCCTGCGACCAACGCGCAGCGCGAGGACCTCGTGCGGCGTCCACCCGAGGGTTCTCGGCACCAAACCCGTCTCACAGACGTCGCGGAGCGCGACCAGATGCTTTTCTGCTTTCGTGTGGTAGTCGGCGCCAGCGATACGCTTCAGCGCTTCGTCAGACGCTCGCGCACGCAGCCAATCTAAGAGGCTCGAAGCGGAGGTCTCCCAGTTCGCGAGTGTTCTTACGCGCGCGCGCAACGCCTCGGGGGTCGTATGCCGCGAGGACCCAGTCGTGCTGCCGATTCTTTGTCGTTTAGCCACAGAGCGTATGCGATCGATACGCTGCTCTTGATGTCATCGTCGGTTGCGAGCACCTCGGCCCGCTCGACCGCATTGCGCACAAAGCTCTCATCCAAGCCGGCATCCAGCGACGCTTCACCGATCTCCAACCAATCGTCGGCGCCCGTCGCTAGCTCTTGCGCACGAGCAATCGCGCGCTGAAGACGGTCGTGCTTCAATTTCCATCTGCCCCACCTTGGTCAACTTTGCCGGGACGTCGTTGTCACGGCTGCATGGCGCTCTTCTTGAGTTTGAACGTCGCATCAACTGGGCAAACGCCATTCGTGGGAACCGTCCCGCTCAAGTTGAGTCCACCCCGACATGCAGCGGAGACTGGGGCCAGCCAAATTGACTGTGCCGGAGATCGACAGGGCCTCGCGGTCGCGCGTCAGATCGAGCGTACTCGAACTCAGGAGTTGGAGGCGCAGGGGTTGCTGATGACGCCGACTCGAATAGCCTGTGTTTGCCCCTGCGCGTTACCGCGGTAGCTTTGCTCATGACGTCACCAGCGAGCGAAAGATGAGACTGGCCGAGTTTCTCACTTCCTCATCGAAACAGATCGTCGCGGAGTGGGAAGAGTTTGCCAAAACTTGCCTGCCGGCCGCGCGCACGATGGATCTCGACGCGCGTCGCGATCACGTCGAAGGGATGTTGAGGGCGATTGCTGTCGATCTGAGTGTTCCGCAAACCAAGCGGGAGCAGGCGGAGAAGTCCAAGGGGAAAGACGACGCGCACGTGGACAGCGACACCGCGGCGAATGCGCACGGGACCGACCGAGCAGCCACCGGGTACACACTCGTGCAGATGGTCTCGGAGTTCCGCGCGCTGCGTGCGAGTGTCCTGCGCCTGTATTCCGAAGCAGAGGGAGAGATCAGTCGGACGAGTCTCGTTGAAGTGACCCGCTTCAATGAGGCAATCGACCAAATGCTCGCGGAGTCGCTCGCCCGCTATGCGCAGGATGTCGAGTACTCGAAAGATCTCTTTCTCGGCGTTCTCGGTCACGACCTGCGTAGCCCGCTGGGAGCGATGATGATGTCGGCCTCGACGATGATGACGCAGGAAGGACCGGACTGGCGGCACAAGAGAACAGCGGCCCGCATTCTCAGCAGCGGCACGCGCATGATCGCAATGGTTGACGATCTAGTGGACTTCACGCGGACCCGACTCGGAGCGGGGATCCCGGTCGTTCGCGCAGAGATGGATCTGGATACGCTCTGTCGGCAGACAGCGGACGAGATCACCGCATTTCACCCGGGGTGCATCGTGAACGTCGAGGCGAGCGGTGATCTGCGAGGCCAGTGGGATCGCGACCGCATTGCCCAGGTGCTGTCCAATCTGGTGGGCAACGCACACCAGCACGGATCGGACAACCTCCCGGTCGAGCTCGCAGTCCGCGGCGAGCCCGATCGAGTCGTACTTGCCGTGCACAACAAAGGACCCGCGATCACGAAGCGGCAGTTGCAAGAGATCTTCAATCCATTTCGCCAGCTCGACTCGGTTGGTACGAAGTCGCGAGATCTCCGGAGCGCGGGGTTGGGGCTGTACATTGCAAACGCAATCGTGGTTGCCCACGGAGGAACGCTCGACGTCGAGTCCGGTAGCCGTGGAACGACGTTCACGGTGAGTTTGCCACGCAGCGTTTCGTGAACGGACCGTTGGTGGCCGACGCGGAAGCCGTTCTTCGAGGGGGCTCGCTGCTTGCTCGGAGCGGTTCACGCTGATCGGCTTCTACCCCATAACCAACACGTCACGGCCGTAGTAGAAGCGAGGAATGATGCCCCCGACCGAGCGAACGGAAGTTCTGCGCGAGTTTTCCCTACCCGTCGGCCAGATGCATGGCGTCACGTGGGATGGACACGCGGTGTGGGTGGTTGACGGTAGCGTGCCCCGGCTGCTCCGCATCGATCCAAGTGATGGGCAGATCCTGCACACCCTGACCGGATTTCCCGCGGACGCTGGGACGGCGTTTGATGGCCGCCATCTCTGGCAGATCGGTGGAGATCGCGCGCGCAAGGTCGATCCGAAGACTGGCGAAATCCTCGACGAGCTACGTCTGCCCGATGACGGAGTGTCGGGGATGAGCTGGGCGAACGGTCACTTGTGGGGTCGGAAATCACCGCGGCAAACATCTCGTCAAGATCGATGGGCAGACGGGAGAAGTACTGACGC
>CAZWQH010000364.1:0-5439 GCA_964635815.1 uncultured Sandaracinaceae bacterium
CGGCGGAGCGGTGGTGCCCGTTTGCGATGGTGGCAGAGGGCGGGAGCAATGTCCCGTTCTCTTTTAATCGTGTGCAGCATCGTGTGGGCAGCCAGATCGGCGCCCCGCCTGGAGCAATGTGCATCGGCTCTAAGTGCATGGCTTTCCGTTGGGCGGCGGCATCGACTAACCCGCTTGACGAGCGCCGCGGCTACTGCGGCGCCTTTGGGAAGGTGGATGATCTGTGAAGCGCCCCGCCATCACCGCCGCCATGCGGCTCCGAGTGTTCGAAGATCACGGCGCCATTGTCTGCTGTCAGGCGCCAGGTTGCGACAACGCGATCTATATCAAGGGCTGCGACGTTGATCACCATCTTGCGCTGGTCGACGGCGGCAAACACGAGACGGGCAACCTACGCCCGATCTGTACCGCCTGCCACGCCAAGAAGTCCGCGCGCGAGCACGTCGCCAATTGCAAGGCCAAGCGCATCGCGAAAGCGCGTGAGGCTCATGCGGCAGTCGTGGCGCGGGTGACGGAGCGGCCGGCAGGGTCGATCAAGTCACGCGGGTTTGCCAAGGGATTGCGACGGAAGATGAACGGGAAGGTCGAGCGTCGGACATGAGTAAACCCATGATCGAAATCGCTTGTGAAGTTTTGCGCGAAACAGAAAAGGCGTTCCACATCAGTGATGGTGTGAAAGAAGCATGGTTGCCGAAATCGCAAGTCGAGCACCATCCGAGTGACGACCCGCGCAAGCGCTCATCCGTGATGGTGATGCCGGAATGGTTGGCGAAGGACAAGGGGCTCATATGAGCGAACCATTCCCGATCTGGTGCACGCGTTGGTGCCTGTCGTCAGGCATCGAAGAGGCGACGGCCTGGGAGTTCCCGGGCAACGCGTCTTGGTGCGTGGTTGCCAGCGGAAGGCTCAAGGGAACGATCCTTCAGGCTGGTCAATGGCACCGGACGAAGGCCGAGGCGGTGAAGGAAGCGAACGCAGTGCTGCGCCGCGTCATCCAATCGACGCGCGAGCGGCTGGAAGAACTTGAGAGTGTGACTTTTTCAACGGGAGACGAAGATGAAGGAACTTGCGAGCGCAATGGCGAAGGCTCAATCCGAGGTGAAGGCGGCGCTTAAAGACAGCAAAAACCCGCATTTCAAATCGAGCTATGCGGACCTGACGAGCGTGTGGGATGCGTGCCGATCGGCGCTGACGAAGAACGGCCTTAGCGTCGTTCAGCGCACGGACTTCGACGCCAGCGACATGTGGCTTGAAACGATGCTGCTTCACGCGTCTGGCGAAAGCATCACTGGTCGCTACCCGCTTCGCCCGCAGCAGCAGACGCCGCAGGGGTTTGGGTCGGCTTTGACCTACGCTCGCCGCTATGCGCTTGCAGCTATGGTCGGTGTTGTCGCGGATGAGGACGACGACGGCAGCGCCGCATCCGTCGGCCGCCCGTCGAACGGCGCCAGCTACGACCCGCCGCCACCGCAACAGACCATGGCCGGGCGGAAAAACGAAGCGGACGGCATCAAGAAGGCTCGCGAATGGGCGAACAACGCGCACGCGACGCTGGCCGGTTTCGACACGGCGCTCGGGCTGAAGACGTGGATCGAGAAGAATAGCGCCACGGTCGAGAAGCTGAAGGCCGTTGTCCCGGATGAGTTCGAAGCGCTTGACGCGAGGATCAACGCAACGGCCGAGCGGCTGAACGTGCTTAACGCGGGGTGATCTATGACGAAGGTCTTTTTCCGCCGCACCTTTATCGGCCTAGAGCCTGACGACGAGATGGCACAAGACGCCCTGCGCGGTGTCACCTTTGGTGCCGTGGTGGCGGTGGAAATCACGCGTCCCCGGAACCTACAGCACCACAGGCTCTATTGGGCGCTGTGCACGAAGATCGCCAACGCGATCGACGTGACGCCTGAGAACGTATCCGACGTGCTCAAGATCGCCACAGGCCACTTCACCACGGTTCGCGGTAAGACGGACACCTACCGCCTGCCGAAGTCGATCAGCTTCGCGAAGATGGACCAGGCCGAGTTCAACGCATTCTTTGATCGTTGCTGCCGCGTGATCTGCGAGCAGTGGGTGAACCATATGAAGGCCGAAGCGTTGCGCGACGACGTGTTGCGGATGGTCGGCGTGCCAGTCGCGGCCTAACTGCGAAACGAGGAGGTAAAAAGATGGCGCACATAGCGATTTTCCCAGACACGAGCGGCAAGCACGCCAGCCTGTATCTGTTATCCGAAGAGGGCAACAACACCCGCGTCTACACGAATGCGGGGTGTATTGCTGATAAGGTTCCGCTCGATGTTGCACCGATGATCGCAGCGGCAATTCGCGATGCGTATGAGGCGGCGGCACGCAACAAGCCGGAGGTAACAACCCCATGACCACCGACACCGCATTGCCCCCAGCGCAAGAAATAGAAGCGCTTGAGACGAACCTGACGGAGGAAGAGCAGATCGTCGTTGCTGCGTTTCGGCTTCGCTACGGCGAAGACGGTGCAGGCGAGGCGTTGGCGCTATTGGCCCTGCTGTCTTCGCTGAACATCGAATTGAGAAGGAGAGGGTCGCACCGTGACTGACACCACCGACACCGCACCCACGCCAGCGCCAGCGGAATGGAACGACCGCTCGAAGCCGACGCCAAAAGGTAAGTGGATTTGGGCGAGCGATGGAAAGACGGCGTGGCTGCTTCGCGGCGACGGCGAAGTGTTTCCATGTTCAGCTACGCTCTGCCTGTTTTGGACTGAGGCGATTATTCCAGTCCTGCCGAATGGCACCATTGCCGTTGTCGAGGGAGATGATTGATGACTGACACCACAGACACCGCACCGCTTGGCGCTGAGGCGCAATGGCTACTTGCGGAGTTGGAACGGCTTGAGAAAGAGGCGACGCCGAGGCCGTGGCGAGTCGAGGAAAAGGCAATTCTAGGGCCAGACATCGACGGTCTAGAGTCTGTGGTTTGGGACGAGCGCTCGTGGGCTCGCGGAGAACACTACTCGCCGACAAAAACTCAGGCCGTTGCCAACGCAAAGATTGCGACCAACCTCCGCAACCACCTCCCGCAAATCCTCACCGCCCTCCGCTCTCTTGCAGAGATGCGGGAGGTGCTGGGGAAGAAGCTGAGCGACAAAACGAGGCTCCGTCTCGAAGAGTTCGCGGAGGTTTGTGAGCACGGTCCAAAGGAAGATCGCGAGCTTGGGATAGCGATAGGCCACCTTCTGCGGTGGCACGATCAAGCCCGCGCCGTTCTCTCCAAGACGCAAGAAAGGAAGGGCTGATGGCTGACCTCCTGGAGCGGCTAGAAGCTGCGAAGGCGGAAGTGGAGCGGTTGCAGCGCGAAGTTGCCGCCGGACCGTGTCGTCAGGCTGGGCATGATTGGCAAAGCATCGGCGGACGCAACGCTAGCTGCAAGCGCGATTGCTCGTGCTCTGTGCCGGTCAATATCTGCGCCAAATGCGGCGATTGCGACTACGGCGTCAACGACGACGCCATGGATATTGTGGAGCAGTGCGTACTTGAAAAAGAGGTGCGCTCATCATTGCTGAAATCGAACGCCTAGATCGTGCCCGCGCCGCTCTCTCATCAGGACGCAAGAAAGGAAAGGCTAATGGCTGAATTTTTCGTGACAATCGACACGTGGCAACATCCGTTTCAGCCCAAGGGCGCAACAGTTCACATTAAAGAGGGCTCATTCTTCCGCGCGCAAGGTGGGCTCACCGAAGCCTGGGGCAAGTCGTGGCAACGTATCGAGGCCCCGTCATGCAGCGCGGCGCTCAAGGCTGCGTACGCCAGTGTCGGGGTTGAGTGTCCGGATTGGAAATTGCGCTATTACGATGCGGCTGACGCGGCTATTGCGGATGGGCGTGACCCGCAAGCGGCGGCTGATGCAGCTTCGATGGGAGGCGACTAATGGCTGACACCACCCCAGAGCGGATGCCGGCGGACCCTCTCGACGCGATCCGCATTGACGTGGACCGCAACTTCGCGCGGTGGGGCGGCCCTGCGGAAACCGAGCGACGCTTCAAGTTTCTTCTCGCCCTTGTCGACCAACAGGCGGAAGAGTTGGATCGGGTTAACAAGCTTGGCTACCATATCAACGAGAAGTGGCGCTTGGAGCAGCAAGAAACGGCAGCGCTTAAATCGTCGTTGGTCGCAGAGATTGAGCGTGGCGAGGCTCTTGAGCGCGAACTAGCAGAGGCAAAGGCGCGGGTGGAGGCGGCTATCCCGCAAGCTGATATCGAAATGATCGCGCAAGTTACCACTAAGGCGGTGTACACGGAGCGGAACCGCCTTGTGGCTGCGCTTGCTCGTCTATTTCCGAGCGGCGTCGCGCGCACAAGCATTCCGGGCTGGGACATCACATGGGAGCAGTGTGTCTACGTCGACCTGCCAACGGGGCAAGTGTCGTGGCACTTCCATGACAGCGAGGCGTATTTATTCGAGGGGCTGCCCCCGTATGCGAAACCGTGGGACGGGCACTCAACCGAGGAAAAATACAATCGCCTCGCCGCTCTCACCACCCCGCCAGCAGGGAAGGATTAGACCATGGACATCGTGGAGAAGTGCGCGAGGGCGGCTTCCGATGAGATTGCCGACCAGGTCCGCGGCGATGGATCGCGCGGCGTGGAAACGCTCGACGTCACCGGGATCGCCCTCGCCGTCATCGACGCTCTGGCCGAGGGGGTGACGATAGAAATGGGTGTGGCGCTGGAACGCGCGTTGAGCGAAGGCGATGGCGGGCGCGATCTTGGCGGCAACTACAAACTCCGCGCCCTCTCTTCCGCCATCCGTGCAGCTAAGGAGGGGACGTGAATGGAGACTTCCGACTGGCAGGGATTGCGAGACGATCCGCTGTGCGCTCGCGCTTGCAAGCTTTTGTCGTTTGAAGAGCTGCGCGCCATCATGCGCCACGCCCGCAACTACGAGCGCGAGCGCTTCGAGCGCACGCTCAACTACCTACGCACGCAAGCGCTCAACGGGACGCTGCACCCGCAAGTCGTCATCCAAAATGTCGACAAGCTCTTAGGGGGGGGGGAAGTGAATGACTGAGTGGAAAACAATAGACACCGCGCCGAAGGATGGGAGGGTGATCCGCTATCGCCGCGTGCACTCCGGAGTGACGATCTTTGAGGGCGATGCAGTGTGGAAAACCGTAACATTCCCAGACACGCAGCCGCACCCGATCACAGGGATTGTTGATCCTGGTTTCACGGCGACTGGATGGATGTGCGTGGACCAGGAAAGGCGCGTTCCGGAACCAACACATTGGGCTCCCCCACCAAAGGACTGACCATGCGTTACGGTTCTATGTGCAGTGGGGTGGAGGCGGCGGAAGTTTCGCATCGCACCCGCGCAGCGTGAAGGGAGAGAAGAATGAGTGACGACCATGCGGCACTGGCGTCACGTTTCAGATTATGGGAAATGCGTTATGGGAAATTCAAACCTGAAA
>CAZWQH010000365.1:0-5353 GCA_964635815.1 uncultured Sandaracinaceae bacterium
CGACCGACCGACCTCCGGCTGCGATTGCTGCGCCCACGAGTCGTCGCACGATGCTCGCGCTGCTTGTCGGCACTTGCGCGCTAGCTGGAGGTGGAGTGTTCCTCGCGAACGGGGGACTCGATGCGATGGGAACCGATCCAACCGAGTCACCGCTACTCTTGATCCCACTCGATGGATCGATAGCTAGCGACGCATCATCGGTCGATGCGGTTGCAACCACGGAGCTCGCGGATGCGAGCGATGCGGCCAGAACATCGACGAACAAGGACGCGCAGGCGGATGCGAGCGCAACGGTAACAGTGCTCGCGGATGCCGACGCGCATACCGCCACCGAGATCGATCCCATCACGATGAGCCCATTCGAACGCGAGGAAGCCGCGAAAGACGCTATTTCTCGCGCGCGGCAGCGGTTGCGCGATGGCGACTACGAGGGAGCTCGACGCGAGATCGGCCGCGCGCGGCTTCTCGATCCCGGAAACAGTGACATTGCGGAGCTAGACGGCGCGCTCGCGACCACTCCACAATGAGCACGGCTGTATGACGCGCGGTGGCTTCTTGTATTGGTATCGACCGAGTGATGGCAAACGGATCGCAGCCGTGCTCGTTACGAGCGCGCTGTTCTTAATCGCAGGTTGTCTTCTCGTTGCGTTCGCTTGGCGAGGAGCAGCAGACGTCAACGTTCGAGTTGCGCTCGGAATCATCGGCGGCGCAATGACGGTTGCCGGGCCACTGTCCGCCATCATTCGGTTGCAACGCTTGATGCGGAACGACGCGTTCATCGGTGCCCGTCTCGATTCGCTGGTCGTCGGGTCTGCGACGGGTGAGCGTCTCTGGCCGTGGGCAGAGGTTCGTACGTTCGGCGCTGCGCAGAGTTCGAGTCACGAGGCGCAGATCACGATCGAGCTCGCGGATGGAGAGGTCGTGTGGACGGAGACGCAGATCTCCGTCCCTCGCGCACGACGACTCGCGAAGCGGCTGAATCACGTGCGAACGCGCGTGCTCCTCCTCGGTCGATAGACCTGACGTCAGAGCGATCCTCCGCGCCTAACACGTATCACTGAAGGCGGCGGCTGAGGTCACCACTCGAGGATTATCAGAGCGAAAACCCCTGGCATTCCCGTTGGTTCCGGCTGGCTCAGCCTTTGCGGGAGTCCGATCACCGAATCGTCGGGAGGAGGACTCATGCGAACGATTGCTTTGATTGTTGTGTGTCTAGGTCTGCTCGGCTGTGCTGCTGCGGATGCGCCTCGCGAGACCGCCGTGCTCGGCTCGTTCTCGGACGGCCGCGCCGACGGGTCTGGCGATCTGACGCTCCTCGAGCTCGGGGACGATCGATACGAAATCGCGTTTGCCACGGGCGTCTCCGCAACCATCGAGCTGAGCGAAGCGCGCGCGATCGTCAAGTTTGCGAATGCGTCCGCGACTGTGCCCTTCGATGGCTCCGAGCCCCAACTCTCGGGTGTCCAAACCGAATCGGAACGAGATCTCGCAGACGACGCGCATCTATTGCTGCGCGATTGGCGCAGTTCCGCGTTCGAGGAGCTCGCCTCAGGTGGAGAGCGCTCGGACTCCTCCAGCACGGTGTGCAGGTTGTTCAAGGCCGCGACGGTGCTCGACGCGGCAGGAACCGCCATGAACGCCCTCAGCCGTCGTCCGCTTGGGCTAGGGAGCACCGCGATCACGTTGGGCGGAATGCTCTACTACTGTCGAGGAAAGTCCGGGACGCAGAGCACGCGAAATCCCGCTCTCGAAGCGGAGGTGCGGAGGATCGAGGCGAACAAAGCTGAGCTTGAACGTCTTCTCGCAATCGAAGCGGAGCTACGCTTGGCAAACCTGTGCAAGCCGATCATCGCCGAGCTGGAACGCGCGAGAATCGTCGCGAAGCGCGGACTGGAAGCCCGCAAGCGCCGTGGAGATTGCTTGGAGGCCAGCTTTAGACAGCACGCTCAATGTGACTACTCGATCGTCACGTACTCGATTGTCCGGGAAGGAACGACATCGTCCTGGCATCACTCGAACGGTGCCCCAGGCGGCGGCTCCGTGTGCGAAGCCGGAGCCGTTCGATCGTTCTTCGCGTCGAGCAAAGACTGAGACCCTTCAGCAGTTCTTGATGCGCATGTTCGGAATCGGACCGGTGTAGACGGACGCGGGCCGAATGAGGCGGCCGGTCGTACGTTGCTCGGCCACGTGCGCACACCAACCTGCGACGCGACCTACTGCGAACGTGGAGCTAAAGTGTGTGCGCGGGATCCCAATCGTATCGAGCAGCACGGCAGTGTAGAACTCCACGTTAGCGTGAAGTGGGCGCGTTGGATGTCGCTGAGCGAGCGCACCGCGCGCTGCTTGTTCCACGCCCCGTGCAAGCGCGAGGCGAGAACGACTCACATCCACCTTGCCGCTCGCTTCCAGGCGCTGAATCGCTTCCTCGAGCACTGCCGCCCGCGGGTCGCGGACTCGATATATGCGATGTCCCATTCCCATGATGCGACGACCCGCTGTTAGCTCTCCTTCGAGCCATGCGGTCGCGCGTTCAGCTGATCCAACCTGGTCCAGCATGTCCAGCACAGGGCCGGGCGCACCACCGTGAAGCGGGCCTTTCAGTGCGCCTATGGCCGCAACGACACTGGATACAAGGTCCGAACCCGTCGAGGCGACCACACGCGCAGTAAACGTCGAGGCATTCATGCCGTGATCGGAAACCGTGACCAGATACGACGCTATTGCTTTCGCGAACGCGCCCGTCGCATCCTCGATGCCGTGCATCGCCAAGTAGTCGCTCGCATGCGAGCTGGAGTAGACAGGCGCTATCGGCTTCTCGTGTCGCTGGAGCCGCGCGTGCGCAGCAGTTAGCACGGGAATCGCTCCGGATAGCATCTCCGGCGAATCGAACTGAGCACCGAGCGTGGCCACGCAAGCGCGCAGCGAGTCCATCGGGTCTGAAAGCGCCAACGCCGTGCCCAATCGGGGCACGCACTCGAACGCTGCGCCCCTCCCCTCAGCAAGCGCGTCGCGAACACCGCTAGGGTCGGTCTCCCAGAGGATTCCACAGAGATCCTCGAACGATGCCGAGACCGCGAGGCGTTCGACGTCGTTCCCAGCAATGATCAGCCTGCCCCCTTCGCCATCGACATCGGACAAGCGAGTTCGCGCTACTGCAATCCCTTCGAGGCCTTCATGTACCTGGTCAGCGTTGTCCATAGACGTATGCTGGGAGCCATGGACGCTGCAATCAATATTGATTCGACAATCCACACTCGCGACAACAGACCATCCCGCCGGCGCAGCAGCCCGACAAGCTATGCGGTGAGATATGACCCCTGCACTCAGCTCTGATTCGGCTGCTCTTCTCACAACGAAGCAAGCCGCCAAGGTGCTGGGGGTGCGCGTAGAAACTCTCTATGCCTACGTAAGTCGCGGTCTGCTTCGCAGTCACGGCACCGCGCGAGCAAGCGGAAGCCGCTTCAAGCGAGAGGACGTTGCCAGACTCCGCGCTCGAAGCGCGGCACGGGCGGGCCACACGGCCGTGGCCGCAGGCGCGATGCGTTTTGGCGAACCTGTCCTCGATACCGCGATCACGAAGATCGAGCTCAACGACATTCGATACCGCGGCCGATCCGCCATCACGCTCGCGACGGATGGAACAGACTTTGAACGCGTTGCAACGCTCTTGTGGACCGGAAACGAGAACGCTCCTGGATGGAGCACACGCAGTTGTCCGTTCGATGCACGCGCGGTGAGGCGGGCTACCCGACACTTCGCGCAGAAACGCGACGCTCTGAATTTCTTCGAGCGCACGCTCGTCGCGCTTGCGTACGCATCAAGTTCAGACCGTGAAAACGAAGTCGGGGTGCTCGCGAACGAGGTTCAGCGAGCGCAGTGTGTGATTCGAGGGATCGCGTCGTCGTTCAAGACGCTCGGCGTTGCGACCTCGAAAGCGCTCGCACGAAGTCTCTTGCTACCCGACGAGCCGCGCGTGAATGAGGCGATCAACCGAGCTCTGGTGCTTGTTGCAGATCACGAACTTAACGCGTCGAGCTTCTCCGCGCGTATCACCGCGTCCAGCGGCGCCTCTCTGTACGCGTGCATCTCGGCAGCCCTGATGACCGCGTCCGGAGTGAAACACGGAACCGCCTCGACCCAGGTCTTCGACTTCCTCGACTCCCTCCCCCGAGCGCGGGATGTCGTCAAAGCTATTGCTGCCGTTCGAGGCGTGACCGGCAGCATTCCGGGATTTGGACACACCCTGTACCCGCACGGTGACCCCCGAGCGCGCCCACTTCTTGAGCTTCTGCCGACGCTCACGCGAGACAGGGCTCAAACACGCATCGCCCTCGAAGTTGCGCGCATCGCTCGAGAAGATAGCAACGAGTACCCGAACATCGACTTCGCGCTCACGGTCGTCATGCGCGCGCTCGGCGCATCACGAGGAGCCGCGTCACGCGTGTTCGTGGTGGGTCGCCTCGCGGGATGGATTGCACAGGTCTTCGAACAACGCGAAGCGGGCTACATTCTCCGACCGCGCGCACGATACGTGGGCCAGTGAGCTGATGCGCCGGAGCACAAACGCGCGCTACGCGATCACGGATCGTCGCTCTAACCTCAGCCGAGCTGGAGAACGCGCCGATCTCGCCCCATCCGACGCACCGCCTTCGCGTCCGCGGTGAGCCATGCAACGTCCAAGCTCTCCGCGAGCGCAAGGTAGACCGTGTCATATCCGCCGAGCTTCATCTCGGAGGAAAGCTCAAGGGCACGCAAGAACACCTTCCGTGTCGTAGGAATCAAGCGAACCCCAAGGCGCTGAAATCGCAGGAACGACCTCTCGGCCCATTTCGGATCGCGACGGGGTTGTAGCCGCGCGAGCCCACCGTAGACCTCGAAGAGCAAGAGGTCAGGCGCGATCAACAAGTGGGGATCTCGAACAAACCGCTCTAGCCATTCCATCGCGCGAGGCGTCTCTTGTTCGCGAACAAACCACCGAAGGACAACAGACGCATCGACAACGTAGCGTTCCTTCATTTTCTGATCTGACGTAGCGCTGTGTCCACGGAGACGGGCGATTTGACCTGGTCACGTTCAATCTCATCCAAGATCGCGAGACGTTCGTGTTCCGCGTTCATGAGCACGAACCTCTCGCGAAAATCCTTCAGCGAAACGATTACGCCGACCTGTCGGTTGGCGATCTTGAGCATGATCGGCTCGCCGGTTCGCTCAAGAGCAGCCGCAATCTTCGATACAGACTGCCTTAGACTCACCGCGTTGACTTCCTTCATGACACTGAGAGTGTCACCGACGGACCCGACACGCAACGGCGCTCTCTTGCGTTGGGAGACGGAATCCCTGGATTGCTTGACGC
>CAZWQH010000366.1:0-5342 GCA_964635815.1 uncultured Sandaracinaceae bacterium
TGGATCCGAAGTCAACGTGGCCGTCACGAGCACCGGCGAGTTCTCGCTACAGCTGCTTCGCGGGGCCATTACCGGGAACCGAATCGTGTTCTTCACCTCGCTCACACCCGTTCAGCACGAAGGTTGTCAGATCGAAGTGCGAAACGAAACCACGGGCGACATCCTTGGCACTAACCGGTTCTCCCTGAGGCTCATGTCTCGCGTGACCGCGGCTCCGGGCGGAAACGTGGATCGCTGCGTCGCTGCAATAGGCGCAGCCGTGCCGCCGACCGGGTGTAACTACTCTGCGGACGTAGACTTCGTAAAACAATGACGTGTATTTGGCCGCACTAACCTAACCTGCTGTATCTCGTCGTTGATTCTCGGGGAATCGAGCGCTACAACGGCGGCCAGTTACCTACTCCTGGAGGAGTCATGGCGAGTATTGTGACGATGCCCTCGCTGGGCGAGAGCGTCGTCGAGGGCACAGTCGGGAAGTGGCACGCTGCGATCGGTCAACGCGTTGAGAAGGGATCCCCGTTGGTGGAGATCCTGACGGACAAAGCGGACAGCGAAGTTCCGGTGCCCGTTTCTGGCGTGATCACGAAGCTGCTGGCGAGCGAGGGCGCGACCGTGAAGGTTGGCGGCCCGCTTTGCGAGATCGACGAGAACGCCACGGTGGGCGCTGCCCCGGGCATTCCTCACGCCGCTGCTCCTGAGCGAGTTCCACCTCCTGCAAAAATTCCGGATCTGGGAACTCTCGCAGCACCGAGCCCGCAGCAAGGCGCGTCCTCTGGATCCGCGTCGACGACCAACGTGCGCGCAACTCCGTCCGCGCGTCGAGCCGCGCGCGAGCACGATATTCCGATCGGCAGCGTTGCCTCCACGGACGGTAGTCGCGTCACTCGCGACGACGTCATGCGTCAGACGCTGCCGCAGCCTCGAGAGATCCAGCCACGGGACCAACCTCTCGCACCGCGACCACAAGGCGTGACCACGGCGGTCGGCGTTCCCGCGCCTGCGCCTCGCCCGGCACTCCCGCCTCCGAACGGCTCTGCCGGCGTCCCTGGGCCGTCTCCGATTCTCTTCACGCCGACGCGAGCACTCGCATTTTCGGTTCCGGCCTATCAACCGAAGCCCGGCGACGAGATCGTCCCGTTTTCTCGTCGTCGTCGGATCATCGCCGACCACATGGTGTACTCCAAGGTCACCGCGCCCCACGTCGTGACGTTCGCTGAGTGCGATCTTCATAAGACATCGAAGTTCCGTGATGCGCACAAAGCGGCGCTAAAGGCTGAAGGAGTCAACCTCACATTCTTGTCGTTCGTCGCTGCTGCTGTTGCGCGTGCGCTCGTCGAGAACCGCACCCTGAATGCTCGCGTGCTTGACGACGCGTACGCACTCATCCGAGAAGTGAATCTCGGCATCGCGGTCGACACTCCGGAGGGGCTTGTGGTTCCGGTCGTGAAGAATGCAAGCGAGCTAACCGTGCGCGGCCTTGCGCGAGGAATCGACGAAGTTGCGAAGAAAGCTCGCGACAACAAGCTTGCGCCCGACGACCTCGCAGGCAAGACGTTCACGATCTCGAACCCCGGCCTCAAAGGAAATCTTGTCGGCGGCGCGATCATCTCGCAGCCGAACGTTGGAATCCTTCGCATGGGCGAGATCACCAAACGCGTCGTCGTCGTCGAGCACGAGGAAGAGGACTTGATGGCGATTCATCCCGTCATGTTCATGGCGTTGTCGTACGACCATCGGATCGTGGATGGGGTTGCGGCGAATTCGTTTCTTTATCGGGTCGTCGAAATACTGGAAGCCGCCGACTTCGTGTTGTAGCGCCAGAGCTGCTGCGGTCGTCGATCTAGCGGTCGGGCTTCGCTCAACGTACAGACAGTACGCCTCGCTCGCCCTCCCTCTTCTCGACGCCCTCGCGACGCTCTGGCCTCGCGAGTGCGGGCGCGCTCAGAATTACGTCAAAGCAAACGGCCTAGAGCACGTGAGTTTGGCGGCTCAGGCTCAAGACCGAAGCAACACGACTTACAAACTGTCGTGCTAGCGGCGGTCGCGGCGGAGCGCGCCGAGTGCGATTGCGACGACGAGCAGAGCGAGCAGAGGGGCGTTGCTTGTGCGTGCGGGTGCAGCGACGTGGCAGAAGCAGTTGGTGGGTGTGCGAGGGCGGGTGCCGCCGGCTGAGTCGATGGCGGGGGAGGCGTCTTGCTGGGTGCTCGAGTCCATCGAGGAGCCGGAGCCGGCGTCAGCAATGGTGGTTGCGTCCGGTTGTGGCACCGCGGAGTCGAGGGTCTCTGCAACATCGGGAGAAGTCGATACGTCTGGCGAAGGTAGGTTGCCGTCTGGTGCGGAGGCTTCGAGTCCGGGAGCGGAATCGATGATGGTCGGGACGTCGATGACCGGAGCGGCTGCGTCGACGAGAACGCTTGCGTCGGAAGGAACCCCTGCGTCGGGCGGAGGGCACAGCCCGCTGCAGCAACGCGTGCATCTGCGGGAGACGCACTGCGGATCCGACATGCACATCTCGCCGTTGCGAAACCCGACTTGGTAGTGCGACGCCGTGCCTGTGCTGGCGGTCGTCCCGCGGATCGCTTCGGGATCGCCGACGAGCAGCTCGTAGCTCTCGCCTCCAGAGGAGAAGGTCTCGACGCGCATTGAAAGCGTCAGGGGGCCGTTGTTCGACATCGAGGGAATCGTCAAAACTTCGGGAAACGTGTGCGATCTCCCATCCGTTCTGTGCTGGTACAGCCGGACTCCGTAGGCAAAGCGTGAGCCGAACGAAGTGGCGACGAGCGCTCCCGAGCCTTGCGAGTCGAGCTTGCGACCGATGTGTTCGTCGGGGTTTCGCGCTTCGATAACCGCAGGCGAGGCGGCGCTGTCATAGACGACGTAGATACGACCGCCACCGCGATGCACATCCGACGCGCTCGGGTCTCCGATGTACAGGATCCCGCCGCTGTACGCGATGCTCTGGCCGAACGTGTATTCAGTGTCCGCCATCGCGCCGAGATCGCGCCATTTGTATTCGCGCTCTGGGCGCGGAGTCATTCCCGTGCCGACGCGAAACTGCATGACTCTGCCCCCATCCGGATCCAGACCGTCTCCAGGGGCAGAAACGAAGGCGGTGTCGTTCTGGATGTCGACCGCGAAACCGCAGCTCGCGTGCATCGGT
This sequence comes from uncultured Sandaracinaceae bacterium, assembly GCA_964635815.1. Lineage (GTDB taxonomy): Bacteria > Myxococcota_A > Polyangia > Polyangiales > JADJQN01 > CAZWQH01. The sequence goes on from CAZWQH010000366.1 coordinate 3,161, forward strand.
CCGCAGAAGATGGTGTCCTGTAGCTCGAATGCATCGATTCCCGCGTCACCTGTGCGGAGCTTGAATACGAACGCTGCGCCGCGATTTCCGGCGAAGTCAGAGTACTGCGGCGCACCTACCAGAATGGTGTCGTTCGCAACGGCCATCGACTCTCCGAAGTGCGAACCCATCGCACCTGGGGGCGCGTCGAGCTGAATGACCACCCTTGGGTCTAGTCCCGTTGCGGTTCGCTCGTAACCGTAAATGCGTCCTGTGTCCCCGCTGGCATTGGCCGCGGACACCAGTACATACGACCGGCTGCGCGCGGAGATGGTGACGATCGGACCTTGGCCAAAGCTCGAATCCTCTTGGCTGAGCCGCGTGTAGAACCTGTACGAGGGCGGGTTCGTTCCTTCGCGGATGTACACTTCGACATGTCCGCCGTTGCTAGGCGACGAGGTGTTTCGTCGTCCGACGAAGAGAAGGTCGTTTGTGATCGTAACGGAGACTCCGAATCGTTCGAACTCTCGTGCCGCGACGAGCGTAGTGTCCCGATCGATCGAACGCCCGAGGAAGTCCCAAGCTTGCGCGGCGGCCAATGGAGTCCAAGTGCCGAGGAGCAAGGCGAGCAATGCGAAGCGAAGCACGATGTTTCTCGTCGTCACAATGAGCCAGAGCTTGCCCCGGGCCGCCGCTTTCACGCCACTATTTCCGTGGTTCGGCGGGATCCGCGCTTATTGGGGCGGTCGTTCTTGACACGTACACACTCGTGCAACACTCTCTGCCTCCTTCGGGGCGTAGCGCAGCCTGGTAGCGCACACGGTTCGGGACCGTGGAGTCGGAGGTTCAAATCCTCTCGCCCCGACCAGTAGTTTCTTCGCGAATCTTTCGTTCTCTCGTTCGTCAGACACCCATGCGCTTGGTCGTGCCTATGCGCTCGGAGCTGCAAGCACTCCGAGCGATCTTGATGGTGTTTTTGGCTGCGTCCGTCGCCGGGTGCGGGGTGCTTCCGGGCTCGCCGTTCCTCCGCCGCGCAGGAACCGCGCGTTCGCAGCCAATCGCGCCGAGCGTTACGCTACCGTCAGTCCGCCTCGCGGCGCACCCTCGCCCGGAGCACCTGGCCGCGTACTTCTGCCCGCAGTTCGCACCGGCACTACTTTGCAATGCGATCTTTGGAACCGTCGCGCGCGAGCAGCTCGTTTTCCGTTTCGACGTGGAGCTGGAGATCACCAACCGAAATCCGTTTCCGCTCCCGCTCGTGCAAGCGCTGGTAGCGTTTACTGCGTATCCAGGTGCCGAGGAGCAGCAGGTAGGAACCGTGTGTGTTTCGTTCTGCGAAGACCCGCAAAACTGTCGGTCGGATCCGAATGCGTGCCGTTCTACCGAACCCGAGATACGCGACCTGGATGACTTTGCGTACGCGGCGACTCGATTCCTCGTGTCGGTCGCAATGCAAGAACGGCGCCTCGAGGACCTTCGCGTTCGCACCGTTCCCGCGAACCAACCGCTGCGCACGATCGTTCAGCTTGAGCTCGAGCCGGACAGCATGTTGGGGTTGATCCGCCGCGCCGCAGACACCGCGCTCGCCTCGCTTCAGCGCGGGCAGGTCCCGCAGTTCATCATCCCCTACGCGGTCGAGGGATCCATCTGGACTTCGGTCGACAACTTCGGGCGCCTCGCAGCGACATTCCCTCGCGTTACTGGCGAGTGGAATCTGACTCCAGAGCAAGCTCGCTTGCCAGCGCCGACAACCCGCGTGCCTTGAGCGACTCGGCTCGTGCTGATGGATTGTTACCACCGCTGAACCGATTCGCCAACGGACTGCCAAAGCGATCGAGCAGCGTGTGGCCGGCCACTTCGTCTAGCAGATCGTTGACCACAGCTTCGACGATCACCGCATCTCGTTCGTCGCGTCGTCCGAGGGCGTGCAGAATCTCTGCTCTCAAGACTGCCTCGTCCGCGGTTGCGGGAGCAGACACGAGCGCGCGCTCGACCAAACGATACGCAAGTAGCGGATGACCTTCGCGCAGCGCGATGCGTGCATTCGAATCCGGTCGAGGTCTCACTTCGGGAAGCTCGACCGCCGAGGCGACGGCAAGCTCTGCACGAACATAGTGCTCGTATGTTTCGGGAGCGACCTCTCCGTAAATCACCGTGCCCTGTACGACACGCGCTACGACGGGCGAGGTGCCCCCGCACCCCA
>CAZWQH010000367.1:0-5339 GCA_964635815.1 uncultured Sandaracinaceae bacterium
CGATACGCTGCGCGCCGTGCTCGAAGGCTACATCCCGAGCGTGCAGGAGGCCCGGCCCGATGCGTCGGACGGGCTGGACGTGATCATCGCCAAGGCTACTGCGCGCGATCCAGCACATCGCTACGCGAGCGCGGAGGACCTGCACCTCGCGCTTGAGCACTTTCTGGTTGCGACCTCCACCTTGGTGGGGTCGTCACATGTCGCCTCGTTGATGCGCGAGATGTTCGCAGACGAGATTGCGCACGGACCCAAGGTCGACACGTCTGTTTTTGGGGGAGCGCGTTCGGGAGTGCGGCGCGCGACGTCGACTTCTGGTTCTGGCGGAAACTCGTCGGCGGCAAGGGCCGCTCCCATTTCTCGCCCGTCCGAGCGAGCGCTGACGTCCGATCCTCGCGCAATGCCGGCCCAACCCGGCACGAGCGGTCGCGTCTCCAAAGCCCCAGGACCCGTCGCGCCGAGGCAACGCGTAACGACCGCAGCGGGTCTCGTGCACGTTCCAGTGGATGCGCGGTTCGCCGACGATTCGTTGCGACCCAAAGCGGGCAGCGCAAACTCGAGCGTCATCGTCGAAGACGATCTCGATGTTGACTTGTCCAACGTGGGTCCCCGCCACTCGAGCCCACGCATCTCGCGCAATGCGAGCGCGCAGGCGCGTCATCGGACCAGTTCCGTTGCAACGGGATCCGGCGGCGCGATTCCTGTCTCGACGGCGCCTCGCGCTTGGTACGACCGGATTTCATTGCGTGACCGGTTCCTGATGGGGGCCGGTGTCCTGCTCTGCGTAGGACTGTTCATCGTTGGGCGAATGCTCGTTGCGGGTACGCAGTCGGCCCCAGTTGAAACCGCGGCGCGTGCTTCCGTTGCCCGCAGTGGGCCGGTCGAGGCATTCGGCTACGTTTCCATCGATTCGCAGCCTTCCGCACAGGTTTCCTTCGATGGCGTTCCGCTCGGCGCTACTCCCTTGCGCCGTGTGCGGCTGCCCGCCAATCGCATCATCGAGCTCGACCTTCGCGACTCAGAGGGCCGACGGGTCACGCGGCGCGTTTACGTTCACGAAATGCAGGACGTGCCTGTGTTCGTGAATATGAAAGCTGAATAGCGTCCCCACTCGTCAGGTGCTACCCCATGTGCGTTTGATGGGGAGCCCGCCCGACATGACTGCAACTTCTGCTGCCACCGGGGATCCCGATCTTACCCGCGTAACCTCGGAAGAAGAGCATGTGCTCGGCCGGGTTTTGACCAATCTCGAGCGCGCTGTCGCGGCCGCACAATCGCCCCAAGAAGCCCGCGTCACCTCGGACTACGACCGCGAGCTGGTCGACCTGCGGAACCAGATTTCCGAGGCACGGCTCGAGGACGTTCCGCCGCTGATTCAGGAGATGGAGCGTCTTCAACAAGTCGCAAGTCGCCGGAGCGAGGTCGTGCAGAACTCGGCGGACTTGTCGTCTCCGTATTTTGGTCGCCTGGTTCTCAAAGAGGGCGGCAAGCTTCGCGAAGTCCTTATCGGACGCGCGACGCATCTAGACCGAGCCGGGGGTCCCAGCATTGTTGACTGGCGAGACGCTCCGGTCAGTCGGCTCTTCTACTGTTACGGCGAAGGCGACGAGTACGAGGAGACTTTCGGCGGACGCGATGTCGAAGGCGAAGTCGAAGTTCGACGCAGCCTCGCGATTGTCGAAGGACGCCTGCGTCGCATCGTTGCGCCGCAAGGCACGTTCGTGAATCGCGACTCGACTGGGTGGTCGCGTGCGTCGGTTTCTGGAACGCGCTTGGTTGGTGGTGCTGGTGCGGCAGACCGTCCGACGAACTACCGCCCGCCGGGCAAGCTCGGCGTCGGAGATCCTGGCGATGGACGCCCCGACCGTTTCTTGCCGGAGATTGCAGCGCTGATCGATCCGCGTCAGTTCGAGCTGATGACCAAGCCCACCTCCGGGCTGATCGTCATTCAAGGTGGCGCCGGGAGTGGAAAGACCACGATTGGTCTTCATCGTCTGGCGTATCTTTCGTTCGCTCAGCGCCAGCGGTTTCTTCCGTCGAAGATGCTCGTCATCGTCTTCAACACGGCGCTTGCGAGGTACATCTCGCGTGTCTTGCCCGCTCTTGGCGTGGAGGGCGTGGCGGTCCTTACGTACCAGAAGTGGTGCGAAGACGTTCGAGTCGCGCATTTCCCAAAGCTCCCCGACGCGTACTCGACCGAGACGCCCTCTGAAGTGGTTCGCGTCAAGAAGCATCCGTTGATGCTCAAAGCGGTGGAGATCTATCTCGGCCGTCGTGAGGCGACGATGGAGAACGATTTTACGAGAATCGTTTCCGAAGCCGCTCCAGAGATACGTGACGAGCTCACACGCTTCATTGCGCAGACCAAGGGCCGCCCGCTGGCCGTTCGCGCGCACGCGCTGCGCGAGCGAGTCACGACTTTGCCGGCGGCCTCACAAGCCACTGCGCATGCCATCGAGCGTTTGCTCGTTCGCGTGCAAATGAACTCCGACCAACTCGCTGCTGCCTACGCGGAAATCGTAACGGACAAGGCTTTGCTTGCGGAAGCTTTTGGCGACGAGCTCGTTCAAGAGGACCTCGACCGGTTCGTGCGTTGGTGTGTCGATCACACGGTGCGCGCCACGGCGGATCCGCACGACGGTCGAACGGACGAATCCGCCGCGCGTGCGGCCGAGCTCGATGACGAGGACCCGCGCGAAGACGATGATGACGACCGGAGCGTCGGCATTGACGGCCGACACGAGGATACCGTTCAACCTGCTTTGCTCGATCGCGAAGACGACGCCCTGCTGCTCAGACTTTGGCAGCGAGCACGTGGGCCGCTTCGCCAGCGCGGATCGCGCCTGCAGATGCAGCAATCCAATCAGCCGCGCGGCTCGGGGAATTCGGGCGTGGATCCCGAGATCGACCGAGCAAACGACGCGGAAGAGGAGCAGTACGCGCTCCCATCGGCGAAGTCTTCGCGAGGAAAGCAGAAGCCCGAGAAGGCCGCGTTTCTTCGCTACGAGCACGTGTTCGTCGACGAGGCGCAAGACCTCTCACCGATCGAGCTTGCGGTGCTCGCGCACTGTTTGACGCCCGAGCGTTCGATGACGCTCGCGGGCGATACGGCTCAACGCTTGTTCATGGACAACGGCTTTACCGATTGGGCGACCGTGCTTGAGCAGGCGGGAATCGTTCTCTCGCGCGAAGCAGCGATCGAAGTCGAGCCCCTTCGACTGAGCTACCGATCTACCGAAGAGATTCTTGGGTTTGCGCGCTCTGTGCTGGGCCACCTAGCGCCCGCAGAGATTCCGAAGGCTGCTCGCACAGGCGGCGTTCCTGTAGAGCTCTTCCGATTTGCCCAGAGTGGCGACGCGGTCGGATTCCTAGGCGAAGCGTTGCGCGAGCTCGTTCGCGCGGAGCCCCTCGCATCCGTTGCGCTCATCGCACGTTTTCCAGAGCAGGCCGAGATGTACTACCGCGGCTTGCAGCGAGCAGAGGTTCCGAATCTTCGGCGCGTTGCCAACCAAGACTTCGTTTTCAAGTCGGGCGTCGACGTCACGGACGTTCGCCAAGTCAAAGGCCTCGAGTTCGACTATGTCATTCTCCTCGACGTGACCTCTGCGTCGTACCCGCTCGATGACGAGGCTCGTCACTTGCTTCACATCGCTGCGACACGAGCCGCGCATCAGCTCTGGGTGATCTGCCCGGGTATTCCATCGGCGCTCATTCCCGAGAGCCTTCGCGAGCGAGGGTATTGAAGAGATTCGTTCCGTTCTCCGCATCGTCGATTCTGTTCGAGGATGAAGACGTCATTGCGGTTTCGAAGCCCGCGGGAGTGCCGAGCCAGTCTCCCGATGAGCGCTACGTAGACGACATCGTCTTGCGCACGCGTGCTTTCCTCGCGACCCGGGATTCGGTGAGCGAGGAGTCGGTTCGTCTCGGAGTTCATCAACGGCTCGACGAGGGCACCTCTGGAGTCATGGTCTTCAGCAAGACCAAAGTAGGCGCGCTGACACTACAGTCCGCGTTCGAAGAGCACCGAGTCGAGAAGGAGTACCTCGCGGTCGTCACGAGGAAAGCTGCATCGCGCTCGGGTCGAGCCAAGACCTCGGCGATCGAAACACCTCTTGCCAAGCGAAATCGCGGTCGAGTTCAAGCGAGCGATCGCGGACGCTCCGCCAAAACCTGGATCGACGAGCTGGAAGTCAATCGCGTGACGGGTGCCCGCCTCTTGAGGTGTCGCATCGAGACGGGCCGAACGCACCAGGTTCGCGTTCACCTTTCGCACGATGGCACCTCCATTGTCGGAGATGCCCTGTACGGTGGAGATCCGTGGTTTCGCATGGCGTTGCACGCACGTGCTCTTGCGTTTCCGTTGCCAAACGGAGCCGTGCAGCGAGTGGAGTGCGAAACCGACGCACTTTTCGCGTCCGCGTACGTCGATGACATCCGGCGCGCCGATACGACTGCAAAGCGCTTGGCCAAGGAGATCCTGCTTCACGCGGCCGAGCGACGTTGGTCTCTTGCACAGTCGAAGGACACCAACGCGTTTCGATTGTTTCATGGCGAAGGCGAAGGGCTGCCGGGTGTGGACGTCGATCTGTATGACACGAGCGCTGTTCTGCTGATCGACGAGGACCTTGCGCACCTCGAGACGTCGTTCGCGGATGCGATCGAGGGTTTGGGATTTGAGTCTGTCTTCGTGAAACGCCGTCCGCGCTCCGCGGCGCGTCTGGGAACGGAGTCGATCGCGGAGCGAGTACCGGCGAAGCCGCTTCGCGGGGTAGAGCAACTGGGCGAGCACGTCGTTCGAGAACGAGGGCTCGCTTTCGGAGTCCGTCTCAACGAAGGATTCTCCACGGGTCTGTTTACGGATCAACGTGAGTCTCGGAGGAAGCTCGAAGAGCGGGTCGAAGGGAAGTCGTTCCTCAACTTGTTCTGCTACACGGGTGCATTCACGGTTGCTGCGGCGCGTGCAGGTTGCGAGCGCAGCACCAGCGTCGATGTTTCGAAGAAGGCGCTCGATCAACTTGCGAAGAACCTCGAGCTGAACGGACTGTCGAATGCTGCGCATTCGATGATCGCCCAGGATGTAACGCGAACGCTCGAGTACTTCGTAAAGAACGAGCGAACGTTCGATGTGATCGTGTTCGACCCGCCCACGTCATCGGGCGCTAAGAAAGGCGCCTTCCGGCCGACCGACTACGAACCCGCGCTGGTCCTTGCGTTTCGCGTTCTTGCCAAAGATGGCGCGATGCTGGTCGTGACGAACGACCGACGCTTACCTCACGACGGGTTCCGTGCATTGATTCATCGCGCAGCACGGACAGCCAATCGCAACCTCATGAAGCTGTCCG
>CAZWQH010000368.1:0-5313 GCA_964635815.1 uncultured Sandaracinaceae bacterium
CCGCGAGTCCATTCTCCGCGCTCGATACCGGAACCCATCGATACCATCGCATCTTTGCGTCGAGCAGCTACGCATGCGGGCTGGATTCGACACTCGAGCTTCGGTGCTGGGGAAATCTGCGCGCGCTTACGGGCCTCGCCGCGCTACGACCGCCGAACAATCCGCTGCTGATCACCGGTGGCCCGTGGTTACGCGCGAACGGAAGTCCCAAGCATGCATGCGCGATTTCCGCCCGCGACCACCAGGCGTATTGCTTTGGCGAGGATTCTCCCCAAGGCATTCTCGGGGTCGAGCCCGGAGTAAGCACCCTCCCACGTCCGGTTCGGCGCGACCGTCGATTCGTGTCCATCAGTCTCGGAGGTGACGCGGTCCTTGGTCGTCATGCGTGCGGCGTTACGGAGGACGCAGAGATCTATTGCTGGGGATCGAACCAAGTGCGTCAGCTGGGCGCCGGCACAGCAGCGCCTCTGGTCACGGGCCCTGAAACCGCCGTTCAAGGAACCAATTGGACGGATGTGTCCGCCGGTGCGCTTCATACCTGCGGCATCACTGGCGGGAGCGTCCGTTGTTGGGGCGATTCTGAGCGCCTCGGCAACTCCTCGATCTCACAGTTGGGAGTGAGCTTCGATGCACCGCAGATGCTCGGCGGCGGATTGGCCGCACGTACGAACTTCGTGCGTCTCAGCTCCGGTGCAGACGTTTCGTGTGCGCTCACCTGCGCAAATGAACTCTTCTGCTGGCAGCGTTCGGCTGATCCGGTGCAAGTCCCAGGCACTTGGGCGACGGTGGCCTGCGGATACAGTCACTCGTGCGGCACGCAGACCAACGGCACGCGATGGTGCTGGGGATTGAATACGAGCGGCGAAACGGGCACGGGTTCGAGCAACGGCCGCGTCGACCCGCCGCAGCAGATCATGGGTTGTCCGTAGAGGTAGACCCGTCGTATTTTCGGCCATGCTTCGAAGACTGGTCCCTCTCGCTCTGGCCTTGTGGTTTTCATCAGCCGGCGTGTTCTCGTGCAAGCGCAAGGCGGCAACGCCTGCGAGACAAGAACCGATCGCCGCTCCGCCCGCTGTCGAGACCCCGGAACCACCGCCGGGACCGCCTCTGTCCATCACAGCGACCGTCGGAGCGGACGGTCAGATCGTGGTGGTGGGCAAGGACAAATGGAACCAACCGCTGTCGTTTACGTACCAAGACGCGTGGTACTTCCGCAACGCGCTCGACTCGCTTGATCGCTGGGTGAACGAGCCTGAGCTCAAGATGCTGCGAGACCTGGCCGCGACGTTGCCTGAAGTTGCACCGCCGCCGCCGCTGCCGGCTCAGGAAGCGGCGCCAACGGCTCCCCTCCGTCCGGCCAGAGTCCGGCCAGCGAAGACCGCAGCTCCGTAGCGTTTCTGGCAGAGGCCCGAACCACCCTCGGCGCTACTCACGTCGGACGTAGCTTCAGTCTCCGTTTGCGAGGTACGATGCGGCACGCGACAATCGTCGTGTCTTGGCCGCCTACGGCCGTCTCGCAGATGGGCTTTCCTAAACGTACTCGCTCCCTCGTCTCTCATGGCGTTTTGCTAGCCATCGGGCTCTGCGCGTTCGGAGCAACTCCATCGCGCTCGCACGCTCAGGCGCGCGAGATTCTCTCGGGCGAGATCGAGCTGTTCGCGCTTCATCCGATCGAACGGCGTCCGGTCGCCCCGGCGTTTCGCGGTGGATTTGGAGCCGGCATCACCGCGCTGGCCGAGGTTAATCTTCACGCGTATGTCGGCGTGCTCGCCGGCGCGCAGCTTTTCTTTTCTGTCTTGGGAAATGGACAGCTCGCACCTTGGGGCGCCGGAGTGCTCGGTGCGCGCTTCCATTTCACGCCGCTTCTGAATCTTCACACGCACGACGGGTGGATCGATGCGCACTACTCGTTTGGGCGCTCTGGAGAGATCAGCGCACACGCGTTTAGCTTTGGCGTGGGATACGCGGTCGGCATCACGCCAAGCTTGCGCATTGGACCGTTCGCGCGCCTTTACTACGCCCCCGGACCTAGCGGCACGTCCGAGATGGTGCTGTTTTTCGGTTTGAACATCGGCCTTGGCACCAACAGTCGCGTCGATTTCAGACCCCCTCCTCCGGACTACGATCACGATGGAATCGCGGACAACGTTGACGTCTGCCCAGACATGCCTCCCGGAGATCTCCCCGACGAGACTCGACCCGGATGCCCGCTCGATCCGAGCGCCATGCGAGCAACGTTCGAGATTCGTCGTCGGACAGAAACCTCCACGCCAGATCCGGATCCCAGTGGAAACTCTACGCAGCAAACCGGAACGAACACCTCGGACCCGACACAGGGCACAAACACCAATCCCAGCGGGAACAACTCGAGCACGAATCAGTCCGGGAACAACAGTTCGTCTCAAGGTACGCAGCCAGCTACTCATCCGACGCTGCCAGTCGCACAAGAGCGGCTTCGCGGCCTCCTTGGCCGGGAGCGGCGAGCCGCCGAACGACGTGCTGGCGTCGACGTCGCGCCACAATCACGCCCGGTCATCGTCCCGGCCTTCGAGCTAACGGCTGCGATGGCTATGCCGGCGCGCATGGCCAACTTCGGCATCGGCGCTGGCCTCGCACTTCGAGCCGAGATCAATTTCGCCCCGTGGCTCGGTATGACGATAGGCGGACGTGTTTCGACGGTGACCGGCGCCCAGTATCGTGATCTCTCGACCTGGATGGCGGGTGGAGCCACATTCCGCTTCCACCTCACGCCCATCCTTGCCCTTGCTCCCGAGCAGAACGATTTCTGGTTCGATGTGGGCTACGAGTTCGGCGTTTTCGCCTCAGGCGGGGACAGCCATTCGCCTTCCATCGGAATCGGATACGAGCTGGCGATCGGACCCGGTTTCCGCGTGGGCCCGCTGGCACGCGTGTCGTGGATGCCAGGAAGCGATGGTCGCGGCCCCATCTACGTGGACGTGGGACTCGGCGTAGGATTCGGCGGCAACGCCCGCGCCGGAGCAGCAACTCTCGATCACGATTTCGACGGCGTGAATGACGCGGTCGACGAGTGTCCGGACCGCTCGTCGGGGAGAAACGAAGATCTTTCGCGGCACGGTTGCCCCGCAGGCGATGCTGACGGTGACGGAATCACGGACAACATTGATATGTGCCCGGATGCCAGGCCTGGCGACCAAGGGGACCCGGAACGCTTCGGGTGCCCGCTCGCGGACCGCGACGGCGACGGTGTCGAAGACGCCCGCGATTTCTGCCCAGATGAGCCAGCCCCAGAAGGCACGGACGACGCACTCCGAGAAGGCTGTCCCGATCGCGAGAGCGTCGCTCCTCGTTGACGGCGTCGCAGAAACTGCCGCTGCGACGTGTGCGTGGTAGGGTGCAGCGGTGCCGGACCGTTCCGTCGCAGTGTGGATTTCGTTCGCCGCGTTGCTCGCGGCAGGCGGGGTGCTGTTTGATGCGACCGCGGCCGAGGCGCAGCGTCGCGGAGCGCGCGCTGCAGCTCCATCGGTCGATGACATTCTCGATATGGCGACTGCAAAGCTCGACAGCGCAGACTTCGCCGCTGCCGTGGAGCTCCTCGAGCCACTCGAGACCGCGCCAGTTCTGACCCGCGAGCAGCTGGTCCGCCTCTACCTGCTTCGCTGTCAGGCCTACGAACGTGTTCAACGTGCGGGCGACATGGGACTCGACATCCAACGCCTCATCTCCCTCGAGCCGCGCCGCGCGCTCCCGGCAAACGTGCGTCCTGCGGTGCGGCAGCGGTACCGTGAGGCTCTCGATGAGCTCACAGGGGACGGCCTTCGTATCTCGTTGTCCGGTCAAGAGATCGCAAGTGGGGCTCGCATCGAGCCACGCGTGGAAGACGACCTCGGAGCACTAGCAACCGCCATACGCTTTGCGGTTCGTGTTCCTCTCGCAGGGCAGACCACGCGCGCGACTGGTGAATCGACGGCTCCGTGGCAGCGCAGCGAAGGCACCGCCCTTGAGGTGGCCGCAGATCGGCTCGCGCCGATCGAAATTGCAGCGACCATTCTAGGCCCGGGCGGTTCCGTGATTGCGACGCTTGGAACCGAGGCATCACCGCATCGAACGACAATCGCCGCGATTCTTCGCTCCGAAGGTGGCCCGTCCAATGATCCTGATCCAGACCGCGACGGAATCCCCACCACTCTCGATCGGTGTCCGTCTCAAGCCGAAGACCGCGATGGTCACGACGATTCGGACGGATGTCCTGACTCCGACACCGCTGGTGGACCTGATCTCCTTCCCCTCGCCATCGTTGGCGGCAGCGTCGCAGCGGTCGGACTAGGCGTGTTGATCGTCATTCTCGCAACGAGTGGAGCGCAGGATGGGACGCGCATCGGCGGCCCGCCGATGATCGACTGAGCGTCGCGCGATTTCTGGTACGCGAAGTCCTTCCAGACCCGAGCGTAGGAAGACACCGAAAAGTTGACTTCTGCTGATCGGCTGTAAACAGTCTCGACGTGAAGTCTCTTTCCGCACGCAAGTGGGTCGCGCTCGGTACGCTAACTTCAGTGCTCGCGATCGGGGCCGTGACGAGCTGGCTGGCACGATCGACCGAGGGACACCGTCTGGCCACGCAGACGAAAATTCGTGAGAACCTCGTCGGCGCAAAGCTGACGTACGGTCACATCGACGAAGCACCCGCTCAACACGCGCTGGACCAGCTCACCGCCAGCAATGACGAAGAGAGCTCTCTGCTGTTCTTCGTGAGGGCTGTGCGTGATCTCCAGCAACGAGATCTGGTGATGGCGATGTCATCCATTCGCAGCGCGCGTATGAAAGGGTTTTCTCCCCTAGAGGAGCTCACGGTCCTTGAAGCGTGGCACTCGCACCTGAACGGTGATTCGCCGCGGGCGTACGCAATGATCCGCGCTAGCGCTTCGCCACGCGCGCGGATGCTTGCATCACTTCTGTCTTTCGACGCCGGCCGATTCCCCGAATCACGGCGTCACCTCGACTCGCTTCCCGCGGAGACTCGATCATCGAGCGCATTCCTCAACCAGCGCGGACTCCTCGAGCACGTCCGAGGCGAACGCGAAGTCGCAGTGGCGACGTTCCGCAAAGCGATCGAGGTCGACCCGCAAGCAGCGTTTGCGTGGATCAACCTTGGGCGCATTCACGCGGAATCAACCGAGCACGACAAGGCGATCGACGCCTTCAATCATGCGATATCGATAGGAGAGAACGCGGATGCGTATCTGGCCCGCGGACTCTCTCAGCTCGCACGCGGCAACCTGGACGCCGCGCGCAGTGACGTCACTCGCGCGAAGGGACTGGGAAGCTCACAAGCCA
>CAZWQH010000369.1:0-5304 GCA_964635815.1 uncultured Sandaracinaceae bacterium
GTTTGGCTTCGACATCTACATCGGTGGGTTCGGTGGTAGCGACGAGCAGTCTCGCGATCGTGAAGAGTTCGTCTTCGGTCTCGACGCGATGCTCTTTCTCAGCCGTGGCCATCTCGTTCAGCCGTACTTCCTGCTCGGTGTCGGCGGCGATTGGTCGTGGCTCGGAAAGCGGACCGTCGACCCGAAGGCCGATTTCATGCACATCGGTGGGCAAGTAGGATTCGGCGTGCAGTTTTTCATGTCGCCGCGCTTCGCTCTGACGACTGACCTTCGAGTTTTCCTGCGCACTCGCGTCGGCGGGAACGGGCCTGAGTTCGTGGATGTCGCTCGTGGACGCTCAACGGACCTGTCGACTGGTCTCTACTGGACCATCGGTGGCGCGTTCTACTTCTGACGAGTCAAAGTCTTCTACTTCGCTGCGAACTCGCGTAGCCTCGCCCGTCTCGGAGGCTCCAGTGAACGCTAAGATCAGAACGCTCGTACTCGTCGTAAGCACGCTTTTCACCGTCGCGTGTGGCGGCGCAGCGGCAACAACAACATCCAACGTCGCCCAGGGTGAAACCCAGGCCGTCACCAACGCGGCAGGTGTGAACCCACTCGTGACCGCAGGCAGCAACGCCAACTTCGGCGTTCACCCGATTCAGCACGGCTTCACGCCGGACCCGAAGCCCGTCTCCGTCGTATCTGGCGGCGGTATCGATGCCTCGACCGCAGCAGGTCTTCCTGCTGGTTGCCGTGGCTGGGTAACGCCGCAACCTGACCTCATCGTCAACTGGTCGGGTGGTGGGTCGTTTCTTCGCTTCTTCACCAAAGCCGCGGGCGACACTACGCTCGTCATCAACGACGGTGCCGGTCACTGGTACTGCGACGACGACACCGGAGGAGAGCGCAATGCTCAGATCGACCTCCAGAATCCACCGAACGGTCAGTACGACATTTGGATCGGCAGCTATCGTGAGAACGAGCAGCTCAGTGGAGCCGTGTTCGTCACCGAGCTTCCGAGCGTGACCCCCGCAACGGTCCCTGCTCCGCAGTGATCCGCTGCTAGCCGGCGCGCGGCTCTCAAGCCGCGCGCTTTTGTACTTAATGCTCCGAGCTCCGAGCTACGAGTGCGACTCAGCGACCGAAGATTTTCTTGAAGAAGCCCTGTTTGGGAGCCGGAGCATCTGCCGCGGGCGGGGCGCTCGGAGATGCGGTGTCGGAGTTCTCCGTGACTTCCGGCTCCGGTAGGCCGTCGGCAGGTGGGGCGGTCTGACCCGCGGCGATTGCGCGAGCAGCCGCTTGCACGGCGGCTCTTCGATTGCCACGCACCGTGACGGTCGGTGGGTCTTCCGGTAGGTCCTTTCGCGCGGTGTCGATTCCGGCACGCGGCGGAAACGACGAGCTCAGCACGTGGTCGGAGGTCACTACCTCGGTCTCGTCTTCGCCTGCGAAGAACGTGTCCTCCTCGTCTTGTCCCGGCATCGCAGCTGCTCTCGCATCGGCTCGAGCGGCTGCGGCGAGAACAGCGGGCGCAGGCGGGATGGATTCGGTGACACCCGATTTCGGATCCGTGATCGCAGGAACCGACGCATCCGTCCGCGCTTCCACTTCGTCGTCCGCATCCACGTTGATCACGGCAACAGGCGGATCGGAACGGAACATCTCAGCAGAGGGGGTATTGGTCAGATCTTCGAACTCGTCCGGGAAGATCTCTTCATCGAGAAGCTCGGCGAGCTCCTCCTCGGAAGCGTGCTCGGGAAGCTCGCTGCGTCGACGAAACGTTTCGCGCTCGACGGGAAGCTCGGTGTTGAGCAGCGCGTCCAGATCCTCTCCGCTGTGCGGAGTTGCATCGAGCAGGTCTGGGTCGATCGCTGTCGCATCCATCCGGCCGATTTCGATGACTGGCTCGTCGCGTTCCGCCTGTGCTGCTCCGGGGTCGAGATCTTCTACACGTAGGTCGCTCGCCGGCGTCGCGTCGAACGACTCTCCGGACGGCCAGTCGAGCTCAGGCATACTCGGGGCAGACGAGGGCGGTGGACTGCGATCGGTAACCATCGGGGGGCTGCGATCGGTGACCATCGGAGGGCTCCGATCGGTGAACAGCGGCGGCGGCTCCGTGCGGCCGAGATGCGCGATTGGAATCGACCGCGAGGAAGGTCGTGCAGCACTTGACGGTGCGCTTTCGCTCGCGCCGAGGGAACTGATTGCCGGAGGCGGAAGCGGGGGAATCGAATCGGCGCGAGCGGTTTCCTCGTCATCAAACTGGAGGTGCGGCGGTTGCGAGCTCACGCGTGCCGTCGGCACGTCTGTATCCGAGACGGTAGGTGCCACCGACGCTCCAGGAACCTGGCCCTGAGTCAGTGCGCTCAGCATCCCTGGCGTTACCTCGGGCATCGTCAGCTCGCGCGTTTGACGCTCGACACTTCCCGGTCGAATTGCGGGGCGTGAAGGCGGAGCCTCCGATGCGGAGACAAGGGGTGCTTCGGGCTGGCGCGCGCCCGCCGGAGTCGATTCACGGTCCGAGGAAAGATCTACGAAGACCGCGCGAGCTTCGTCCGCGACAGACGTCTCATCATCCACGTCGTAGTCTTCGTCCGGGTTCTCGCTGATGTGCTTGGCGAGGGAGGGCTCGATGCTCGCTCTGAACTCGGCAACCGCATGCCCTTGCTCCCCCCCACCTTCGGAGGTCACTTCATCGATGGCTGGCTCGTCTTCGAGGTCGACTGAGATCGAATCCGAAAGCACACCGCCATATGCTTCCCCACTAGCGTTCGTCTGCGCCTCAAGATCGATGACGAGCGGACGGGCACTCTCGGGGCGCTCCGAGTCTGGGAACGCGAGTGGCGGAATCGAGCTGGTGCGTTCGCCTTCGGGCGGCCGACTCGAAAGCCGAGGAGTGACGTCCGTCGGCGGAAGGCTGGGCGCTCTCGGCGGTAACGACTCTCGGATCTGAGGCGGATGCGCCGACGCCGGGCGGTCACGGAGCTCAACGCCGGCGCTCAGGTCCGCGAGAATGGCGTCGGCTCGGACGACGTCAACCTTGCCGAACCCGATCCGGTCCAAGATTGCGCGTACCCGTCCTTCGTCGACGAGTGGAAGCTCGTCCCCGTGTTCGCTGCTCTCTGTCGTTGCTCGTTGCGATTGCGCCACGGATCCTCGGTCAACACCCGGTCGGTGGAGTGTACGACGCGCTGGGAGACCGCGTTAAACTTTCTGTGAGATTCTCCGAAGTATCACCGTGCCTGGCAGATCGAGTCTCACGTAGCTCCAACAGCCTCGTAGACGAGCGCTACCGCCTCCGCCAACCGAGTCATGTCAGTACCTCCCGCCTGCGCAAAATCAGGTCGTCCCCCGCCGTTCCCACCGACGATCTTCGCTGCGGCCTTGATGATCGTTCCCGCCGCAAATCGCCCCATCACGTCTTTTGAGACGGCGCAGACGAGAATGGCGCGCCCATCGGCAGACGCGGCGCCTAGCAAGATCACCGCGGGCGCAAGCTTGTCGCGCAGAGATTCTGCTATTTCGCGGAGCTCTCCGACATCCGACACATCCGCGACGGCGCCGACAGCGTTGACGCCGCCAATGTTCTTCGCGGTGGTTGCAAGGTCGGTCTGGCCGCCACTGCGAAGCTTTCGCTTGAGATCGTCGATCTCGCGTTCGAGCTCCTTCTCGTGAGCCACGATGCGCTCGACCTTTTCCGAAACGCCGCGAATTCCAATGCCCTTGAAATGCGAAGCGCTCCGCAAGAGCTCTTCTTCAAGCTCGCGCATGTGCCGGATGGACTGCGCGCCTGTGGCTGCTTCGATTCGACGCACTCCAGCGGCAAGTCCGGATTCGCTCAGAACCTTGAACATCCCGATGTCGCCCGTGCGTGCGGCGTGCGTGCCACCACACAGCTCGATCGAATCGCGCGTCATCGTGAGCATGCGGACTGTTTCGCCGTACTTCTCTTCGAAGATGCCGATGGCACCGCGTTTCTTTGCTTCGTCCATCGGAAGGACGTCGGTCGAGATCTCGGCGTTGGCCAAGGTCTTCTCGTTCACGAGGTCCTCGATGCGCAGAATCTCTTCGCGCGTCAGCGGTCGTGACGACGCGTAGTCGAAGCGCAATCGATCCGGACCTACGAGCGAGCCCTTCTGCATGGCTTGCGGACCCAGCACCGTTCGAAGTGCGTAGTGAAGCAAGTGCGTCGCACTGTGATTGCGTCGCGTGGCCTGCCGCCGCTCGTGATCGACCTCTAGATCGACTCTCTCCGCGGTCTGAAACGAGCCTGCGCTAACGCGCCCACGATGGACGACGAGACCTTCGACCGGTCGCAACGTGTCCTCGACGACGAACGTCGCTCCGTCTTTCCCGCGGATCACACCGTGATCACCAACCTGACCGCCCGACTCCGCGTAGAAAGGACTGCTCTTGACGACGATCTCCTGAGAGCTCGCGTCCGGCGGGACCTCGAGCATGTCGACCTTCGTCCCCTTCACGAGAAGCGCGATGATTTCGCTGGCACCCGTTTCGCGATCGTATCCCGTGAACGCCGTCCGCAGACCTTCGCGTGCAAGGGTGTGATAGACCTCGACGACAGCCTGCTCCCCGACTTTCGAGCCGGCGCTTTTCTCCCGAGCTTGCTCGAGCTCCTTTTCGAATCCTTTGTGGTCGACCCGAAAGCCTTGCTCCTCGCCGATCACGTCCTGAAGGTCGAGCGGAAATCCGTACGTGTCGTAGAGCTTGAACGCCACGTTGCCAGGCAGTGTCCGCGCCGAGGTTTCCACGTTCCGTTCGTACATCGAATCGTCGGCGAGCATGTCGAGCCCGCGCCGCAGTGTTCGACGGAACCGATCCTCTTCTTGCTGCGTGATCTCTGCGATGAGCGCCTGTCGCTCGCGCAACTCCGGATACGCGTCGCCCATCGTGTCGACCACTCGCTGCGCGCACTCGTGAAGAAACAACCGCTCGATTCCCAGACGGTGACCGTGTCGAATCGCGCGACGCATCACACGGCGCAATACGTACGCTCGACCGTCGCGGTCCGGAAACACGCCTTCAGCGATTAGGAACGCAGCTGTGCGTGCGTGATCCGCAATCACCCGCATCGAAACGTCGTCTTTGCTGGTCGATCGCTCGTAGGGTTTCCCCGAGATTTCGGCAGCGAGGTCGACGATCGGACGCAGGAGCGAGGTGTCGTAGTTGCTGCGCACGCCCTCTACTGTTGCCGCGAGCCGTTCGAGTCCGGCGCCGGTGTCGATGCTCGGAGCAGGCAAGCTCGTCATCGAGCCATTCGCGTGTCGCTCGAACTGCATGAACACGAGAGTCCAGAGCTCCGTC
>CAZWQH010000370.1:0-5297 GCA_964635815.1 uncultured Sandaracinaceae bacterium
GAGCCAGTACGCGCTGAAGTTGCCCGCCACGAGACCCGACAGAATGTTCAACGACGCCCCGCCCTGCTTCGACGACGTGACCACTTCGTGGACGTGGCCCGAGTGCGTCGAGGTGAACACCTTCACCAGTTCCGGGATGATCGCCCCTGCGAGCGTACCGCAGGTGATGATCGTCGAGAGCTTCCACCACAGCGTCGTGTCGCCGCCCAGGTCCGGAATGATGAGGTACGACACGGCGTAGGTCAGCACCATGGAGACGATCGACGTGAGCCACACGAGGACCGTCAGCGGGATTTCGTAGTTGAAGCTCTTCTCGTTGCTGTAGGCCGCCTTCGATCGCAGCTCGTTGATGTAGTACGACGCCCCAGACGCGATCACCATCATGACCCGCATGACGAAGATCCACACGAGCAGTTGCACTTGCACCTTCGCCGCCGCCTGTTGCGCGGGTTCGACCTTCAGGTTCACCGCGTTCACGTGGTCGGCATTCTTGGCCAGCCGCGCAATGACGCCCGCCTCGGTCTTCCCGGCCTCGGACGGGGCTTCCTTGCTCAGGCGATCGTACTCCGCCATCACCTTCGGGTCCTTCGCCGCCAGCGAGACTTGCTCCATCTGGACAAAGTCGGCCTTCGTGATCGACTTGTCCTGGACGAACATGTACGCCGGGATCGCGAGGAGGATGAACGAGATCAGCGCCACGCCGGTCACGCCGTAGGTCTCGAAGCCGTCGGCCGAGGGGCCAACGCTGTCACCCGCATTGTCGCCAGTGCAGTCGGCGATCACGCCGGGGTTCCGGGCGTCGTCTTCCTTGATCTTGAAGACGATCTTCATGAGGTCGGAACCGATGTCGGCGATCTTCGTGAAGATTCCGCCTGCGATACGGAGGGCGGATGCGCCAAGCGACTCGCCTATGGCGAAGCCGATGAAGCAGACGCCGCCGTAGTCACGGGGAACGTACAGAAGGATGAGGAGCATGATCAGCAGCTCGACGCTGATGAGGAGCATTCCGATGCTCATGCCGGCCTTGAGCGGGATCTGATAGACGGGGAAGGGCTTGCCGCGAAGCGCGGCGAATGCCGTGCGGCTATTCGCGAATGTATTGACGCGAATGCCGAACCAAGCCACCGCGTAGCTGCCGGCGATGCCAACGAGCGAGAAGAGAAGAATCGTGATGACCTTCATCGCCGTGAGCGGATTACCGTCCGCGTCCTTCGCGAAGAAGCCGAAGTAAGCGGCCATGATGCTGCCGATGAAGACCTCTAGGAGGAGGATGAACTTCCCTTGAGTCTGCAAGTACGTCTTGCAGGTCTCGTAGATCAGCTCCGAGACCTCGAGCATGGACTTGTGAACCGGAAGCGCCTTCAGGTTCATGTAGATCACCATGCCGAACACGAGGCCGATGACGCAGACGATGAGCCCGCTCGCGAGAAGGGTGCTGCCGTTCATCGCGCCGCCGAAGAACGTGGCGTCGGACAGCGTCGGGAGGACGAGCGCCGCTTCGCCGCCGTGGTGGCGTTCTTGCGCGAGCGCTGCCGTCGGCGTGACGAACATCGCGGCGGAGAAGAACGCGAGGGCAGCGGTTGCCTCGACGTATTTCGCGACCGTGGAGAGGAATGAGCTGGGGACGGACTGGGATGCGAGTGATGCGCGTGAGCTATGCATGTTTGTTTCCGACACTTGGGTCTGTTCGGGCCGTGTAGGCACTTCCCGAAGTTCTTCCGTTCCGGGACCGGCAAGCGGTCTCGAAGTTTCTTCCGTTCCGAGACCCGCAAGCGGTCTCGAAAGGTGCGGCGGCATAGCAGCGAGGTTCTGGAATGTCGAGCGCGTTGCTTATTCTGCGCAGCTCTGCCATATGCCGGCGATGTGCGCAGCGAAACGCGCAGAGACCGCCATCCTCAATGTGAAGCGCGGCCGCCGCGTAGTTGCCCTTACGGGGGCTAACTCTTTTGTCGGAAGGCACCTCGTCGGTGCGCTCGAAGAGGATCCTGCGACTTCGCGGATCGTGGTGCTCGACGTGGAGAGCCCGCCCACCGCCGGTTTGAAAACACGGTTTTACAAGACCGATCTCACGCGACCGGCAGTAGACGCTCACATCGCCGAGATCTTGAACTCCGAGAACGTCGATGCGCTCGTGCACATGGCGTTTCTCTCGAGCCCCACAAACGCGACCGCGTGGGCTCATGAGCTCGAGAGCGTGGGCACGATGCACGTGTTGAACGCGGCCCGTGAGCGCGCTCTCTCGAAGTTCGTGCTGATGTCTACGACGAGCGTGTATTCAGCAAGCCCGTCGAATCCAGCGCACCTTCCGGAGAGCTACCCACTGCGTTCCTCCTCGCGGAATCTGTTCGTGCAGGACAAGATCGAAGCCGAAGCCGAGGCGCGTCGCTTCGCTGCCGACCGGCCCAACACCGCGGTCACGGTTCTTCGTCTCGCACCGCTGCTCGGTCCAACCGTGAAAAATTACATCACTCGCTGGCTCTCGCGACGGATGGTTCCAACGCTTGCAGGCTTCGATCCGCTCGTTCAGTACCTGCACGAGCTCGACGGAGTTCTCGCATTCAAGCTCGCGCTCGATCGGGACGTACCCGGCACGTTCAATGTCGTAGCCGACGGGGTTTTGCCGATCTCGACGGTGGTACGACTCGCAGGGCGCAGCCGATTCCCCATGCCTGGGTTCGTTGCGGCCCGCGCGGCCGCGGTTCTTTGGGGTGCCGGGCTGCTGGAAGTCCCAGCCTCGTTCCTCTCCTTCTTGAAGTACCCGTGCGTAGCGGATGGTTCGCTCGCGCGCCGAGAGCTCGGGTTCCGTCCCGTGTATTCGACCCCGGAAGCGGTTCTGGATTTTGGCGGCACGTTGCGATTGCGTGACGCGCGACTGCTCGGCAATGCATAGACAAGCGTTGCGTAGGAGGATTGGTGTCTGACTCACCCACGAAACGAGACCGCACCACCGACGCGCCAAAGCGCTCGAAGAAGCAACGTCGCAAGCAACGCGCGCAAACCGCTGCAGCACCAGTGCGAGCAGCCGAGTCGAGCCGTCCCGCCCCGGCAGCTGAAGTCGAGCCCACCGAACGCGTTTCGGATGCGATCCAAAGTGTGAAACGCAGGAGCTCGCCGACTTCGAGACCTGCGAAGAGCAAACGTCCAGCGGACGTAGTAGACCTTCCTGACTCGCTCGCATTGCGCGTGCCTGCGATCGTTTGGGATGGCGATGACGAGGACGACGAGACGAACTCGGCCGGTGACGGCGACGCCCCGTCTGGCTCGTCGTACATTCCTGTAAGTGCGGCACCGCCATCCGACGCTGCCCCGCTGTCAGAGATTGGCGGACACGCCACCTACTTTCGACCGTGGACGCGCTCGCTTCAACGGCCCGAAGTTGCGGACGTGGACGACTACGGACGAGACCCGAATTTCGCAGCGCGTCTCCGGCCCGGAATGGACGTTCTCTACAAGAGCTACTTCCGCGCGCAGTGCACGGGTAGTGAGCACGTGCCCGCCGAAGGCGCCACGCTGATCGTCGCGAACCGTGGAGGCGCGTTGCCGTGGGATGGGTTGATGCTCGGAGCTGCACTTCGCGCCAGCGGAGTCGAACGCGAGCTTCGGTGGTTGCTCGAGGACTTCGTCTTCCACTTCCCGTACGTCGGGGTCTTACTGAACAGGATGGGGGCAGTCCGCGCGTGCCAAGAGAACGCTCAGCGCTTGCTCGAGTCGAAGCAGCTGGTTGCGGCGTTTCCAGAAGGGGCAGTCGGCGTTTCGAAGCGGTATGCGGACCGCTACAAGCTTCAGCGCTTCGGTCGCGGGGGATACGTGAAGCTCGCGATTCGAACCGGGGCAACCGTAGTGCCTGCCGCAATCGTCGGATCTGAAGAGACGAATCCTCTCTTGTTCAAGATCCCGTACCTGTCGAAAGCGCTCGGCCTTCCGTTCGTGCCGATTACACCGACCTTCCCGATGATGGGTCCGGTCGGGCTCGCCCCGCTTCCGGTCCGCTGGCGCATCACCTTCGGGAAACCAATCGATCTCAGCGGCGCATCGCCTGAAGACCCGATCGCGATCAATCGGATCAACGAGCAAGTTCGCGCAACCATTCAGTCGATGTTGGACGAAACCGTCCGCGAGAGGGGATCTGCGTGGCTCTGAGATTGCTACTTGCCTTCGGCGTGCTGATCTCCGGTTTTTCCGCCTGTAGTCAACAACAGCCTCCCCCTCCAAGGAGCTTCGATGCGGGACGCCGACTCGACAGTGCCTCCGACACTTCTGTCGCAGTTGCTCGAGATGACGGGCAGACTCAACACGATGGCGCCGCATTCGATTCCAGCGTGGCGCGCGATAGCGCGAGCCTCGATGTCGCGAGCGTGAGCTCAGACTCGACGGCTACGGATGGATCGGTTGCGGCGAATGACCTGGGCCGCGACGCAGCGAGAGACGTGGGAAGCGATGTCCGCGGTAGCGTCGATAGCGGTTTCCCAAGTTGCTCTGGGTTCGTCGTGCCCACCGTATCGGCGATCGATGGCAGGATAGTCGTCGGTGATCCACCGCAAGCAATGGGCGGCGATCCATTCACGAACGGCAGGTACGTGTTGACGGACTACGTCATCTACTCATCCTCCGTGATACGCGTTCCGACTGAAATTCGCGCCACACTGGACATTTCGAGCGCAGGAAGCGTAGCCGTCAATTGGGACCCCGACAGCGGGGTGCTTGTGGATAGCGTGGCGTACGCAGACGGTATCGTTACCTTTCGCGGTGTCTGCCCGCGCGCGGGTTTCGAACGCAGCGTCGCGTACACGAGCACAACCACCCAAATCAAGCTCTACCGGACGAACTTCGACTCCGTCGTAGAACTCGTGTTCTCGCGTAGCGTGCGGTAACCGCGGCGCGAGGTACGTCTGGCCCAGTCCGTGCGCCTTAGCCTGATACGACTTGATTGCGGCCGCCGCGTTTAGCGGCGTAGAGGCGCTCATCTGCCTTCTTCACGATGTCGTCGACGTTAACGAAGCTCTTATCGAACTCCGCAACGCCAAGGCTTAGCGTGACCGAGATGGTTTTCTGTTCGAAACGGAAGGGATGCACTTCCACCACTTTGCGAAGCTTCTCCGCGAAGAGCGCAGCGTGATGGCAGTCGATCTCTGGCAGAACCACAGCGAACTCTTCGCCACCGATCCGCGCCGCGGTGTCGTCGCGACGTACGTTCTGCTGAAGCACTGCGCCCAGTTGACGAAGCACCGCATCACCCGCGAGATGCCCGTGCGTATCGTTTATCTTCTTGAAAAAATCGATATCGAAGACGACCACCG
>CAZWQH010000371.1:0-5262 GCA_964635815.1 uncultured Sandaracinaceae bacterium
GGGGCAGAACGATCGGAAAGCGCAAGTTCCACACGAACCACAATTTCCTGAGTAGCAGTCGCGCGCGTCGGTACAGCTCTCCCCATTCTGTTTGAGGCGTACGCAACGCGACGCGATGCAGGCAAGGCCGACGTCGCACGGCTGATCCGATCCCGAGGGGAAGCACTCCTCGCCCTCACGTGCGCGTGGTCGGCATGTCGTCGAGGTTGACGGACCATGACACGGTGCTTCAACCGCGCAGATTCCGCGCGACGCGCCTGTACACGCGTCTCCCGACTGGAGCAGTTGCTGACACACGCCCGGCTCACCAGCCGCTCCGAGGTATTCGCAGGACAAGTTGGCCCCGCAGTAGTCACGCGCCGTATCTCGGTCGGTAACGGTGTTGCAGGTCAAACCGACTGCCCGTGTGCGATACTCACCCTTGGTGTGGCACGTTCCCGCGACGCAAAGCAGGTTCGCCTCGCACGTGCCGTGGATGTCCTCGCTAAAGCTCTCGCGCGTGCAGCTCTGCCCAGTTGTAGCTGCGCCGACGCAGACGCGACTGCCGCTATTGCCTCTGCAATGTGCGTCCGGCGCACATGCGTCCTCGCTCGTGCAAGGTTGACCTGAAGCTGCGATTGGCGCGCATCTTCCGCAGTCGCAAAACCCGCTTTGGCATTCTTCGTTGCCGGCGCAAATCCCGGTGCCCGTGACCGTTCCGACCAGCACCGTTCGACACGCGGCTGGCCAGCGAAAATTGGCCCCAAATTCCTCTCCGCGGGCGCAGGCCTGCTGTTCGACCGCGGTGACGCAGAGGCTGGCGCCGGCCTCCTGCATCGTGACCTTTCCGGTGCTGATGGAATCAACAAGGTCGCTGCCGCGGTTCCGCAAGGCGCCCACCCAATAACTTGTACAGATCGCGACGCTTCCGATTCGCTGACGAATCGTGAGCTCGTCGGGAGCACATCGCGCGACGCCCTCGCAATGCGCGCGCGCGACCGATTGGAGAAAGGTGTCGATCGGTGTTCGTTGGGCGCCCGAGTCACCCCGGTCGCTAGCCGCCGAATCGGAGGTGCGGACGTCGGCAGTCGTACTCGCGTCGGAGCTGAGGCTTGCGTCCCCGCTCGCATCGATCGCCACGGAACCGGAAGACTGGCACGCTACCGACAGACCAATTAGAAACGAAGCGCTCACAACGAGGTCGGGTTTCATTTTCGCGACGTTCTTACGGGCCCGGGACTATGTCAATGATGTCGGGACAGCCGCAGTTCCACGAGGCCGGATATAAGGTTGCCAAAAGGTACTCGAACGGGCACGCGGATCGTCAGGGTTGATCGCTAACCATTTCGTTGCGGTCAACGTCGCCGTCGCCGTCATCGTCGAACTCAACGCGAACGCCGTTTCCGTCGCCGGTCCACGCGTCGTAGTAGACGAAGATTACTGCGCTCGGCATCGCATCGACGCCGGCGTGACGGAACACCTGCGTTCCCGTCTCCGTGACTCGCTCAAAGTAGAGCTCGAAGCTCGTCGCGGAGGTGCTCCCTGCGAAAGCGATGCGTGCTCGCTGCTGAACAAAATCGACCGCGAGTCGAGTCGTCTGCCCGGCAGTTACTCCGCTTGAACGAAGCTCGATCAAATAGTCTTCGTCGGGACGCTGGAACGAGACGACGATGGTTGGCGTCTCCGTTCCCATCGAGGCGTAGCTAACGTCCGGCATGCCGGGCTGCACGATGATCGTGTCGCGCTGCGCGGGGTCGAGCTCGATGCTCTCGACTCCCAGCGTGAAGCCTTGCGCTGCGATGAAGAGCTCGGACTCGCTCATCGCGGCAAGTCGCGATCCGTCGAGCGTGATCGTGAGCGGCTGCTCTCGCGGCACCGTGTAGAGCGGCTCGGGGCTGTCGCGGAAGAGGTTGCTGCTCCGAATGCCTGACGCGGTTGCACCTGGAATCGTGTTGATGGGTGCACCGGTTGCGCTGGCGCCTGTCGTATTCCCCATGCCGTCGCGAATCGACAGGTCGCCTTCGCCGCGCAGGCTGACTTGCACGGATCCTCGCGCGCCGCCGTCATCAGGGGCGTTCCCGCAGAACGCGCACGCGTGCGGTAGTGCGAGGCGAGGCTGGATATCTGCAAGCGTCAGATTGAACGTGGTGGCGTCGCCGTCATACAGCTCGGCTGGCACCGATGGGTTGGTTGCCGCGTTGTACATCCACGTGTTCGCGGCGAGGTCCACCGTGACGATGCGCTCGGTGTTTGGATAGTTGTTGTCATATGAAACGATCTCCGCCGTCGTCGCGGTTGGTCGACGAATCTCGTACGGAGTGACGGCGTGACCGCCGCCGCCGGCGCGTTTGTACATGCCCAGCACGGTTCCGCCGTACGCGCGACCACGCGCGAACGAGGCGGCGAGATCCTCCACCAGAGCACTGGGCGTAAGGTTTCGGCGTTCCACACTGGGCAACGAGAACTGGGTCGAGAACCAAAGCGCGATTTCGCGCTGAAGCGCCTCGTTCGACATGAGCGCGAGCGCGTTGGTCGTCGGCGCCCCATACGTGGAAGGCATCATCTGCCCGGAGAAAAATTTCGCACTGAGCACCGCCATTCCCTCGCAGTGCCCTCCGCCCATCTCGGTGTTGATGCGCTCCATCCACTGCCGTGCGGGCGGAGTCGGTATGCAGCCATCACCTGCTGTGGTCCCTTCGCATACGGTTGCGCCGAACAGTCGCTGCATCTCGGCAATCGTAAGGTTGGTCGGCATCGGCTCGTTCGTGTAGTTCTCGAACGCGAAGCCGTGCACCATGGGACGGAAGCCCCAGTCCTCGCTGCCGGTGGGCGCGGTGTCTGGCTGGTCTTCCGCGTCGACGATCATGTTCGGCGAGGTGTCTGCGAGGACGGTGGCCGCGTCTGCGGTGGCCGCGGGTGCACTTGAGCCGTCACACGAGGAAACTGCGGGAAGAAGCGCTGCGCCGACGATAGTAAGTCGAAGATAGACGTTCATTTTTGCGCGACCGTACTCTCTGCGCCTGCTCGCGCAACCGCCTAACGCTTCTAACGTCGCCGCATCGGCACGTCGGTTGCTGCTTGGTGCTCGCGTTACGAACGGGAGCTCAGATGATGACGACATTGACAGAACAAACCATGCGTGCTCGGAGCCTTCTGATCAGTTCACTCCTGCTCGCCGGGGTCACAGCCTGCGCGCAACCCACGGGGGAAGAACGCGAGAGGGAGGCTGCGTTGGCGATTGTCTTCGGTGACGAGCGAGGTGACGGCTCCGGCGCGGCGTATCGGTGTGGCGGTGACGGAGGCGTCTTCACGTGCACGGATTCTGAGGGGCACCCGGTTCTGGCTTTCGAGGACAGCGGGGGTGACGTCGAAGCCTTCACAGGTGATCTCTCGCGCCTGGACTCGAGCGCCTTTTCAGGCGAGACGCGCGTGACTCGCCAAGGTCCGTGCAGATCATATGTCGGCGCCCTCGGTGAAGCACTCAGCGCGTTCTTCACGGCGCGCACTGACGAGACGCTTGGATCCGCGAAGCGCGCGTATGTGGACGCGCGAGCGTGCGTCGTCACGCGCGTCGGATCGCCGATCGCGCTGAAGTCGTCCTGGAAGGCTGACTGGGCAGATCTGGATCTTTTCGAGCTGACGATTGACTGGCCGAGCGTTGATCAGAACGCGTTGAAGGCTGCTTGCACGGCACGCGGTCACGCATGTCTCTCAGGGCCGAACCCAGTCAAGGCGGTGTGGCTTCGAGCGAGCGCCGAACTGTTTCCCGGAGGCGCCAGCAACTCGTACTACTACCAGGACCCACCCGTGAGTCTTCGGCGCCATGAGCGATCGCCGTGGAACTACGAGCCGGGTCTGGACCCTGGAGTCATCTTCTCCGTCCCAGTTGGCACCGAGTCTTTGACCATCGATCTCCCGCCTCGATCGTTCGCTTCGCCGGCGAGCCGAGTTGCGGTCGACATTCTGGTCGGCACTCAGTGGGTCCGGATCGGCAGCGTGAAACGCCTTTGAGCGCGACGTGCGTCATTGCGTGCCAGCGTTCCTACCAAGCAAGACGGGTTCGAGCTCGAGGCGCACATTCCATTCGCGCGAGACTGCATCTTGGATCTCGGTCGCGAAAGCGAGGAGCTC
Organism: uncultured Sandaracinaceae bacterium; assembly: GCA_964635815.1. Taxonomy (GTDB): domain Bacteria; phylum Myxococcota_A; class Polyangia; order Polyangiales; family JADJQN01; genus CAZWQH01. The sequence continues at coordinate 4,111 of CAZWQH010000371.1, forward strand.
GCGCGTTGTGCCTCCACCGTGATGAACGACAGCCAGCGAGTGACGTGTCGAGATGCCGAAGGCACCGCGGCGCGTTCCTTTTGAGAAGCCCGACCGTTCGACCAACCATGCGGCTGGCACTTTGAAGAGAGCGTGCGCCCCGGGAAATATTGGGAGCTCGGCTGAGGTGCGGATCAGGTCACGCTTCAGCGCCTGCTGCGCAATGTCATCGATGACCGTGCGAGTGAGCTGAGGATTCGTGAAGAACGACCCTGCCGAGCGAAGGTTCGGGTCATCGGGCGCCGCAAGCGGGGCCAGGACCATGCTCTTTGCTGCACGAAGTCGAACCACGGTGTCGCGCACGATTCCCGGCGTCAGCAGGTGTGGCTCGACGGAAATCGCAGCCGAGAGCTCGGCGTAGCTCGGTGGGCTCGCGGGCCGGTTCTGAAACAGCGTGAACGAGACCTCCGTGATGATTTCGCTACCGGGGTGATTGCGAAACCAGCTGGTTCGGTAGTCGAACGCGCATTCACGATTCGCACGTTCTCTCTGCGCCGAGCTTGCGACGTCGATCGAACGGACGAGCGCAATACTGTCTGCGACCTCGACTCCGTACGCGCCGACGTTTTGAAACGGCACGCCGCCAACTAGACCGGGGATGCCGGACAAGCATTCGAGACCACTAATGCCTTCGCAGACCGTGTGCGCGACGAGCTCATCCCACGGCTCTCCGGCTGCCGCAGTCACTAGAACGAGGTTCTTGTTTCCGAAACGAGCACGGTCGATCTTCACGCCGCGCATTCGCGGTGCAACGACCAATCCACGAACCCCTTCATCAGCAACGATGACGTTCGACCCGCCACCCAGAATTGTGATCGGGAGCGATCGTTCGCGCGCGAACTGCAGAGCGTCCACGAGCATGTCTTCGTCGCTCGCCTCGATGAAGTACTCCGCGCTGCCCCCAAGCCCGAGTGTGGTGCGCTCCGCCAAAGGAACGGCGTGCTGGATGCACGTGGGAGGGCGACTCGTCATCAGGGTGCCGATCTACGTCCAAGCTCGCTGCGCGTCACGTTGTTGGTCGTGCGAGTGTTTCTACGCTCGAAAAGAGCGTCGTTCTGTCTCGGGCGCCGCGCACTGCCTTGACCCTCTTGGGGGTGCGTGGTACGAGCGCGC
>CAZWQH010000372.1:0-5257 GCA_964635815.1 uncultured Sandaracinaceae bacterium
GCAACGTTTAGAACAGTGGTTCGTTCAAGAATATTCATGGTGACGCTTCTCCAAGATAAGGACGTGCTTGTTTGAAGATGGGCAGCCCTGCGGCATTCACATCCATCTCGACGTCCAAGCGAAGCGGCGAGATGTGCGCGTACACGTGCGCGGCGAAGTGATCGTGCAGCCGGATCAGCAACGTTGCAATCTCCTCGCGTTCGGTTCCGGACCAAAGGTCCGCGTCCGGAGACTCCGTGGAGCGACGAACAACCGTGATCGCTGTGGGTGCGTCCGCCACTCTCAGAAACGTGATCTCTTCTGGTGCAGCGCTCGGAATCACAGGCCGAACAACCCCGATATCTCGGACCTGCGTGACCAGTCGATAGAGACCCGACGCACCGCCCGTGTGGGGCAAGTTGGTGAAGGCGACAGTTTCGCTGCGCTCGAGAATCATCGAAGGCATCACCGCAACACCCATGTAAACGCGTAGATGATCGATGCCGTAGTACTCGCGCTCATCGAACGCCCGAACGTTCCAGAGGCTCCTCCAGACTTTTCGCAGAGCGTCGGCCACCGTCTTTTCCTCTGTGAGATCTTCGGTGAGCTCGGAAATCAACGGCGTGATCCACGTGCGATCCGGATGCGCGGTGAGCTCCGTTCGGAGCCGCGTTCGTTCGGCTTCCATCGCCGCGCGATGCGTCTCACTCAGACAACGCGATGGGCCCTCGGTGTCCCCATCCAAGTCGTCCGCAAGGCAGCCCGTTTTGGAGTCGTAGAGCCCAGCTCCACTGAACTGCTCCAAGTCTTCCACGTTGGTGCTGCTGCGGAACCGCATGAACGTGGTGTCTGCGCTTGATCCGAAGGTGGCTCGCAGCTGGACTGCAATGCGATCGAGCAACCCGGGAACCAATGGTGATCGCGCGATCACTCGTCGCAACGCTTCCAAGCGCGTGATGCGTACCAATCGATTCGATCGAACCTCGGAGTCAGCGAGAAGCGCGGCGATCATCGCCGTGATGGCGTTCGCCGTGATGTGACTGTCGTATGCGGCAAAGGGGATCCCGAACCCGTCCGCGCGGTTCGCCGCCGGAAGCGCGTCATAGATTTCGCCTAGGTTTGAAGACTTCACGCCATACGCACTGTTGTTCGCGTGCGCGAGCTCTGCGAACGGCCCAAACGCTGTGACGGTGAGGTTTGCGTCGCGAGCAGAAATAGGCGGTTGCTGCGCACGCCAGAATGCTTCCGCGTCCGGCAGCGTGGCTCGCTCCCAAATCATTTCGCCGTTTGCACGCACGGTGAGATGCACGAGCACACCCTCGAGCTCGCGAATGCGAGCTTGGTCACGAACCGCTGGCCATCGAATGTTGGGCAAGCGCTTCTCACGCAGCCGAAGATTCAAGTGGCTGCCCGAGCTCTGCGGGAACGTCGTTACAAGGCCAGACACCAACGAGATTTCGTCGTCAGCCGCGTCCACGATTACGATGTCACGCGGTCCGTAGTCGATTGCGTGCTCGCCCACTGCAATGGTGTTCACGTATCCGTAGGTTTCGCCCACGCTGTAGACCTCGACGACATTCGCAGAGAGATCGCTTCGCTTCATGACGGTCACATGCGCGGCAGCAAGCTCTTCGCGATGTGCGAGCAGCCAGCTCTCTTGCTCGGGATTGACGCCGATGAGCACCAAGTCGGAACCCGGGTACGACATGCAGCTTCGCAAACGAGCGTCGTAGTCCGCCCACTCCGCGACGGTCGCCGGAGCTTGGTCAGCCGCGACCGAGAATGTGTATGCCATGACGCCGAGCGAACCGTCCGGATGTTGAGAGCTTGCAAACCGATAGAGACTACCTGGTGCGTACGTTCGAGCGTCGCGTCGCTGGGTGGCCGCCGCGTACTCGGCGTTGCTGTAGCGAGAGAGCTCCGGAAGCGATCGCAAGAAGTCGATGTGGAACGGATACGCGCGACCCGAGAACACGCAGTCGTGCCCCGCGAGCGAACCGGGCAGCGAACCGCTTGGACTACGGAACAGAAACTTCACTTCTTCGCGCGGAAGCGGCGTCGTGAGCGCTGCGAAGTCTGCCGCGGTGTCGATCCGGTAGAGCGCGCCCGAAGGAGCGAGAATGGCATCGCCTCGATCCGCCAGAGCCCGTGCGTCGCGGTTCGGGTCATCCGTCGCATCGCGATTGACGCTAGCCTCGTAGCTGACGCTGGAATCGGATCCCCCATCGAGGTCAGCGCGGCCTGTGTCGCCGCGCGAGCAACTCCAAAGGAACAACGTCAAGACACCGAGCGACCGCATGGACCAAGCTTTCCCTAGCACACGGCGTTCCAACGCTATCCCCAACGTTTCCGGGCCCGAGCTGTTCCAGTTTGTGCCGTTTGAATCGGGCCGCCGACTGCGGTGTCCACTTCGCCTAGCGGCGCGGCAAGCCACGCCGCTTAACGAAGCCTTAGGAACGGTACCCCAACGCTCTGAGCCTGAGATCGCTTGAGAATCTGGCATCGATGACGCGGCATGTCCGTTGCGACGTGGATGTCGAGGTTGCGCATGACATTCGTTCGATCCGTTCTGACCGCCATCACCCTGATGTTCACTCTCGGCTGCGCAGCGGCTGCGCCGGACCTCACTCCGCCAGCGGACGATGACCTCGGCGACGGCAGAGGCGATCACAGCGGAGCGGCGACCAAAGTGTACTGCGCGAATGAGCCCGCGCCGATGCGCCAGTTCATCGACAAGGATCTCCCGGGCGCATTCATTCGCGGACACAAGCTCGTGTGCCTTGAGCGGGAAGCACGCGGGCTCACGACGATCACCGTTTCCGAGCGCTCCGAGGTCATCTTCGTGACTCCGGTAACGGACAGGTACGAACCGCTGAGACTGATGACATCGCGCCTAGCGCCGGAAGAGTCGGACAGCGAGGCGCGTCGGTTCTGGGTTCTGGAACCCGGGACGCACTCGTTCATTGTGGACGATCCGTGCACGGTGGTGGGGTGCACGGACGATGCTGACCCGGAAACGCCGCGAAGCAGCGGAACCCTCTACGCGCGCGTGATCACCGTGAAGACCCTCGAAACGCTACGGGCGGGCTACGAGGCCGTGAATGAACGACTTGGGGGGTTCTACAACGAAGAGATTTTCGCAGAGCTCGACGTTGCGGGAACCATCGCATTCGAAGACCCGACAGACGAGAAGGAACACAGCCTTCTCGACTCCACGCGCGTGCTTGAGCAATCCGGGTCCACATGGTTTCCCATCGCTACGCAGGATGACACGGAGATCGTCCCCACTCCGGAGTCGTTCGTGAAAGAGAGGACCGTCACACGCAGGAAGACTTTCACCGCGGTGCCCGGACGTCGCTACGCAGTAAATTTCACGGCGCAGCTCTTTGCCCTACGCGTGCTGCAGGTGACGAGCGAGTAGTCGACGCTTTCGCCACGCGTACCACCCGGCGCGCTCTGTTTCCCGACATGCCGCTCATCGCGCTCACCGGTTATGGAGAAGAGCATGCGCGCGAGAAGGCTCTCGATGCCACCGGTCGTGAAGTCGATCACTGCGTTCTTGAATCCTGCGCTGTTCACTGCGTTCGAGCTGCCGAACGTGTCGCGTAGCAGCTCGGAATACACCCACCGCACGAACGTTAGACACGCATGCCAAACGTTCGGAGTGCACAGAGCTATACAGCGTCCGCGTTCGCATGCGTGGTCTGCGCGTGCGGCGGCGGTCAGAGCAGCGCGAACGCAGTGGCGGACGGGCCGCATCCGCATTCACAGATCCAAGCGTTGGTCTCGCCGTTTCTCGAGGGCTCGCCGGAGCGAGGAGTGGCCATTGCGTTTGTCGACAACGGACGAGTGACCACGCTCGGGTTTGGTCATCGGAGTCGTGAAGACACGCGTGCGCCGGACGCCGACACAACATTCGAGATCGGATCGGTGTCCAAGACTCTCGCGGGTGTCTTGCTCGCGGACGCCGCAAATCGAGGAGAAGTCGCACTCGATGCGCCTGCAAACGGCTACTTGCCCCAGGGCTTCGCTCTTCCCATGCGCGACGGCTCCGCCATCACTCTTCGAGAGCTCGCAACTCACCGTTCGGGACTTCCATTCTTTCCTTCGAACTTCATCAGATTGGATCCAGTAACTCACCGGACGCGCTACACCCTCGATCATCTGCGCGAGTACCTCGGCAGCGCGGTCCTGGATCCGCTCCCGCCGCATGGATATCGCTACGGAAACGTAAGCACCGCCATGATAGCGATCGCGCTATCGGAGCAAACCCATCTCGGGTGGAGCGAGATCCTCGATGCACGCCTGTTCACGCCGCTCTCGATGAGACGAAGCGGGTACGTCGATCGCGACAACGCGCACATCGATGACAACTTCTTCGTGGGTCACGACGAAGACGGAACAGCCGCGATCGCGCGAACGGACACGTCACCGCTTGGTCCGTGCTGCGCGGTTCGTTCGACCGCGGGCGACATGTCGCGATTCATGCTCGCGGCGCTCGACCCGCGATCTCCGCTCGAGGCTGCGTTCAGGCTCGCTGCAGTACCCATCGCGGCACAGACGCCCGAAGGCGAAGCACGATCACTCGCCTGGACCGTGCTCTCAAGAGAAGGTCTCATTCACAAAGACGGGCAGGTTGCGGGATACCGTTCCATCATGGCGATTCATCCACGGACGCAGCGCGGCGTGTTCGTGGTCGTGAACTCCGAGCAAGCGGACATCTGGAAGCTGGCACACGGACTCATCGATCTGCTGATCCAACCGCAACCAAATGTGGACGAAGCAGCACATCGAGAGAACGTAGTGAACGCTCTGCCGGACAACGCGACTCGAAGTGACGCCACGTTCGACGATTCGATCCGTCTCGAAGGTTGGTCAGCGCCCAGTACCGCTCGGGCAGGTGAGAGCGTCCAAGTGAAGCTCTATTTCCGCGTCCTTGCGCGAGTGCCCCGAGACTGGCGCGTGTTCATCCACGGGGATGTGAGGGACCCCGCGAAGGCCAAGCGCATCCACAGCGACCATTTTCCGGGTGGTGATCGAGATAGCACCGTCGCGTGGAACGTCGGAGAGCTAGTCGAAGACGTCGTGACGCTCGAGATACCTGCCGACTTCCGCCCTGAAGCGTTCGATGTGTGGCTTGGTTTCTATCGCTTCCAGTCACGCATGCGTGCTCTGAGCTCGACCACGGAGGTCAGGAACGACAAGGCCCTCGGCCCGACGATTCGCGTCGCGCACTAAGCATCATCGCGGCAGGCGCTCGGGCGCGAGGGTCGACGCC
>CAZWQH010000373.1:0-5244 GCA_964635815.1 uncultured Sandaracinaceae bacterium
GGTCCGACGACTACTACGAAGCGAACTTCACGTGGAACGAGGTTTCCTTGGGAAACATTGGCCTTCGCCCTCGAGGGACCGCCAGTCGCAATCCGCAGAAGCCCGGGCTCAAGTTCAAGTTCAACAAGTTTGTCAAGGGCCAGAAGTTCGGAGGCCTGGAGTCCATCAATCTTCGGAACATGTGGCAAGACCACAGCATGCTCGCCAATCGCTTGAGCATGTCGCTGTTCCGAGCCGCGGGGGTTCCGACCCCGCGCGAGAACTACGTGCGCCTTCACCGAAACGGAGAGTACTACGGCCTCTTCGCTGCGACAGAGCCCATGGACGACTCGGTCTTTCTCACGCTGCACTTCGGCAACGACAAAGGTGCGATGTACAAAGGTCAACGTGATGGAACCTATACGTTCGAAGACCGCGGTGACGACGTAGAGCAGTACTTCCCAGCATTGTTCGAAGGCGAAACCAAGGCAGCAGATGGACCCTCGATTCGGGATTTCGTGACGGGGCTCAACCGCGTTTCCGATGAGGAGTTCGGCTCTCACGTTCAGCAGGTTCTCGATGTGGATGCGTTCCTTCGCCACCTTGCGATTGAAGCGTTCATTGCGGAGGACGACGGGTTCCTCGGTCTTTGGGGAATGAACAACTTCTACCTCCACTTCGCGCAGGGTGATACGCGAGCGGTGATACTTCCCTGGGACAAGGACCTCACGATCTGGGGTTGGTTCAACCCGATTTGGCGGAACGCGGCGGAGAACACTCTCACCAGGCGCCTCTTCGCGGACGAAGCTATGCGCGAAAGATATCTCACGCATCTGGAGGAGATCACCGCGCTCGTTGAAAGCGGCGTTCTCGCGGCTGAGTACGAGCGAGGGCTGGGGCAGATCTACGAAGCCGCGCTCATGGACCCGTCCAAGAACGCAACGAACGAAGAGTTTGAAAGCGCGCTAGTGCACATCCAGGCCTTCATCCAGAACCGCCCAGAGCAAGTGCGCTTGCAGATCGCCGCCTACCGCGAAACCGGGGACTGGCAGTCGTTCTCGAACGTGGCTCGCTGAAGAGAAGAAGTTGAAGATGAGAATATTGAAGTCCATGCGAGCACTTTGGTTGCACAGCATCGTCGCCGTTTGCGCGCTCGGCTGTGCGGCCCCGACACCTGGATTGGATGACGAGCCCTACCTAGAATCCGGTGAGCTAGAAGACCGTGCGGATCGCGCGTGCCGTGCGGGAATCTGCGTCGAGGCCGCCCCTGACGACAGTGACCTTGCGCTCGGGTTCCTCCAGCGCGCTGCAACCGCCACGGGCACCGCTCACGGTCCCTCCTGCGGGGTCACGTTGGTGCGGCCCGATGTTGCCATCACGGCCGCGCATTGCCTGTTCGATGACAACAACGTCCAGTATCCGAAGTTCGGGGTGGCGTTTGGCACGTCGAACTCGCGTCGTGGCGCACCCGTCGCCGAGGTGATCGTTCATCCGTCCTACACAGCGTGTAAGAAGTGCGGCGGCGAGAGTGATCTCCGAAACGCCGTCTTTGACATGGCGGTACTGCGACTTGCGACGCCCGTCTTCGGCATTGCTCCCGCACGCATCGGATGGAGCGACACGGCCATGCGCGAGAGTGCGCCCAATGAAATGTGCGCGCAGCCCTACAAGACCGTTGGGTATGGCCGCATCGACATGAATCCGTACGACGCACCGAGCACGAGCGGTATTCGCAAGCTCGTGCGCGAGTGTCGCATCGGATCGAAGAACGGGAACATTCTGACCGCGAGTCAGGGCGCGGACTTTCTCTGCTGGGGTGATTCGGGAAGCGGAATCGCCGAGGACACGGCCGATGGGCTGATGGTGCACGGCGTGCTCGCACACTTCGACGACACCGAGTGGGGGAAGGGCGGTTGCCGTTCCGGCAATCACATGCTCTTCGCTAGCACGGCTCATCTCGAAGAATGGCTGCAGCCGCTCGTTGGCGACTCGGCTACGGCAGAATGGGAGACGTTCGAAGGCGCGGGCGCAGCGATCCCCGGGGGCTCATTGACCGGCGTCTCGATGACGATTCCCATCAACGACTCGCGCACGATCGAGTCAGCTATTGTGCTGGTGAATGGTCGGCGAAACGCCCACGGGCTCGCCCTACGCGTTCAACGGCTCGATACAGGCGGGCGCGTCGTGCAAACCTTTCCTTCGTTGCTCGCCGGTGAGTTGCCCCATCAGGAGGGAGTCCCTTCGCTTTCCGGCGTCGTGGTTCGAGGAGCCATCCGACTTACGGCCGTCGACGTGTTGAAACACGACGCAGGCCGAATCGACAGCTGGTCGGTACACATCAAGTGGCGCTGAAGCATTGACATTCGCGCTCCAGGCATAACGTTGTCGGGGAGGTTTCAGGTCCCGAACAATAAAAACTATGGCAGCCATCTCTAGAATCGGCCTCTATTTGCTCACCAACTTGTTGATCATGGTGGTGCTTAGCGTGGTCTTCGCGATTGCGACGAACGTGTTTGGGCTCAACGCTTTTGGGTACGAGCGGCTGATGATCTATTCAGCTGTGTTCGGATTTGGCGGGTCGCTGATCTCGCTGTTCATGTCCAAGACGATCGCGAAATTCAGTACCCGCGCACAGATCATCAACTCTCCGCGAAACGAAACCGAAGCTTGGCTCGTTTCCACCGTGCGGGAGCACGCGCAGCGCGCGGGGGTCGGGATGCCAGACGTCGCGATCTACGAATCGCCAGACGCAAACGCGTTTGCAACCGGCTGGAGCCGCAACAACTCGCTTGTCGCGGTGAGCTCGGGGATTCTTCGCACCATGGATCGCCGTGAGGTCGAAGCTGTGCTCGGTCACGAAATCAGCCACATCGCGAACGGTGACATGGTCACGCTGACGCTGATTCAGGGAGTGATGAACACGTTCGTTCTGTTCCTGTCGAGGGTGATTGGAGGTCTCGTCGACGCTGCGTTGACGCGCGACTCCGAGCGGCGTGGCCCCGGCATCGCACAACCCATCGTCACCTTGGTCATGCAGCTACTGCTCGGCGTTCTCGCTTCGCTGGTTGTGGCTTGGTTCAGCCGCCGCCGTGAGTTCCGCGCGGACGCAGGTGGTGCGAATCTCGCGGGCCGTGATGCGATGATTGGCGCGTTGCGCAGGCTCGGGACACTGCACGACGTCCCGGCGGATCTTCCTCGCTCGTTCAAGGCTTTTGGCATTCGTGACGGCGGTATGATGCGACTGTTCGCGACACACCCGCCTCTCGCCGAAAGAATCTCCGCGTTGGAAAGCGCGAGCTCGTCGAACTCTCGCGTCGCCTCGATGCGCGGCGGTTCGTACGCGACGTAGTCATCAGATGTCGACAGAAGTCGAGAGTGTCGTCGCGACGACGTCCTCCGACCAGCTCCAGAGCTTCTCCTGTAGCGCCGTGTCTAGGGCGTCGCGCGAAGGCGGCTTTTCGCGCTGCTTGTCGTCGAAATACCGGCCCGACACCGTCGCGACGCTGGGCGATGTCGCAAGAAACACGCTCGTTCGTGCCCCGGCCTTCGGGTCTTTGAGGAACGGACGCATCAACGCGTTCCACGCGAATCCGAACACGCCGCCTGCATCCTGGGCGAAGCCACTTGCGATCACGCCAGGGTGAAGACAGTTCGCTGTCGCGCCTGTGTCTGCGAGTCGCCGTGCAAGGGCGAGTGTGAACAGCACGTTCATGAGCTTGGAGCTCGAGTAGACCTGAAACGGCTTGTATCCGCGCTCACTCTTGAGGTCGTCCCAGTCGATGTGCCCACGGTAGTGTGCATTCGAAGCGACGTTCACGATTCGACTCGCACCTGCTTTTGTGAGCGATGGACGCAACTGTTCGGTCAGGACGAAGTAGCCGAAGTGGTTTGTCGCGAAAGTCTTCTCCAGGCCCTCCGACGTGATCTCGCGCGAGGGAATCAACGCTCCGGCGTTGTTGACCAGGATGTCGACGACGGGATGAAGAGAAGCGATCGCCTTGCCCACGCGGTAGGTGTCTTGGATCGAGGAGAAATCACAGCGATGCGTTTCGACCTCGGCGTCTCGAACCGCCGCACGAATGCGGTTCGCGCTTGTTTCCAACCGCTCGTCGCTTCGTCCGACCAGGATGGTCTTCGCGCCTGTTCGAGCGATCTCGGTGGCGGTGATTTCGCCAATTCCATTCGTCGCTCCCGTGACGATCGCAATCTTTCGTCCTCTGCCGTCGGGTGCGTTCGTTCGCTCGGCGTTCATTTGAGAAGCGTAGCCTCCAGCGACGGTCTCGTCGCGATGGCGCGGGAGCAAAAGGCTTTAAGTAACCGATCTTCACGGAAGTTAACGGTGACCATTTTTAAGACCGAAGTGCGCTGATGTGTCTCGCATACTCCCTTTGCGCCTCCCACGACGAGAGCGCCGGAGGCTTCATGGTTGTCAACGTCCGCAATGGATTGTGCCGCGCTCGCAATGTGTCGATTGTCGTGTTCGCAATGAGCCTCGGAAGCGCTGCGTGTGCTGCCGGAGGTCCGTTGAGTGAGACACCGCTGGTCTCCGACCCAGAACGTGAATTCGGAACACCCGTGACCGAGAACCCTGAACAGTCCGAGCCCGTCAGTGTCATCGCGAGCAGCGCGACACGCCCAACAACGACCAACGCGAAGCCAGCCACCGTTACTCCTGCGCAGCAGCTTCCACCAGTCGTCGTCGAGCCACCTCCGGTCCGGGGGGAGATCCCTGGTATTTGGATCCGCGTCGCTCATGGCGCGTTCATGATGGGATCGACCGAGAGCTCGGCGTGTCGCAATAGCAGCGCCGCCAACGAGACGCAGCACAGCGTGACTCTTACGCGAGACTTCGAAATCTCGGAGACCGAAGTGACGCAAGCGCAGTTCCGCGACGTCATGGGCGTCTCGGTGTCGCATCACGCGTGCGGTGCGCTGTGCCCAGCGGATTCCATCTCCTGGCACGACGCCGCGGCGTACGCGAACGCGCTCTCTGGGCGGGCGGGTCTCGCGAGCTGTTACTCGTGCACGGGGGCTGGATCGAGTCGCTCCTGCGCAGCGGTGGGAAATCCTTATGCGTGCAGTGGGTACCGTCTCCCGACCGAGGCCGAATGGGAATACGCGTATCGCGCTGGTACCAGCACCACGCTCTACAACGGCGACTTGCAGATCTGCGGCTCGCTCGACACAACCGCGAATGAGATTGCGTGGTTCCTCTATAACGCGGAGCAGAGTCCGTACCCGGTTGCGACCAAGACACCGAACGCC
>CAZWQH010000374.1:0-5226 GCA_964635815.1 uncultured Sandaracinaceae bacterium
AGGTTCGGCACTCGTCACGATGCATCCTCGACCTTCCAGAAAGTCGCGACCGATCGGGCATTCGCAGACGGTCGAGCAAGGCGGGAGCGGGAATCCAGCATTGCCCGCGTCAGACGGAGCGGGTGGTGCGGGGCGTGCGCAGCTTGGATCGCTGCTCGCCGCGGGGAGTCCGCCAGTAGCGCGACAGAGATCGGCTGGGGTGCAGCCCGAGTCCAGCACGCACGAAGAGCCATTGAACGACTTGCCCGGGCCGCAGTCGCAGGCGATGGCTCCCACTCCGCAGAGCGCTTGGTCCGCGCCGCATCGCACATCGCATCCGTTGCGGACATAACCGCCGCCCTGTGCGCACTTGATCTGCATGCAATGCGCGTTTGCTGCTTCGCAGCTGGCGACGGCGAGCTCTACAGGGAACGCGGAGTACTTGTAACAGTCCGGGCCTACGCAGTTTCCGTGGTTGATGACACACCGCTTGCCGTCGAAGAAGACGCCGATAACAACGAGCCGATCACCACCGCCTTCTTCAGCAAAGCACGTGTTGATGGTCGCGTTGTCCGCGGCGCACGTGCCCGGAGTTACAACATCGACGAGTGCGACACGATCTGACGGAGCGGTTTGATCGACAGGTACCGTCAACGTGTCGCGCGGAACGACGACCACGTCATGCGAAACGATCACAACGTCGGCACCCCGCACATCCAGCACCGCGATACTCGAGTCGCCCTGCGTAAAGCCGTGAGAGTCTCCGCATCTGCTCAATACGCCGATTGCGAAAAGCGAAACGCAAAGCATCCAACGAGTCGTCATCCATGCGTACTAGCAGGATCCGTTCCTCTCCCTGGCCTGAAATCGCTACAGAATCATTACCCCCCCGCGGCACAGACCGGCACACCGCCTCCGGCTCGAATTCTGGGACAGGTGCAATTTTGAACCGGACCGTGGAGCGGTGTGGTTCAAAATTACACCTGTCCCAGGATTGTCTGGCCGCTACAACAGCGCGATGAGCCGCGATGCGGAGCGAGAGCGAGCTTTGCGGCGCGTGCTTTTCGAGGCGCGACTGCGAGGTCTGTTCGACCAGCTCGCGTGGATCTTTGGTGCGGGAACCGTCGTGGTGACGGTGGGCATGCTCTTTCAGACTTGGCGGCTTGGTACGGAGAATATCGCGGAGCCTCAAGCTGCCATGTTGAGATTTCAAACTCGCAACGGCTTCATCGCTGCCGCGGTTCTCCTCGCGCTCTTCGGGTTCGTGTCGATTGGACGCCGCGCGTGGGAGGCGCGCGTCGCTGCGCGACGCGTCTCGGCAGACGTCGCGTTGCAAGGGGCACGCACGGTCGAGTTCGTCGAGCGGCTGCGGATGACCGTCATACTCTGGGTGATTCGTAGTGCGTGGCCGCTTCTCGCGGGCCTTGCCTTGATCGGTCCGTGGTTGAGTCCCCCGATGAAATCTGCGGATCGAAATCTGCTCGGCCTGATCGGCGCAGCGATGTTTGTCGTTTGGTTCTTCGTCGCACGAACGCGCGGACCGGCAAGTTTGAATCGCGATGCGCGTCTCGAACGCGGCACGACAATCAGTGCGTAACCGTCACTCGCCAGCTCTCGACGCGACCGGGTCCAACATCAGACGTACACGTGGGAATCCACAACGTGTCATCCACGAGCAAGGGTTTGGTGAATCGCATGCCTCGGCCCGTCATCGGTTGATCGACCAGGAGTGCGCCGTCGGATACGCGAAAGCCAACAAGCTGTGAAGCTCCGGCGCGCGTTTCCACGACCCATGCAATCGCATCGTCACCAATCTGCTGAATGACCGGGCGGCCGGGGTGCGTCCGAAAGCGCGCAATCGCGAGGGTCGAGCTTTGATCGGGCCAAGCCCACCGGGTCGCTAGCTTTGGAGACCCCGTAGATTCGTCGATCTCCAGCGCAAACACGCCAGCACGCTGGCTCGTGTCCCACATGAACGTGGGTACGATCGCGACCTCGCGACCACCGACGATTGCAACGGCAGGCTGCGTGACGATCATGCCCGCCCAGTCACCGCGACACCCATCACCCGCCGTTCCGCATACAGGAACGAGCTGCGCGCGGTCGTACATTGTCCCCAGGCGCTGCGCGTCGACGAGATACACGCTCCCGTCTTTCGTTGGATACGCGAGCGCCTTCGCTCCGGATCGCAGCGTCATCAGCGCAGGCGTGCTGCCACCCACGTAGTCGAGTCGTTCCCAACAGACGAACATCGGAATGCCATCGCAGCGACCATCCACTGGGCGCCCGTAGTCTTGGCCGACAGGCGTGCGAGGTATGAACAGATTGCTGCACGACTCCATGCACGCGCGCGACGGAGAGTCGTGGTCGAAACCCGCGCATGCCGCGCGGTCACAGTCATCGACAAACCGCAAACCTGGACCAACGCGCATCAACGTGTTCGCGTAGTCGTGGCGTTCGAGATCCAGTTGACCGTTCCCGGGTGCAAGAATGACGTCACCCGTGGGCAACACGAGCGGTCCGGACGGTGCCCAGAGCCCGCCCCCACACACACGCTCTCGAGATCCCGAATGTCCGGGAACACCGCAATCTGTCTCGGGCGTCGTAACGAGAAACCCGCTCAACGCTCGACCACCCGTCGACCACGCATCGAGATCAAGCTCGAACGCGTAGCCATGCCACGGTTGGATATCGCGCGCGTTCCCAAAAGTGACCAGAACGCGACCGAGCGCGCCCGCGACACCAGGAAGATGCGCGAGCTCCGCACGGCCGAGCGAGTTGTCAGCATCGAAGCGAATCGTCCCGCTCCCGTCCGCCGTGAGCATCGAGCCGTCGAGCACGATCGGCGTGAACGCCGTATCCGGTGCTCCTGTCGCAACATCGAGCACGACGACTCGATGCGAGATACGCGTCGTGTTCACGTCGCGCGGTGATGCACTCGTAGGCGTTGTGTGGAACGCAACGACGAGTCGCGAACCGAGGAGTAGCGGCGTCCCGACGATGAACGCTCGCTCCCCCGGCGGCGCTGGAAGTGTCATGCGCCATCGCTGTGTACCGTTGCTCTGGTCAAGCCCGACAACAGCATCACTCGCCGCGACGATCACGGAGGATGACCCTGCGTGGTGAAGCGGCGATGCGAAATGACACGCGTCGAACATGACCGTGTCTGCAGAGAACCGCGGCGCCACGGTTACTCGCTCGATCACGCTTCCAGCGTCGCTGCGCGTTACATCTTCGACTCGAGCGTCGATCGGCGGCGGCACCGGCGCTTGAGACGAGCACCCCCACGCGAGAAGGAGCCAAATGACGAGTCGGTGAGGCGGCACGCGCACGTGAATCAATCCGGGAAACACGATCGCGACGTCGCAGTTCCGGCGAACGACGAGCCGAGGGGAATCCCATTGCAATCCGCGAGCGAGGCACTCCACTCGTTCTCGACGTTGACGCGGATGCGCACACCACAAGCACCGCCTACGGGCACCGGGAATCGCGCGAATGTGTAGCGATCGAACGCGTGGTGTCCGTAAACCGTCGTGAGATCGTCGTACGTGTCGATGACGACAATTTGTCCCTGGAGGTTTCCGCGGACCGCAACGGTCTGTGCGAAACCGAGACCCGGTGACGCTCGCCACGTGTGCTCGTCGACCACGACACTGCCCAGCTCGCCGAAGTTTACGCTCGTGCACTGATTCTGCTCGAGCGCACACGACGCGTACAGGATCTCCGTTCCGCGGAGCACCCTGAGAGGCAAATGACTCGGCGCCGGGTTGGTGCCGAATGTGAGCGTTGGCGGCTCGAGGGGCAGCGTGACCTCAAGCGCAAGCGATCCCGCCTCGAAAGGAAGCGTGGCGCTGACGTAGTAACCGTCAGGTCCACCGAACCCGCCTTCGATCATCTGAACTGCGACGGAGGTGCTTGCGCCCGCAGCAGACGAACCGGTCGAGTCTCGAACACACATCGGGAGCCCGATCCCCGTTGCGGCGTTGGCCGTGGGGATCCGATAGGTACCCGCAGAGATCACCGCACGACCCTTGTTCGCAATCGCTGCACGTAGAGCATCGCGAACTGGTGTCTCGAAATCCTCCGGGAGGTTGAACGCGATCTCTCGCTGCGCATACGCGCAGAGCTCGGCGCCCGGCTCGACAACGAGGCGTCCGGTCCATGTGGAGTCCCCGACCGCTCCTATTGGCGTGCACCCGCTCGAAGCGGTATCCGGCAGGTCTGCGACATCGCGAGAAGCAGAGTCTGCTGTTGCGACATCCGTCGAGGCAGCATCGGTCGCGCGAACGTCGCTGGCGCGAACATCGATGACAGGCACGTCGAAGCGCGCGACGTCCGTACCGATGACGTCAGCTCCGGGTGTCGTTGCGTCACCAACTCGCGCGTCGGTTGCTACCCTGGATGAGTCGACAACAGCCGCGTCGATTGCGGATCCCGGTGAATCACCACCGCAAGCAAAGGAGAAGACGATGACGACGGCGACAAACGAACGAAGCAAAGCAAAACGCACACGCGTGTTCATACTGATCCCTCTATTCTCTGACTCAAATGTCGATCAAGGCGCGACGTTCACCGCGTTGAAGCTCGGACCGCACAGCGCGCCTGCGCCCGTGGCGTCCGGAAGTCGACACCAGCTGCGACTCTCGTCATTGGGAAGCGCGGCCGGCGCCACACGGAGAACATCTCGCTGCGTTGCGCCCTCGAACAGGTAGACAGCATCTCCCGCTGCGGCGCTCAACCCAAAGCCAACCCACACGCATCGAGCGGCTGTGAACGTGCCGATCTCACAGTTTGTTTGGACTCCCGGTGGAATAACTGGCTCAGTGTTCTCCGCCACGATGAGCCGTTCGCCGGCTGTGAGCGACAACGTCGTCGGAAGCGCCGTGCGATGCCCGACGTGTGGGGAACCCGTCGCGTCGTCGGTGATGATCCACCCACTGAGCGACACATCTCGAGTCGCGATGAGCTCGATCCAATCGCTGCCGACCGCTTGTATTTCGTTGACAACCACCGCCGACAGAGTTCCACCGCCATCCGAAAGAGACGCGTCACTTCCCGTCGCGTCGGCGGGAATCCTAACGTCAGCTCGAGTCGCGTCTGTTGTCGCATCAGCGGAGGCAGCCGCGTCGGTGAGCGCGAGAACGTCCGCGGTCGCGACGTCCGTGGTTGCGGCGTCACGCGTAACACTCGTATCTGTCGTGCCGCCTGCATCCACGACAGCAGCGTTCGAGTCTCCTCCGCAGGCGG
>CAZWQH010000375.1:0-5222 GCA_964635815.1 uncultured Sandaracinaceae bacterium
AATCGCAGGTCTGTTCTCAGTCTTCGCGAGGTTTGTTTGCTTGGTCTGTCCTGTTGGTCCCGGAATCGTCGGCATCGGAGGCGCAAAGTTCTTCTTCGCCGCAGCCCCGTGAGCCTCCTCACGGATTTGCGGAGCCGGCGCCTTTGAGAGCAACGCAGCGGCCGTGATCCCTATTCCAGTTGCTGGAGTTGCCGACCCTTCGTCAGCAGCGCCGTCGCTCTTGGACGCACCCAACGTGCCAGGAATCGGGTCAGGTTTTTCAAGGGGGTTTCGCTCTACTGCCATCCGTTGGGTGGCACGATCCGGCACACTGTGATGGTCGGCCGACGCAGAACCGTCAGCGCGCGCACGGATGGCTTCGGTGTCGATCAACACGACGGGTACGTTTTCGCTGCTCGGGCCGTAGTCGTCGTTCGGACCAGGGTAACCAGTCGAAGGCGGTGAAATCGGATCGGCTTGCGTCTCGGGCGGTTCGACTGCTTGCCCCACCACCCGAACCAATCCGTCCGCAATCATGTGCTCGAGTGCTTTGAGGAGGCCGATGTCGTCCGCGCCTGCCGGCATGACGTCCAGGATCTCGTAAATCTGCCGACGCCCGTTGATTCCGCGGATGAGCAAGTTCCGATCGTCCGGAACATTCTCGAGGCGACCGAGCAGAGCGGATACCTCGATGCCGTAGATCGACTCGAGCCTTGGCAGTGTCCTCACCGCTGCGTTCCAGTCTTCCAGGTAACGCAGGCCTTCGAGCAAGATCAGCTCGCCATCGGTATGCGTCGCCCCATCACCCTGGGGCCCGCCGGCCGGGAAAATTCGTGGGTCGCGCCGAACCGTACGGAACTCGACGTTGAAGCGACCTTCGTTAAGCGTGAGCGCACGAGAGAAGGCGCGCATTCCAGTCGCTGTTCCAAGCTCCGCATCGATTGGTGCGCCGTCCCGAATGTAAATAGCGGCACGCGCAAACCGCGAAGCAATCCGAACCACCCCCGACGTGCGATCCGCCGGCTCCGTAGGCAATCGTGGTCGTTCGCGTTTGGGCTCGAAGAGTTGGACGAGCTCGATGACACCCACATCCGCCAGCGAACCGGAAAACTCCGACGCGTCGCGCGAAACTTGTCTCGATATGGTGTCGCGCTGCCGGCGCTCGAATGTCAGTGCCACGCACGCGAGCAGCTCACGAATATACGTGGGCTTCGTCATGAACTCCGAAGCACCCAAGTCTTTGGCACGGGCACGGGTCGCGTCGTCCCCGTTCGACGACAGATAAACGAAGGGCACGTCTCGCAACTCGGGCCGCGCGCGGAAGCGTTCGCGCAACTCGAACCCGCTAACTTTCGGCAGCATCGTGTCGGCAATCACCAGGTCGGGAGGATTCGCCTTCGCGACATCGAATCCCTTTTCACCGTCCCCTGCGGTCGTGACGATGTAACCCGCCTTACGCAGGCTTACTTCGACCACGCGTAGGCTTCGCGCATCCGCATCGACAACGAGGACACTCTTGTTTGCCACGCTAGCAAAGAACAATGAGCCGGATGGCGCGGTATGGTCAAGGCCAGCGTTGCTCCCAATGGACCTTGCACGTACCCGCGTCCGGCCTTTATGGTTCGCGGATGCGCGCATTCGCACTCCTATTCCTTGCGACCTGCTCCCTCCTCGCCTGTGAGGGTGACGGAAAGACCGCGGTCTTCGACATTCAGCCGCGCGTAGCGGCGATGCAGATCGACACCGTGATCAAGATCGCCGGGCGCAACTTTCGGCCCGACATGGGGTACACGGTCTACTTCGGCAAAAAGCGCGCAAACACGGTCGCGGTTCTCGACGACCACACGCTCGCCGCAAAGGCGCCAACTGCAGATGAGGTCGGGAAAGTCGACATCATCATTACGGCAGACAATGGCCAAACATGGGCGATCCGACAAGGCCTCGAGTACAAGGATATGGGCGGCGGCGTCGTCGAGCACATGGGCGAGAGCGAGACAAAGGTAAAGCGCGCCTACTGAGGGTCGCTCCTCGAATCGTCAGGTTCGATCAGCGCTAAGCATCAACGGCGGCGACGGCCAGGCGTCGTTGCAGCGGCTCGCGGATAGGCAAGCAGGACAACCACCGCAATCGAGTTGGCCGGAACGTCTGGTCGTGTGCCCTGGGCAACTCCGATCCCGACGTAACGCGCCAAGCGTCCGTCACCTGCGATGATGGGTTGGAGGTTCTTGGCCTCTTCGACTCGGTCGACGACGACCATCACTCCATTGAGTCGTTCGTATGCGATCGAGAACCGGCGCAAACTTCCCGTTGCGTCGTCGACCACGAGCTCGGTCGTCGTGCTCGGCTCGGCGAAGAAACGCGCGGCCGCCAACTGCGCCGCGTTCTGTAGATTCGGCTCCGTCTCCAACGGAACGTCTCCGCGTGTGGCGCGGTGTCCGTTGTACGCTTCGAGCAACTCACCTGGCGCCGCATTGAGATCCACAACTGGGATCAGATTCACGAAGACTTGGGTTGCGAAGAACGCGGTTCGAGCGCCTTCTGCGACCGCGACAACTCCGACGCCAACGTGCGAGACATCTTCACTCGAAAGGTTCGCGTTGTGTCCGGAGCTTGCGACCCACGCATCGTGGATTTCCTGCGCAGAGTACCCACGCCCAACGTTCTCTCGCACGAGGCCAGTGCGAATGCCTGCGTTGGCTACGCGATCATTTGGAGTTCGCGTCGTCGGAGACTCGTGACCGAGAAACCCATTCGTCGCCATGTCGAGTGAGTGCGCACGGGCAACATCCACCAGGATCGCATCTCGTTCGAGAGCTTGTTTGCTCGCCGCGCGTCGTGAGTTCGAGAGCATGGTCCCCAGCTCGAGCTCGACACTCCGTGAAGCACGCTGGAGCTCGTCATCTTCCTCTAGGAGCTCGATATATGTGGGCGGTGGAGAACCGACGTAGACGGGAAAGTTGGCGACGACCTGCTCGCCACGCGAAGAACGACCGAGAATCTCGATGTGGTGGCTTCCGACGGCCGTGAGCGGCACACGTACATCGAATCGCGGTCCTGCACCCGCGGGCAAACGTTCGCGGCTCTGATCGGGGCGAAGAACTTCGATGACCGGATTGCTCAAAGAGCCCGCCATCTCTCCACGAAGCGTTACGTCACGCACGGGTCCACCCTTGTCGATGGCTTCCAAAGACACGGAGCGAATCGAGAAAGCGGCCATTACAGTCGTGAGCGCCCCGCTTGACGTCACTGTTGCGCCGTAGTGCGTGTACGGTTGAGCGGCGAACGTGCCGCGAAACCCGTCGGCGATCGCGGCCGTCAACGCTTCGCCTCTCGCGTTGGTCCCAGGCACCGCCATAGTTACCAAGCGAGGAAGTGGATCCACCATCCCGAGCGCGTGCGAAAAGAACCGGATGATCTCCGGGCGAACATTCCCGTTACGTGCGTGCGGTGCGCACCACGCAGCCAGCGTCGCGAGACGTCCATCGGTTACGGCACTGCCACGCGACAGCGCGAGACCTGCCGTCACGAACGGAACGGACGTGGCATCTCCCGTAACGCCACCCACCTCAGCAGCCGTGGTGTACGCGGTGGCCCCAGCTTGCGGGAGATCCACGCGCGGTCGCTGACCGGTACCCGAGCCAGCAGATCCACCGCCGCAGGAAAACCACACTGCCGCAAGTCCACAAACCCACAATGTTCGAAACGAAAATCGTTCGTGCAACGGCGTACGCGGAGAGCTCAATTCGTCACCAGGGGTTGACGATATCACTACCCGGAGTGTCGTGACCGCCACCGGTTCGTTTCGTTCCCGTCCCACGTGTTGCCCGTTTTGTGAGCGTGACATTGAGGTTAGGAGGACTCGCAGGATTCAGAGTCACGCTCTGAGATGCGTGACCGTCTAAGCGGATCTCTGCGCGCCGCTCCCCTTGCTCGGGGCACACTGCATCCAATGGAGTCGTCCCCAGAAGTGAACCGTCGACGAAAACCTGCGCGCCGGCTGGCTCGGACGTAAGCCGCACCGTTCGCATCGGACGAGCAACCTCCGATCGCGCGGTGTTCTCGTTGTCAGCGCCGACCTTTGTCGGATTGGTCGGCGGCGTCGCCACAGGCACTGTCGTCTTCGTCGGAACATTCGAGAGTGCGACGGGAGGCGTCGGCTTCGATCCACCGGAGCTGCTCACCGCATAGACGACACCACCCAATCCCAGGACCGCGATCGCCGCTGCCGCAAACAGGACCGGCTTGGGAACCCCACGCTTGATACGCGCGGATTCGAACTCATCGGTCGTCGGTGGCTCTAGCGCGTTGGCTAACGCACCAGCGGCACGCTGCGTCGGAAGAAGAATCGAGCCGCCCTGCTGAACCGTTTCAATGTCCTGCGCAAGCTCCGCCATCGACTGGTATCGCGACTCCGGCTTCTTCGAGAGCGCCTTCATGGTGATGCCCTCGAGCGCGCCAAGCCGAGACTTAGTCTCGGGCGACGTCGCAAAAGGCGGCGGCTCCTCGAACATGTGCTTCGTCAGGATGCCCATGAAAGTATCCGCGTCGAACGGCACCTTCCCCGTGAACATCTCGTACATGATCACGCCGAGAGCGTAGATGTCCGCGCGTTGGTCTATGGCTTGGCCTGCCGCTTGTTCGGGCGCCATGTAGTGCGGCGTTCCAAACACCACGCCCGTCTTCGTCATCTTGCTTGCCGCACCGCCAACTTTCGCGATACCGAAATCGAGCACTTTGACGAAGCGGTCGTTGTCGCCGCGACGTGTGAGGTAGATGTTGTCGGGCTTGAGATCGCGATGGACGATTCCGCGTGAATGAGCGGCCCCAAGCGCGGAGGCTATCTGCCGGATCACGAACACCGCTTCATCCACGGGAATCGAACCGCCTTTCCCGATCAGATCGGTAAGCGCCATTCCATCGAGGAACTCCATGACGAAGTACACGCTTCCGTCATCGGGGATTTTCCCGAAGTCCTGGATGTGAACGATGTTCTCGTGGCCGATTGACGTGGCCATCTTCGCTTCGTTGATGAAGCGCTGCACGAGCTCCGCGTCTCGTGCCATCTCGTCCCGCAACACCTTCAGCGCAATACGTGACCCCAGCATCACGTGGGTGGCGATGTAGACAACGCCCATTCCACCTTCGCCGATCCGCTGATCAATACGGTAGCGGCCGTCGATCGTCGTACCGATCAGCTTGTCTACATCTGGAGGATCGGTGGGCGGGTTGACCGTACCCGAGCC
>CAZWQH010000376.1:0-5212 GCA_964635815.1 uncultured Sandaracinaceae bacterium
TGTGGCGCGTGGCGAGAGAACCGCGAGCGTCGTGATACCGAACGAAGCACGAGCATCGCCTTTCGCGATCTCCGTTTGACCGCGCACTACTCGAAACGCGACCGAACCTGTTGCGCGATGATTCTCCGCATCCTTGGTGAGACGAACCCGGGTGCCCGCCAGGGGTGGATCCGGAACTACGATCTGCCGATTTCCCACCGTTGCCTGAACGCCGGGAGCGACCTGGCAGCGCAAGACGACGAAATCTGGATCGTTCGGATCGATCTCCCAGTCGAAGCGAAACGCGATGTCCAGGTCGAGAGGGATCTCGCGTTTCTTCCCGCTCTCTTCGAGCGTGATCGAAAGCGTCTGCTTCCCGATGCCCAGAGGTTTGTCGAGTACGATCCGTGCGCGACCGTCTGCTAGCGGGACGGCGGGCCTGTTGCCGACCTGCACTTTAGAACCCGGTGTCGCGCCGACTATTGTGAGATGCAGAATATCGCCCGTCGCAGCTGTCTCGAGTGAGGCGCGTGCGCTGACTCGATTGCGGAGCGCGAAGAAAGCGATCGCGCTCGCGGCGAGAATCGTGAAGCCCAGCGCGCCAATCATGATGGGTGAGGGTCCGCGACGACGTCTTGTCACGGTTGCCTCCATGTTCGCGAGTGACATGGAATCGGACGCTTGAGGCACCAGGACTTCGTTGTGCCGCGCTCGACCGATCTGCACCGGCACCGCCGCCATTCCGAGCATCGTGCATTGCGACTGTGCGTCGATCGCAGCCTTGGCGCGTTGATCCTGCGGAAGATCTTGCTGGCCGCTAGGGGGAACTGCCGCTGAGCCGCTCGAGGGGATCGCGTTCTGGCCGGACGAAAGAGGTGGCTGATCCCCCGGCTTCGGCATCGTGACGGCGGGCATGCCGAACATCGTGCGTTGTTGCGCAGGATCGGGCTGCGTTTGTCGCACTGCGGCTGCGTCTGGCGTCGCGGCGGGCGGGCCAGGCTGCTGCGGCTGGACCGGCGTCGCCTTCGGCGCTTGGGCTGTAGGAGGTGCCGCTTGAACCGCGGGCATGCCAAACATGGTTCGCTGTGGCGTTGGTGCTTGCTTGACGGAAAGGTCTGGCGCGGTCGGCGCTCGAGCCCGCGTATCTGCGTCCATAGCTTCGGACGAGGACGTGAGATCGGCACCGCACGAACCGCAGAACTTGCCTCCGGTCGTTGGCTTGCGACAGTTCGGACAGGTAGCTGGAAGCGACATTCGCGTGGCGAACATAGCAGGTCGCGGCGTGCGTGGCTGGTTTCGAAAGGTTCAGTCCGATAGCGAGAGGACGTGCTCCATCGAGTAGTAACCAGCGGCTCTCCCGTGAGCCCAGATCGCCGCGGCGATCGCACCGGCAACGAAGATGTCCCGCGAATGTGCGCGGTGGGTCAGCTCGATGCGCTCACCGGGCCCGGCAAACGTCACGGTGTGATCGCCCACGACGTCTCCCCCGCGGACCGCGTGAATGGCCACCTCACCGGCGGCTCGTTGAGTCGCTCCGTGGCGTCCGTGGATACGTGTGCTCGCCGCATCTGCGCGCGCAGAATCGGACCGTCCACGATCGATTGCCTCCGCGAGACGGACCGCCGTCCCCGAGGGAGCGTCGAGCTTGTGACGATGGTGCATCTCGACGATCTCGGCGTCGTACTCAAGTGAGAGCGCAGCCGCCGCACGCCGCACGAGTGCAGCCAGCACCGTCACGCCCACGCTCATGTTGGGGGAGACCACCACGGCGACTCGTCGAGACAAAGCGTGCAGCGAGGCGAACGTCGACTCATCGAGGGCTGTCGTACCCACCACGAGCGCAGCGTTCGACTCCTCAGCAACGCGGACGGCGTTTTGCGTCGCAGACGCGGTAGTAAAATCGATTACCACGTCAGCACTCACGCGGGTATCGGGCCCTGCGCTTTGCACCACGGTTGCAAGCGAACGACTCGGGTCGAACAGTGCGTCGGAATCGAGCAGACGCGCGATGGGTTGGCCGATCAGTGGACTCGACGGGGAGTCCAGGCAGGCAGCCAAGACTGTGTTTGGATGGATAAGGATCGCGCGCGTGATCACGCGTCCCATGCGCCCGGCGGCACCGTGAACCGCCACGCGGACTCGACCGGTTTCGGCGTTCACGCCGAGGCTTTCGCGTGCGCATCGACGGCTGCCCAAACCGCTTTGACCGTGCTCTCCGACGGCCACACTAACGGCAAGCGTATCTCGGGCGCCATTGCACCGCGCGCGGCGAGCACGGATTTGACTGGCCCGGGATTCGACTCGATGAACATCGCGTCGTGGACGCCGACCAAGCGAAGGTGTTTGCGTCGAGCGTCTGCGACTTCACCGCGCGCGAAGGTCGCAACGACGTCTCGCACTGCCGCGGGCAGCGCGTTGCTCGTGACGCTTACGACACCAACTCCTCCTACGGAAAGGATCGGCAACGTCAAAGCGTCGTCGCCCGAGAACACCGCGAACCGATCACCAAAGCGCGCGCAGATGGCCTGCGAGCGCAGGACGTTCCCAGTGGCTTCCTTGACCGCAACGATATCCGCAACGCCCGCCAGCTCACCAAGGCTGTCGAGGCTCAAGTCCACGCCGGTTCTTCCAGGAATGTTGTAGAGCATGGTCGGAATCGAGACGTGCTTCAGAACCTCGCGAACATGCGCTACGAGACCGCCTTGAGTGGGGCGGTTGTAGTAGGGCATGACCAGCAGAATCCCGTCGGCGCCCTCGTTCTTGGCGAGCTCCGCCAGCTCGATGGTGTGTCGCGTGGAGACTGTCCCTGCGCCTGCGAAAACAGGCACGCGTTTGCGCGCGGTTGCGATGACCGTGCGGACTACGAGGCGATGCTCCTCGTGCGTGAGCGTCACGCTTTCCCCGGTGGTGCCGCACGGGACGAGGCCATCGATGCCTCCTTGGATTTGAGCTTCCACCAACGCTTCGAGCGCTGGTACGTCAACCGTCCCTTTGCGAAAGGGCGTAACCAGTGCTGTGTACGCACCCGACAAGCGAGTCGAAGTCATGTTGCGCGAAGATTGCCCGCGAACTGCTCATTCTTCAACCACAACGCTAGCAAGGGCCGGTGCACGGATGCGTGATGGTTCCCGTTTGAAAAAAATCGAGCATCTGCCGTTGCGCGTTGGGGAGCCGCCGAACGGCTTCGTGGGCGGCGGTCTCTGCGGACGGGATCATCGGCGTGATTCCTGGGAGGGGGGTGACACCGAAGTCGAACCATGTCGCCGCGGAGCTGTTCGCCGGTGAGTCCACTCCGTCGATGAAGGCGAACTCCGCACGTGACGGGCGAAGCGTCGGCACTCCAAGCTCTCGGAGCGCGAGCGCGGACGCAATATTTGGCACCTGCGCGTCGCCAATACCCAGCTGGATGAGAACGCGCTTCTCGGGCGACCCGGTCAAGGGACGTGAAATCACCCGGCTCGCGTACGTCACCGGGTCGATCCGGTCGAACACTTCTTGCGTCATCATCACGAACTTCTGAACATCGAGCGGCGTGGAGAAGCGAACGTCGAGCACATCGAGGAACTCTTGAAAGTTCCTCGAGCGGAACATCATGAGATTGAAGCACGCGCCGCCCACCGAGAGCGCGGCACGGCGAATGTGTGGTGACATGGCGAGAAAGGTCGTCCCGAGGATCTGCCCCTGGCTGATCCCGTAGAAGTAGAAACGGTCGCGATCGAGCAGAGGGCGCCCATCGTGCTGCAGCTCGGCGAGCTGCGGAACTGCAGTCTGTCCGAGCGCGGCGACGAACATGAAGTTCGCGATCCCTTGATGGATGCGGTCGACGAAGTTCATCCCGGTGCTGGCGTCCGTCGCAAGCGCGGCAGCGATGTTGATCGAGTCGACGATCGACATTCCGGACCAATCGGTCGCTATGAGCACGACTCCGTGCGTGTCCGAGAGCTCCGCCATGAACGACTCGGCGGCCTCGAAGTGCGACCCGAAAAAACCGTGCCCGAAATGAATGACAGGAGCCGGATCGGATGCATTCAGGACGGAAGGGGGGACTGTGACGTCAACCCGGATTTCTGTCGTTCCACGCGGCGTCACACGACCTGCGTCATCGCGATTCAGCGGGCTCAAAGGGATGTCCGTTCGGGTAAAGAGCGGAACGCGCACGGCGAGCTCCACACGCAGCGCGATCTTCACCGAGACGTTTCGCGCCACGGTCACAACTCGGATGCTTGGCGTGCCGGCTTCGATCGAAGCGAGTGTCTGCGCCCGCACATCGAGAAGATCACGCGTCAGGTTCTCGTCGGTCGAGGTGGTGAAGTCCCACGCGAGCGTCAGTGCGCTGCGCGAGACTCCCGCGCGGTCGAGCACTGGAAAGACGTCGGTCTCGTAGCGGTCATGCAGCGCTTGCGGCGCACGGCTCGTAACTCTGCGCTCTCGCAGGTCGGCAAACTCCGCCGGCGGGTCGATGAGAGTTCCAGTTGAAGAACGGATTCCCTGCAACGCGACCACGTACCTCTTCGCCGCATCGAGGCGACGGAACGGTCGCAACGTCAGTGAGCGGTCCGCATCCGCGCGCGCGCGCGGATCGATTTCCGTGAAATGCGCAATCCGTGCTCCGGTCACGGTGTCGATGATCAGTGTCGAGCTCCCTGGAAGAGTCGAGGGCGTCGGGTCGCCATACGGCGTGACGAACAACGAAGAGTCGATCGCGACTGGAACCTTTACGAGGATGCCTCCACTCGCTGAGAAGCCGTCGCTCGAGTGGTAACGATGCAAATCCACAACTCGACTCTCCGAGTCGCGAACGCGCGCGCTCTCGGGTATTTGGACCCGCGAACCCGAGGGAAGCGAAGGATCTGGAACGAGGTACGCGTTCGACGGGTAGGGCAGAAAGCAATCCCACGAACCGCCGACCGGATTGCAGACCCGAGGTCCCGCGTCCGGTTGCGCGTCTGCCAGCGCAGCGTCCGCAGTCGTCCTTGTCGACTCACCACAAGCGGCAACCGTCCAGCAAAACAGAATCCATGAATGAGCCGATTTCATTGCCGTTCCTCTACCGCTGCGGCTTGCAGCTCGATTGTGCGAAGCGCGTCCTCGCGTATGACGATCGCTCTCGATCCCCGAGCCGCGTCGATCGCGTTTGTTCTCGCCGATGTCTCTCGCTCGTGCATCAACATACTGCGCGCGGCCGAGCGAACGTCCTCGTAGGAAGCCAGCTCCGCGTCGCGACGCTCCATCA
>CAZWQH010000377.1:0-5203 GCA_964635815.1 uncultured Sandaracinaceae bacterium
AGACAACCTCACCAGGCGCGCCGCGATTCTGCGCGGCGTCAGATATGGGACGCTCGGGTTCGAGCACAAGCTGTGTCAGGCGCTGCGCCTCGCGGTCGCAACCAACCATCTGCACCGGCGGCAGTTCCTGCACCGATAGGGAGCTCCGTCGCCGCGAGCAGTCCGGCGACCGGTCGTGGCGTGCTTCCGTGGGTGCGAGCGCTCATCGAGCGCTGCGCAGCGGCAGATACCAGCCGCTCTGCGGCGGACGTTCGTCTCTCCCTTCGCGTCGATCGCCGCACGACGTGGGCGCGCCCGACGATCCGAGCCGAGGTATCGAGCGCGCAAGCCGGCCTTACGCAGTGTCTTTCGTCGCCTACTGGCCCTTCCGATCCGCCTGCGACCCGCGTGGAGATCGAAGTGACGGCCCGCGTGCACCACGAGTAAAGCGGTTTTCCGCTACCCAAGCGCATCGGCGTACTTGCCAGGAAGCCGTGGGCTAGATACGACTCCCGCACATCTATGTGCGAACCAACGATTACGAACATTGGACGATCGACGATCTCGGCGGCGCTTGCTGCGATCTTGTCGGGTGCAGTTGCCGTCGCGGTTGCAGCGTGTGACTCCACACCGCCACCCAACAGCGGCACTTTGAAACAAGAGAAGGTGGCCGTGGAAAAACAAGCAAACGCTCCTGTCCGAGAGACGACTCCGATGCCTCCGGCAGAACCGGCCGGCCTACCTGCGCCCGCCGATGTTGCCGCCGCTCCTTCGGACGCCACGCGTACCGCGTCCGGTCTGGCGTCCAAGGTTTTGCAAGCTGCGCCCCCGAGCAAGTCTGCTGCTGGACGTCCCGGTGGCCGCGACCGCGTCACCGTGCACTACACGGGGTGGACGACAGACGGAAAAATGTTCGACTCGAGCGTTACGCGCGGACAGCCTGCGTCGTTCCCTCTCGACGGTGTGATCGCGGGTTGGACCGAGGGCCTCCAGTTGATGACGCCCGGCGAAAAGCGTCGCTTCTGGATTCCAGTGGGCCTCGCGTATCAGGGTCGACCGGGCGCGCCCGCGGGAACGCTCGTTTTCGATGTGGAGCTAATCTCGTTCGAGAAGGCTCCTGAACCTCCCACGACTCCGACGGATGTCGCGGCAGCTCCTCGTACCGCGACGAAGACCGCTTCGGGTCTTGCGTCCCGTGTGATTCGTCGTGGAACCGGCACGCGTCACCCAGCTGCAACAAGCACGGTTCAAGTTCACTACAGCGGCTGGACAACCGACGGCAACATGTTCGATTCATCCGTCATGCGCGGAGAGGCCGCCACGTTCCCGCTCAACGGCGTCATCGCCGGTTGGACGGAAGGTGTGCAGCTGATGGTCGAAGGCGAACGTCGTCGGTTCTGGATACCTGAATCGCTCGCATACCAGGGTCGACCCGGAGCGCCTGCGGGAATGCTCGTCTTCGACGTCGAGCTCATCCGCATCTTGAACTAAGAGCCATCGCACTTGAGCGCTGACGAACCGGCGGCACCGCGATCACAGACATCGGGCGCGCAACGAGAGCAGGGAAGGTCGCGGGCGCTGGTCGTTTTGAGCGTCGCCGGTTGGGTTGCGTTCCTGGGGTTCGTGGGTTGGCGTTCGTACAGCGCTCGAACCTCGAGCCCGAGCGAGCACGACGCGTCTGGCGTGCTAGACGCGGGCAGTGAGTACGTCGAGACGGACGCTGGAGCGGAGCCCGGCGTAGCCGCACAGCGCACGGCGCCTCGTCGCGTGATGCTCGCGATCCCTGCAAAGGTTACTCGCGCCACTGGAGTTTCGCTTCCGCTCGACGCTGCGTGTGTGTTCCTGCTCGATGTGCTCGAGGCTCAGCCGGTTCGCGTTACGACGCTGAAAGTCATCTGCCCGCGAGAGGACGAGTCGATGCTCGACGGCGTTCTGTACAGCGAAACGAACGAAGACGGTGGGCGGCACTCGGGAGTGGGCGGCGTTGCTTTCGAAATGCGCGATGACCGCGGGCTAGGGCGCTTTGGCGTTGCTTGGCACGACCTCAGGGACGCAAAGAATCCCGACGCAGACCGTCAGCTTCCGCTCACCGCACGTCGCCGTCCGGAGGTTCCGATCGTGCCGCGCGTCGATCTCGAGACCGCGTTTCCGGTAGCGAAGCTGTGGTTGGAGCCGCTGACTGACGGAAAACGCACAATTGCGCGTGCTCTCGAGTTCGAGATCCGATCCACCACGTTTCCCCACGCGGGCGATCCGTTCGACGAGATGTGGAGCGAGAACGGCGAGCGAGCCTGTAAGCGACGAATGCACTTCATCGTGCAGTCGGCAGATGAACCGGACGCGCTCGTCGGACGCACGCCATTTCGGATCGGCGAGGAGTGCTCACTCGAGGTCAGTCCCGAGTTCCACGCGGTTCACGACGGCCGAGCGGTTCTCCGCTGTGGGTCACGGCTGATTTACGGGGGCCCGCCGCGAAGTGGATACGGAGCGTGCCGCGCCGGGGGGACGTTCGACGATGAAACGCCCTCGTCGCTTGACGGCGATCCGCGAATTCGCATCGCGGTTGCTCGCGAGATTGGCGAGTGGCGTGCCGATGTCCTGATCGACGATGACCGTGCCTCCGCTTGGCGGGCTCATCTCGTTGGCGAAGCGCGTTCTTGCGCACTCGATGGAAGCTTCAAGGGTCTTGGTTTCACTCCTGACGGAACACCGTATGCGACTGAGATTGCGTTCTCGCATCAGCGCGGCACGGCACGGGTAAGCCACGCGTTGGCGGGAGGCGAGGCGAATCCGACGTCGTACGAAGCTCCGTTCGTCGTCGATTGCGCGGAGCAAAGCGTTTCGATTCGTGGCGTGACGGGCTCGGGGGCTGCAAGCACCCCCGAAGGTGTTGCTGGGCGCGAGCTCATCGGCGACATCGAGGGTTCGGTGCTTGGTCTCGTCGATCGCAAGACGGGCGACACGTATGTGCTGTTTCGCGCGCCTGTCTCGAGTTAGCGCTCAGTCGGTGTATTCCGACATCGGGGGGCAGGTGCAAACGAGGTTCCGATCTCCGAACGGGTTGTCGATGCGCGACACGCTGGCCCAGAACTTCGACTCGCGAAGATAGGGGAGCGGGAACGCCGCGGCGTCGCGGGTGTAAGGGTGATTCCATTCGCCGGTCAGACGTTCGATCGTGTGCGGAGCGTTTCGGAGCACATTGTTTTCGCGATCAGCACGACCTTCTTCGATCTCGCGAATCTCCCTCCGGATCTCGATGAGCGCATCGCAAAGACGGTCGAGCTCTGCTCGCGACTCGCTTTCCGTTGGCTCGATCATGAGTGTTCCCGGGACTGGGAAAGCGACTGTGGGCGCGTGAAAGCCGTAGTCCATGAGGCGTTTCGCGATGTCTTCGACTTTTACGCCCGAGCTCTCGAATGAGCGACAGTCGATGATGAATTCATGCGCGACCCGCCCGCTCTCGCCGGCGTAGAGGATCGGGTAGTGCCCGCCGAGTCGGTGTGCCATGTAGTTTGCGTTGAGGATGGCGACCTCTGTCGCTCGCTTCAGTCCATCAGGGCCCATCATCGCGATGTATGCCCAACTGATCAGAAGGATGCTAGGCGATCCATATGGAGCGGCCGAGATCGCTCCGATGGCAGTGGCGCCTGCGCTGTCTGGCGCGGCGACTGGATGCGTCGGCAAGAACGGCGTGAGGTGCTTCGCGACAGCGATGGGACCCATCCCAGGGCCACCACCTCCATGCGGAATGCAGAACGTCTTGTGGAGATTGAGATGGCAGACGTCCGCGCCGATGTCTCCTGGTCGGCATAGGCCGACCTGTGCGTTCATGTTTGCGCCGTCCATGTACACTTGGCCACCATAGCGGTGCACGATCTCGCAGACGTCGCGAATGCCGCCTTCGAAGACACCATGCGTCGAGGGATAGGTGACCATCAGCGCGCCGAGTTGCGACTGGTGCTCCTTCGCCTTCGCTTCGAGATCGGGCAGGTCGATATTTCCGCGAGCGTCACACTTCACTGCGACGACTCTGAAGCCGGCGACTGCCGCTGAGGCGGGGTTTGTACCGTGCGCGGAATCGGGGATCAGACAGACATTGCGGGTCATGTCTTTTCGGCTCTCGTGATATGCGCGAATCACCAGGAGCCCGGCGAACTCACCTTGCGAGCCCGCGTTGGGCATCAAGCTCACACTCGAGAATCCAGTGACCTCGGACAACCAGGTCTCGAGGTCCGCGAACACTTTTCGATAGCCGGCGGTTTGGTCAGCTGGCGCGAACGGATGCAGTCTTCCGGACTCTTCCCACGTCACCGGGATCATCTCGCTCGTGGCGTTCAGCTTCATGGTGCAGGAGCCCAACGGAATCATCGAATTCGCTAGTGAAAGGTCTCGGCCTTCGAGCTTCTTGATATACCGAAGAAGCTGAGTTTCGGAGCGATGAGAGCGGAACACGTCGTGCACGAGGAACGGGGTGGTACGGGCCAGAGCGCCTAGATCCGTGTCGTCGCCGAGAAGCGATGCGTCGAGTTGCGAGTGCGTCATCGTAACGCCGAACGCTTGAAGCACCGCCATGACGTCATCTCGTGATGTGGTTTCGTCGGTCGTGATCCCGAACGTTCCGTCTCCGTAGTTGCGGAGATTGATGTTGCGCGACAGCGCCGCGGCAAAGACGTCTGCACTCCCAGCGCGAGGCCGGACGCGAAGGGTATCGAACAATGGGTCCGGCGTGAGGATCTCGTGACCCGCAGTGCGAAGCGCACGAGCGGCGACACGCGCGAACGCGCGAACGCGTTTTGCGATCCGAGTGATTCCTTCCGGACCGTGGTGAACCGCGTACATCCCCGCCATGATCGCGAGGAGCGCTTGCGCCGTGCAGATGTTGCTGGTCGCGCGCTCACGACGGATATGCTGTTCGCGCGTCTGGATGGCCATGCGATATGCGACGCGTCCGAGCGCGTCTTTCGATACGCCGATGATGCGTCCCGGTATGCGCCGAGCGTGCTCGCTGCGAGTCGAAATGAAGCCCGCGTGCGGTCCGCCAAATCCCATCGGAACGCCAAAGCGCTGAGCCGATCCGACGGCAATGTCGGCACCCGCTTCGCCGGGTGGCTCTATCAGCGACAACGCGAGAAGGTCGCACGCAACCACGAGCTTCGCGTTCGCCGCATGCACACTTTCTGCGAGGACACGAAGGGGGCGAATGCGCCCGTCCGTAGCGGGATAC
>CAZWQH010000378.1:0-5202 GCA_964635815.1 uncultured Sandaracinaceae bacterium
CGCTTCGAGAGCGCGCCGACGAGATCGAGGCGCTCTGCGCACACTTCATTTCCCTCGTCGGTGCGGGTGGGCGAGTCCGCAAGCTTCATCCGGATACGCTGAAGGTCTTTCATCGATATGGGTGGCCGGGAAACATTCGAGAGCTTCGAAACGTAATCGAGCGCGCGGTGCTAGTCGCCACCGCGGACGAGATCCGCGTCGAGGATCTTCCTCCGCGAATTCGTAGCTCCGTAGGATCGAGCTCGCGCGCAACGATGGCGCCCCCAACATCGACAGCCGATGCACTGCGAGGCGCGGAGGCTTTGCTCAGCACCGCATCCACGGCCCGGGACGACGACAGCTCCGCCGACGTCCCCGGCGACTTCAAGGATCGCGTCCGTCGCCGCATGCAGGACTACGAGAAGCAGCTGATTCTCGACGCACTGAATACGCATGCCGGAAACCAAACTGCGGCGGCTAAGGCGCTTCAGATCCCCCTCCGAACGCTGACTCACAAGATGCGTGAGCTCGGAATCAAGCGCTGACATCAGTTCCAGGTCATGCGAAGCGTGACCGAGCCCTCGCCGCTGGCTCCGAGTGACTCTGACGCTGCGACGAAGGTACGCCCGACGCATCGGAGGATATCTGGGTCGCCGCTACTCGACCGCGGGTGAAGTTGAAATCGTGTGCGACCGTCCCGAACCACTCCAATTAGCACCACGCTCACAGCAGCAGATCGTCCGTCTTCGTTGCAGCTACCGAACTGAATGCGGTGCACTGCGCGCGTGATGTCCGCCGCGGGGAGGTTTCCCGAAACGTCTGGCGGATGAACGAGCGGACCTCGTCGATCGACGTGTCGCGCGGAGCTCGATTTCGTGGGAGCCCCCCCCACTCTGGTCGACGGCGCCGCCGCAGCAGAAGCATCGACGTGGATCTCATGGACCGTTGATCCAGGCGCGGGACCCGAAGGGGCGCCAACGACGCGCGCACTTAGAACCGCTTGAGGCGCCGTATGGGACTCGATCTTCCCGCTCTTGTCTCGTTCGGCTGCCGCTTCCGGTCGAAAATCCGCGCGCGGGTCGCGACCCAGCATCACGGCGGCAATGAACCCTGCGAACAGAGCGCCAGCGATGACGACACCACCCGTCAGAAACGCGATCAACGTGCGAGTCTCGACGTTCTTCCGCCCTTCGATAAGCGTGTCTGGAGCGCGCCCACGCTCGAGAGAGCTTCGTTTTGCGGCGCTGGGACGTTGGCGTCGGGACGCGGTCGTCTCACTGTTTCCAGGGGCGAGAGCCGTCGCGCTATGGCGGAGCGTGGTGCGATTCTCGTGCGCGACCCGAATCGCTTCCGCGACCGAGGTGCTCGACGTCGATGTAGCTTCGGTTACCAGTGCGTCCATGAAATCGTCTGCAGAAGCAAACCGATCGTCAGGGTCTCGCGAGAGTGCACGCTCGATCGACAAGCGGACAGCATCCGGCAGACCTTCGGCATAACGTTCAACAGGCGTCGTGTGGCCTCCGCGCACGCGCTCGACCCACTCTTCGAACGAGTCGCATTCGATGGGTCTGTGACCCGTAATTAGTTCGTACAGCACTGCAGCTGCGCTGTAGATGTCGGCTCGTGCATCCGCAGTGTGTGCCTGACCGAACTGTTCTGGCGCCATGTACCCCGGCGTGCCGATGGCCATGCCAGGTGAGGTCACGAGTCCACTGGTGAGCAAGTTGCGCACGGTCTTGCTCACGCCGAAATCCACGAGCTTCACTCGATCGAGCGCGCCAAGAAGAATGTTCTGCGGCTTCACATCTCGATGCACGACTCCGGCGGCGTGCGCGTGACCAAGAGCATCGAGGATCTGGACCATGATCGCGAGCGCGCGCTCGGTGGGAAGCTTTCCCTCGCGCTGAATGAGATCCGCGAGATTTCCGCCCTCGATGTATTCCATCGCGATGAATGCATCGCCGTTCGCCATGACACCGGCATCGCTCACCCGAACGATGTGTGGGTGCTCGAGGGCCGCTATCGCGCGCGCCTCGCGAATGAGACGTTGAACCGCCTCGGGATCAGCACCGGAGTGGTCGACGACTTTGATCGCCACGCGCTGAAGGGTGACCGTGTGCTTCGCGACGTACACCCGCCCGAATGCGCCTCGACCAACCTGCCGCAGGATTTGGTAGCGATCCAAATCGGGCAGAGTTGGCTCGGGAGTGCCGCTCAACGTCTCGGCGAATGGAACCTCGTGTTCGAGAGTGTCCAGCCCGGAGACATCATCCGAGTCCGGCAACGACGGCGCGTTGTTCCCGCTCTTGGTCACTCGCAGCAGGATGCATGAGTTCCTGACCGCGGACCATCCCATCGCCGTGCAAAAGGAGGCCGGTCCGCAACGCCTTCCAAAAGAGCCGCGTCGAACGTATCGTGCCTGCGGGATGCGGGTTGGGCGAATGAATGGTTCACGAGTCTGTTTGTCGATCGGACGCTCCGCCGCCGTCGCGAGCATTCTCTTCGGCGTCGCGTGTTCGAGACCCGAGCAAACCCAGTTGCTGCTCGAGATCGACGCCGCTCCCACGCTTCGATCTCAACTCGATGAGGTCATCGTGTCGGTGGAAAGAAGCGGCGTGGCCGGATCGCGCGTCACTCACCGGTTCGAGGTCCGCGCGACCTCTCCCACGAGTGTTCGTTGGCCGATCTCCTTCGCCGTCCTGCCTACCAACGCGGCGGCGCTCGAACCCGTGCGGCTCCAAGTCGTCGGCCGCGCGAACAACGCCGATGTGGTCGAGCGCGTCGAGATCGCGACCTTCGAGGCAAATCGAAAGAAGCTCGTGCGGGTTTCATTGTCTCAGCAAAGTGAGATGGACGGGGGGGTCGTCACGGACGCCGGTCTCGAAGCGTCGATCGATGGAGCGAGCGATAGTTCGCTCGACGCACCCATCGACGCGGCTTCCGACGCGCGCAACGAGGGGTTGGCAGATGCCACCGCGGGTGATGCGCCAGACCGCGCCGCGCCCGGTGACGCCGCCTGTCCGCTCGGACTCAGCGAATGTCCGAACGGGTGCTGTCATGATCCGTGGCGGTTCGACACCGTCGGCGGGACGGGTGGGGGCGAGCATGTCGGGATCGCAATCGCCACGCGCGTGCTGGGTGTCAGCGAGTTCACGTTCGACAACGCGAAGCACGTTGTCTACACAACGGCCGTCCCTTCCGCGGGTCTCTTCTACA
Organism: uncultured Sandaracinaceae bacterium; assembly: GCA_964635815.1. Classification (GTDB taxonomy): domain Bacteria; phylum Myxococcota_A; class Polyangia; order Polyangiales; family JADJQN01; genus CAZWQH01. The sequence goes on from CAZWQH010000378.1 coordinate 3,196, forward strand.
CGGTTCGACATCCAGAGGACAGTCGCTGGGCTACACCGATCGCGGTCGTCCGGCAGCCCATCTCTATAGACAACGTTCGAGGAATCGACGTCAACGCTCAAGCGTACCGATTTCGATCCGAGGTCAATCGATTCAACTTGCTGGTCGCGGCCGTGCACCGAGACCCTCCCAATCCAGCTGACACGCGGACAGGAGTCTTCGCCTACGACTGCAATGACAGCGTCGGTTTCGCACTCGGACCCATTGATTCGTTTGACCGCAACCCCGTCGAAGGCGGAGTCGCGATCCGCGGCGAAGGCGACGACACGGTAATCATGTGGGTCGAGCGCACGAGTGCAGGCCCGTCGATTCGCTCGCGTGACATTCCCGCGTTCGATGTGCGAGCTCGCACGGATGTCGCTATCGCCATGATCGGAGAAACGCTGCCTCGAACCACCGCGATGATCTACGTCGATCCGGCCACGCAACAGCTTCAGTCCGCTCTGCGCGGGCCGCGCGCGACAGGGCTCACAGACAGAGGAAGCGTAGCGACCGATCTCCTCGCCCGAGACGATTTCGATTTGGCGTACAGCAGCGGATGGACGTACGCCTGCTTCGTCACGCCCACAGGCCTCCGCCTGGCATCGCGGATGGGACTGGGTGCATGGGACGTCGTGACTGTGTCGACACAGGCGTCTAGAGGGTGCGTCGTCGAAGCAGACAGATGGGGCGTGCACATCCTCTACTACAATCTTGCCGTCCGATCTCTCGAGTACGCTTTCAAGCTCGCGTCAAGCACTGTGGTCGCCTCCGGTCCCAGCATCCCGTCCGCAACCGGTACGCGCGCGGACCTCGCGCTCGACATGGACGGACGACCGATTCTCGCTTTCCGGCGACTGACGGTCGGCGGCAGCAGCGAAGTCGTCGTCGCGGAGTAGCCCCAGCGGGCTACTGCGCCGCGCGTGACCAGATACCCGTGGTGCGCCCGTACGCCAGCGTGTGCTGCGCGAGCATGAAGCGCAGGAGAGCACCGCTCGTCGTGTCTGCCTGAAGACCCAGAGTCGGAACATCGAGCGCGTACACGGTGAAGATGTAGCGATGCGGCGCGCCGGGAGGCGGACACGGACCGCCGTAGGTATCGGAGCCGAAGTCGGTTCGACCTGAAATAGTTCCAGCAGGAAGAGCCGTTGCGGCACCCTCAGGCAGGCTCGTCGTCGCAGCGGGGATGTCGAACGCGAGCCAATGGAAGAAGCCGACTCCGGTCGGGGCGTCGGGATCGTGAGCGACGATCGCGAAGCTTTGTGTGCCCTCGGGTGCACCACTCCACGACAGAGCAGGGCTCTGATTTCCGCCGGTGCAACCGAAGCCGCTAAAGACGTGCGCATCCGGCATGGCGGCACCGTTTGCGAAGCTCGTGGACGACACAGACAGCGACTCGGTCCCATGCATCGGCTCCGAAAGCGGAATGTCAGATCCAGTTGCAACGGTGCTTGAGTTTCCCGAAGGACAGTTGCCGCCTCCGCAGGAAGCGAGTGCAGCGCAGAGAGAGAGACTCATCGTTGTTCGGATCATGCGCGTGTCGTAGCGCGAAGAACCGGGACGAGCGAGCTCGACACGAGTAGTTCACGTGTTAGTCCGGCGAAAGAGGGAACGATGCACAGCACACACGTCGCGAAGATACTGACAGTCGTGTCGCTCGCGGTGGGATGCGGCGGATCGAAGAGAGAGCGCAAGGCAGCGGAAGGCAGTCCCGCTGCTACTCAGTCGCAAACCACCGAGCAACCCCCGCCGCCTGTGGAACCGGAGGAGGTGCATCCGCTCGACGCTGCGTTTCGGGAAGAACTCCCTCGGTGGGTGATCGCGTTGGATCGGATGGCGCTCGGACGCGGAGATCAAGCGGCGGTGAGTGCCGCGCATTCGCGGATCGTTCGGTCGCTCGCAACGAAACATCCTGAGCTCGAGTCGCCCGCGAACACGTTCCTGAGCCGGGCGGAGCACCTTGTCGTCGCGACGACCCCGACGCACCGA
>CAZWQH010000379.1:0-5196 GCA_964635815.1 uncultured Sandaracinaceae bacterium
CGCGCGGTAAACGTAACCCGTTACCCGCTCCATATCGGAACTGGTGAGGAAGAGCGCATGGGGGCGGGAATCGTCGACTTCCACGCCGCACTTGCCGCCCCGTGACCTTGGCGCCTGCCGACAGTTGTCGGCGCACGAGGTTTTCTCGAGCACGATTGCTTGACCGACGCTGAGCGACGGGGTCTCTTACGGCCCATGCTTGGTAAGGCTCGAACGCTAGTTCTCGCTGGAGTGCTCGTCGCGGTTGCTTGCGGCGGAACCGACGCTGCTCCTCCGGGCGCGGATGGAGGACGTGATGCTCCGGCGACCGACGTTGGTGTCGCGGATAGTGTCATCGCCGATGGTGCGAGCAATGACGTCCGGGTACCGACCGACGTTGGACGCGACGCGTTTACGACCAACGACGCTACCGCCGATGCGCCGGACCGCCCGTGTAATGGCCCGCCGGGTCTCTACGTTCCGGGCAGTTGTTCCACGCTGGCCGCCGGTATCATGCGATTCGCACCGCAGTACACGCTCTGGAGCGATGGTGCTGCGAAGGAGCGGTTCCTCAGACTGCCGCCCGGAACGCAGATCGACACGACTGACCCCAATCGCTGGATCTTCCCGGTGGGGACCAAGGCGTACAAAACCTTCGCGCGGGACGGAAAGCGCCTCGAGACGCGAATCTACGAGAAGGCCCGCGAAGACGTCGGACTGGCAGCTTGGGATCCGTCCATCTGGGTGTGGAACGAAGCCCAAGACGCAGTGACCGAGACCACTGCGGGTGTGATGAACGCGCTCGGGACCACGCACGATGTTCCTCCTCGCGTGATGTGCCGCCGATGCCACACCGGGAGTACGACGGATGCCCTGCTCGGTGTGAATGCCATCCAGCTCAATCACGCGGCAACGGCCGAAGCACCGACCACGTTGATGTATCTGCAGATGAGCAATCTTCTGACTTCCCCCATCGACGAAACGCGAGCTCGCATTCCAGGCGACACGGTGACGACGGCAGCAGTCGGCTATCTCTACGCGAACTGCTCCAACTGCCATGGCGGAACGTCGCCCGAAGCGGGATTCAACATGTTCGTACCGATCGGAGTGACCAGCGTGACCGCCCTTCCCGTATATACGACCGGCGTTGGCGTGGCGTCCGCTTTCACACGACCTGGAATCACTCAACGCATCAGCCCTATGCATCCAGAAGACAGCGCGTTAATTTTCCGAATGAACAGTCGAGATGTCAGCGAGCAGATGCCTCCTGTCGCAACCGAGCTACCGGACACCGTCGGCATCGCCGCAGTCAGCGCGTGGATCCTGTCGTTGCGATAGGTTGTGCTACAGTGCCAGTATGCGCGCTGGAAAAACCAAGACGACGAGCTTTTCACTCGACGCGGAGACGCTCTCCAACCTGAAGAAGCTCGCGGCGAGACGGCACAAAGGGAACGTCTCGGCGCTTCTCGCAGAGGTCGCGACGCGCGAAGAGAAATTCGCAGCCGCTGATCGTTTTCTCGCCCTCGTGAATGCCCCACCTCTCACCGAAGCGGAAGCCGCGCGCATCGAAAATGAGTGGAAAACCGCGCTCCAACGTCCAAGAGCACGAAAAAGAGTCGCATGACGTTTACGTTCGATACCGGAATGCTCATCGCGCTGGAGCGACGCCAACAGAGCGCGCTCATCACGTTTCAAAACATCCTGCGGCGTGGACACATACCCACCTTGCCCGCGGTCGCGCTCGCAGAGTGGTGGCGAGGGCGAACCCGCCTGCGGCACGCGCTTCTAGCCTCGCTGATCGTCGAAGCACCCACCGAAGCCGTCTGCAAAGCGGCGGGCGAGGCGGTCGGGGCCGTCCGCGGTGCGGCCGTGACGGATGCCCTCGTCATGGCATCAGCGGCATTTAGGGGCGGAGGAATTGTGTACACGTCGGACTTGAAGGATCTAGAGAAACTCCGGGCGTACTTTCCTACCGTCGCAGTTCTTCGCGTTTGAAGCTTCTGATCGACGTCGAACGTTTTACGGTTCACTGGAAGGCAGTCTAGATGACGACGTGCGCACCTCTGCGAACCGCTAGTGAATACGCGACGCAAGGTCAAGAACGCCTCCGCTAAATCTGGGGCTCGGTCTCAGCAAACGACTGTCGCGAACGAACACGATGCGGTCACGGCTCACCCCCGCGATCGAGATCTCGTCGTCCGCGTGCGGAGCTGCGTTGTCGTGCTCGACCAGGACAATCACGTCCGGGTTCAAAACACGGACTCTTTCCGGGTCGAGGGTGGGAAACATTGGGCCGGTCCTGAGTACGTTCTCGGTTGCCATCAATGGAAGCGCTTCATCGAGGAACGCTCCGGGTCCCACTCCGACCAAGGGTCTGAGCTCGACGAGAAACAGGACGCGAGGCTTGGGCGCCGCAACCCACTCCGGCCGCGCAACAGCGTGCAGCTCTCGCGACAAGCTTTCCGCGAGCTTCACACCAGCGACCTCTACGTGTACCGCTCGTGCGACATCGCGAATCGAATGATCGAGCTCGGATAGTGTGCTGTCACGCGCGAACAACGTTGTGATGCCGCGCGCTTGCAGCGCATCGACCACGCCGCGGTTCGATGGGCTACGCGATCCGATCACGATTGTCGGCCGCAACGCTACGATTCGTTCGAGCGATGGATCCACAAAGCCCCCGACCTTCGGAAGCTTGAGAGCCGGCGCTGGGTAGTCGCAGTAGTTGGAGACGCCAACGACGCGGTCGCCCACGCCGAGCGCGAACAAAATCTCCGTCGTGCTTGGCGCGAGCGATACGATTCGCTGCGTACTTTCGGAAGGCGAACGCGGTCCGTTGAGAGACTTTGCGCCTCGAGCTTTCGAGCTCGAGCATGCGAACGCGCAAACAAGAGTTGCGGCAACACATGCTCGAAGCAAGCGACGCACGTCAGAACGGAATGTCGTCGTCGTTACCAGCGCCGCCGGGAGCTTCGTCGAATCCCGTCGAAGGCGGACCGGAATCGCGCGGCGTCTCGGAACGCTGACCGCGTCCACCACCACCACCGCCGCCGTATCCTCCTCCTCCGCCACCACCAGCGCCGCCGCCGCCACCACCGAGCAAGATGATGTCGTTGGCGATGATGTCGGTGGAGTAGTGCTTCTGGCCTTCCTTCTCATAGGAAGAGGTTGAGATGCGACCTTCGACGTAGAGCTGTTTGCCCTTCTGGAGGATCTTGTTCAGCGCCTCGGCGCGGTTCCCGAACACCGTTACGCGATGCCACTCGGTGCGCTCTTGGCGCTCCCCCCCTTTGGTCTGATACGACTCGTTGGTCGCGAGGCGAAGCTTCAACACTGCGCCGCCACCCTGCGAGAACTTGAGCTCGGGTTCTGCCCCGAGGTTCCCGATCAACATCACTCGATTTAGTCCTTCAGCCATGTTCCCTTTTTCCTCACGTCCGATTATCGATTCGGAGTTGTTATTTTTGCGGGGAGAGTCCGAACAAAATCTGTTTCGCCTGCGCGTCGAGCTCGTCCCGTACCAACTCCTTACCTAACGCAAAGCCGCGCGTCACTCCGGGACGCGCCATTAGTTCGTCGTACCAGCGTTTTACGTGCGGAAAGTCGGGCAAATTCATCGTCAGCGTCTTGTAGATCCGCACCCATCCGAGGATCGCCATATCGGCGATGGAGTACGTCCCGGCGACGTGCGCATGCGTCGCGAGCCGCGCATCGAGGACTCCAAATAGCCGCGCTGTCTCTCGTGTGTAGCGGTCAATCGCGTACGGAACTTCCTCCGGAGCGTACTTGCGGAAGTGCGTGTTCTGCCCAGACATAGGCCCCAGCCCGCCCATTTGCCACATGAGCCACTCGTTGACCCGCGTGCGTGCGCGCAGATCCGTCGGGTAGAACTGCCCGTACTTCTCACCCAGATACATCAGGATCGCTCCGGACTCGAACACGGATATCGGCGCGCCGCCGCCGATCGGATCACGGTCGACAATCGCGGGCATGCGTCCGTTTGGGCTGATGGCCTGAAAATCTGTAGTGAACTGTTCCCCCGTGGTGATGTTCACCGGGACGAGCGTGTACGGCACGCCCATTTCCTCTAGGCAGATGCTGATCTTCCAACCGTTTGGCGTGGGCCAGTAGTGTAGGTCGATCATCGAGTCGTGATAGCGGGGCACCCGACAGGGAGCAACCCCTGTCGGTCAGCGAGTCGTCAGTTTGCAGGGCAGACGGGCGTCGTCGAGTTCTGACAGGTTGTCGGTACGCATTCGCGTCGACACGAGGAGCCGGAGCAGACGGCACAGCAAGCCAACTGGTCGCCACATTCGGACGACGTGGAACAACCCTCCCCCGCAGCGCGCACCCGAGCGCGACAGGTTGCGTCGGGAGCGCAGCCACTCCGACTGGACCACCGCATGCCCGATGGACATTCGCACCCGCCGTCATCGCAAACTGAAACGCCCACATCAATCCACGCACCACATGCTGTGCCGTAACAACGATCGGGTCGGAATCTGCCACCCGTCGCTTCGCAAGCACAGCGATTCCCAAGGGCGCGCTCACAACCGGGAGGGGTCTCTAGCGTGCCGAGCACCGGCTCACAGCCCCTACTCGCTGCGAAAACCCGGTATCCCTCCGCGCACTCGCAAATCTCCCTGAGTGGCGAACAGGCACCACCTGCGTCCCGAGGCCGTGGCACTCCTCCGTCCGCGATCGATCCCACCCCTGCGTCGCGCGGACCTGAACCAGTGCGACAGTCGGAATCACCCACCCACTGACGCCTGCCCCCGGTTGCCTCGCAAGCGTCAAGCTCCGAGCATCCTGAGGCGTCACACGAAAGCCCGTCAAAAGTCATGCCCGGGCCGCAGTCACAGACCAGGTCGTTGCACAAACCCCGATCAACGCCGCAGGTCACGTTGCATCCCATCCGGACAACGCCATGGGCTTGCGAGCATCGGACCTGCATGCACGTCTGGGTCGCTGCTTCGCACGCCGCTTTCGCTATCTCGCGGGTCCGCCCCGCGAATCGAAAGCAATCTTCGCCAACGCACACGCCAACGTGAGCGACACATCGAAATCCGTTGAAGAACGCACCCGCCGCGACTGTACCCGCAGTAGGATGTCGGCTGCACACGTCGATCGTCGCGTCGTCGGGCCGGCACGTGATCGCTGGGGAGGGCGTCGGACTCGCGTCTGAGGGCGGAGGCAGTCCACCCTCGACGGCCCGAG
>CAZWQH010000380.1:0-3093 GCA_964635815.1 uncultured Sandaracinaceae bacterium
GAAGTGCGAGCTTCGACGTCATCGCACTGCCTCCTGCGCGCGCGCGCGCGCAGGCACTCCCACCATCACGACGCCCGACGGGACGCTCTTTGTGACGACTGCGCCAGCGCCCACGATAGAACCTTCGCCAACCGACAGGTACTGAAGAATCCGCGCACCCGTCCCCACCAGAACGGATTCGTGAAGCGTGACGCCCCCCGAAATGCTTGCACCGTGATTGATGACACATCCGCGGCCCACGTGAGCTTCGTGTCCCAACGTGACGCCGATGTTCACGAGTGCGAAGTCCTCCACGACGATGTTGACCGAGCCCGCTACTTGGGCGGAAACCATCACGCCACGCCCAAGCTTCAGCGACTCACGGTCCAGCACCGCGGAGGGATGAACGATGGACGGCCACTCGAGGCGGGGAAAATCCCGCGAGATCGTAGTCGCGACGCGCAGGCGCGCCGCAGGCGTTCCGATACCGAGCACCACTCCATCGATCTTCGGGTCATTGAGGGCAGACAAATCGCCGATGACCGCATCCTTCGAATCGCGATCCGAGAGTGAGCTCAGGTCTGAAACGACGAACCCGCCAAACTCGAGGGACCCGCCACTCGTGCCGGACCCGCCTCGCGCAGACTGCGCGTTTAGAGCGCGGATGACCCAGGCGGCGTCACGTGCTTGGCCCGCGGCACCTACGATTGCGACGCGCATTTTGTACCTGCGTGGGGAGACTCTGCCGCCGTCGCGTCCTTTGGAGCTGAAGGATGGTCGCCGCCTGTGCTCGGGGATCCCATGAACTCGTGCATCGTCGCGTGATTGGCGTGCGACACGCCGCGTCTACCCGTAATCGTCGCGAACGTCTTGAGGATGATCTTCGCGTCGAGCAACAGGGACTGGTGCTCGACGTACCACGCGTCGAGCTCCAAGCGTTCCTCCCACGACAGAGCGTTGCGACCGTTCACTTGGGCCCAGCCGGTGATGCCGGGCTTAACATCCAGTCGGATGCGTTGACGAGCGCTGTAGCGGTCCGTGTATTGCGTGTAGAGCGGTCGCGGTCCGACTAGGCTCATCTCGCCCCGAAGCACTGACCAAAGCTGTGGAAGCTCGTCGATGCTCGCGTGTCGGATGGCTTTCCCTAGAGGAGTGAGCCGCTGCTCGTCGGGAAGCAGCTTCCCGTCGGGCCCCTTCTCCTCGGTCATCGTTCGGAACTTGTAGACGCGAAACGGAGCTCCGTGCTGTCCTGCGCGTAGCTGGGAGAAAATGACCGGGCTTCCGAGCCCACGACGGACTACCGCTGCAGTCAGCAAACCGACAGGCGCAAGCACTGCGATCGCCGCCGCCGAGACCCCCACGTCCACGACGCGCTTGATCGAACCCGACAACCTGGACAGCACAGCTGGCGAGAATGGCCGAAAAGCTCCGTCCGTCAACCGTCACCGCGCCCAGCCCACGCAGAGATGAATGTTCTGGAGCTGGCAGGAAACACTGGTAAGACGGCCGTGCCAGTTGACGTGCAATGCGTTCATTGGCAGATCTCGCCCCCCGCACAATGACACCCCATCGCCAAGAGACACGGGAAGAAGTAGTCGCGACTGTCGGACTTGGTTACGTTGGCCTTCCGGTCGCGCTCGCGTTCGCGCGCGAGTTCAAGAAGACCATCGGCTTCGACATCGACGAGTCGCGAATTACGCAACTCAAAACAGCGATCGATCGGACCGAAGAGATCGAGCCCTCTGTTCTCAAAGAGACGACGCTCGAGTTCACCGCGGATCCCAGTCGTCTGAAAGACGCCACGTTTGTCGTCGTGACGGTGCCCACGCCGGTCGATGCGAACAAGCACCCGGATCTTGGAGCGTTGCGAGCCGCTTCTCGCATGGTCGGGCAACATCTCCGCAGCGGCGCGGTCGTCGTCTACGAGTCGACCGTCTACCCAGGCGTCACCGAGGAGGTCTGCGTACCCATCCTCGCCGAAGCGTCCGGGCTAACCTACGGAAAGGATTTCTCGGTCGGCTATTCCCCCGAACGCATCAACCCGGGTGACAAGCTTCACACGCTCGAACGGACGATCAAGGTCGTGTCGGGCAACGACGAAGCCTGCCTTGCGAGAGTCGCTGACGCGTACAGCCGCATCGTCCCCGCGGGCGTGCATCGAGCGCCAAGCATCGCGGTAGCGGAAGCGGCCAAGGTGATTGAGAACACGCAGCGTGACTTGAACATCGCGCTGATGAACGAGCTCGCTCTCATCTTCGATCGCATGGGAATCCGAACGCGCGACGTGCTCGCCGCGTCGGGAACGAAGTGGAACTTCCTACCCTTCCAACCTGGGCTCGTCGGGGGTCACTGCATCGGTGTGGATCCGTACTATCTGACCGCGCGGGCGGAGATGCTCGGTTACCACCCCGAGGTCATCCTAGCCGGCCGTCGCATCAACGATGGAATGGGCGCGTTCATCGCGCAGCGACTCATCAAGATGCTCATCGCACAGGATATCCAGGTGAAGGGTGCCCGCGTCGGGGTGCTGGGGCTCACTTTCAAGGAGAACGTTCCCGATCTGAGGAACAGCCGTGTGCCGGACATCGTACGAGAGCTCCAGCAGTTCGGAATACAGCCGAGCGTCCACGATCCGCGCGCGTCCGCGGCCGACGCTATGCATGAGTACCAGATCGAGCTCACGGAACTCGCCGCAATGGTGAACCTCGATGCCGTCGTCCTCGCAGTTCCGCACACCGAATACGGGGAGCTCGGAACGGCGAAGATAAGCTCGATGGTAAAACCTCGCGGCGTGATCCTCGATGTGAAGTCCAAGCTCGACGCGCGCGAGATCGCGGGCGACAGGGCGTATTGGTGCCTATGAGATCCGTGTCGAACGAGAGTCGCGGATGATCTTTCTCACGGGGGCGGCCGGCTTCATTGGGTACCACGTCGCAACGAGGCTGCTCGAACGCGGCGAGGAGGTCCTCGCGCTCGACAACCTCAATCCGTATTACGACCCAAAGCTCAAACTTGCCCGGCTTGCTCGCATCTCGGGCAAAAATGGTTTCTCGTTCATCGAAGGGGACATCGCGGACGGCGCGCTGATCGACAAGATCTTTGCTGAACGAAGAC
>CAZWQH010000380.1:3103-5189 GCA_964635815.1 uncultured Sandaracinaceae bacterium
CGAAGACCTGCACGAGTCATCCACCTCGCCGCGCAAGCTGGAGTTCGTTACTCCCTCGAGAATCCACGCGCGTATGTCGATTCGAATCTCGTGGGTTTCTCGAACGTCCTCGACGCTGCGAAGCGCAACGAGTGCGAGCACTTCGTCTACGCCTCCTCGAGCTCGGTCTACGGCGGCAACGAAAAGCTGCCGTTCTCCGCAAACGACCCCGTCGACCATCCCGTCAGCCTGTATGCGGCAACAAAACGTGCGAACGAGCTTGTCGCACACTCGTACAGCCATCTTTTCGGACTTCCAACGACGGGCCTACGATTCTTCACTGTCTACGGTCCTTGGGGCAGGCCCGACATGGCGCTTTTCAAGTTCACCCGCGCGGTGCTCGCGAACGAACCGGTCGACGTCTACGCGGACGGCGTGCTTGAACGCGATTTCACGTACGTCGACGACATCGCCGAAGCGGTCGTTCGACTCGCTTACGTGGAGCCCAAGAGCAATCCGGATTGGAAGCGTCAAACACCGACACCCTGCTCGAGCTGGGCACCGTTCCGAACGCTGAATGTCGGCAATCAAACGCCAGTGCCCGTGAATCGCCTCCTGCAGCTGGTTGAACAAGCGACGGGGAAGTCTGCGCGCCGAAACTCGATGCCGATCCAACCGGGCGACGTGCCGGCGACAGCTGCGGATATCGGGATGCTGAAAGAGCTGATTGATTTTTCCCCGGCGACATCGCTCGATGTCGGGGTTTCGCGCTTCGTCGCTTGGTACCGCGAGTACTTCGGAATCTGAGGAAGCGTTCGTATGGGAAGCAACCGCATCTTTCTCTCCGTTCCACACATGGGCGAGCTCGAGCTCGAGATGGTGAAGGAGGCGTTCGCCTCCAACTGGCTCTCGTCAGTCGGGCCTCACATCGACGCGTTCGAAAAGGAATTCGGAGAGCGGGTCGGTGGTCACGCGTGCGCAGTTAGCTCGGGCACCGCAGCGCTGCATATCGGGCTGCGCTTGCTCGGCGTCTCAGAGGGCGACGTTGTGATCGCGCCGTCGTTCACGTTCATCGCGAGCATCAACCCGATCCTCTATCTCGGTGCCAAACCCGTGTTCGTCGATTCCGAGCCACGGACTTGGGGAGCCGATCCGGCGCTGGTCGAGCACGCGATCCGCGATTTGCTCGCCCGCGGGAAACGCCCCAAAGCGGTGATTGCCGTCCACTTGTACGGGAACACCGTCGACCTCGCGCCACTGCAGGCGGTTTGCGCCCAGTACGATGTCCCCCTCCTCGAAGATGCGGCGGAGGCCCTGGGCACGCAGTATCGCGGCGAGCAAGTCGGCCAGTTCGGCGCCGTGAATGCGTTCTCGTTCAACGGCAACAAGATCATCACCACCACGGGTGGCGGAATGGTCGTGTCACCTCGAGAAGACTTCATCCGACGAGCTCGCCATTGGGCGACGCAGGCTCGAGATCCGGGCATCGCGTACGAGCACACCGAGTACGGATACAACTACCGCATGAGCAACGTGCTCGCGGGAATTGGCCGCGGGCAGCTTCAGGTGTTGGACAACAGAGTCGCATCGCGTCGCGCCGTGGCAGCTCGGTATCGAGACGCTTTCCGCCGCGACGTCCCGGAGCTGGTGGAGATGCCCGAGACCGAAAGCTCGTTGCACACGCGATGGCTCTCGTGTTTCACGTTCACCGGCGCAAACGCACCCGCGATTCGCGACCGAGTCATTGCGGTCCTCGCTGAGAACGACATCGAGTCTCGTCCGCTCTGGAAGCCGATGCATTTGCAGCCGCTCTTCCGCACGATGTTCGCTGCAGGCACTTCGACGATGCACGACGGAAGTGTTTGTGAGGATCTGTTCGCGCGCGGGATCTGTCTGCCAAGCTCGTCAAGTCTTCCCGAGAGCGACCAAGCGCGTGTGATCGAGCTCGTCCACCGCACCGTACAATCACAGCGAGGAGCTGCGGCGTGAGAATCTATTTCCTCCGCGCGTCTCAAGTCGCGATTGACCTCGGTGCGCTGACACTCGCGTTCCTGCTAGCGGTGTTGATTCGCTACGACTGGGCGCCGCCCGGCGAGACCATCATTCC
>CAZWQH010000381.1:0-5186 GCA_964635815.1 uncultured Sandaracinaceae bacterium
ACCGAAGCTGCTGGTCGAGACGCTGGTGGGTGACTTCGCCGGATCGCAGTCCGCTGTAGACACGGTTGTGATCGAAGGCGCACCCGACGTGTTTTCTCACAATGTCGAAGTGGTCCCGCGCCTTCAGAAGAGCATGCGAGATGCGCGCTGCAGTTGGGAGCGAAGCATCGAGGTCCTTCGTTGGGCGCGCGAGGCAGGCGCTCGTGTGACGAAATCCGCTTTGATGGTTGGCTGCGGAGAAACTCGCGAGGAAGTGAGCGAGTCGATGAAGCGCCTACGTGACGCCGACGTCGATGTGTTGACAGTCGGTCAGTATCTGCGCCCCACTCCCAAGCACGCGCCGCTCGATCGCTACGTCACGCCTGAAGAGTTCGCGAGTATCGAAGCCGAAGGCAAACAACTCGGGTTCAAGTACATCGCGTCGGGGCCGTTGGTTCGCTCCAGCTATCGCGCCGCGGAGGCTTTTCTCACAGGAGCGTTGGCCCGGGAGCAGCGAGCTCCGATTGCCGACAAGTACGGAAATCGCGCACCAGGGCGATCATTGCCCGTGATCCGCTAGGCAGACCTTCTGTGCTCAGGGCCGCAAGACTCGCGTAGCAAAGGTGCGGCTTAGCGCCGCGTCATGTTCTGTGGGGAAGAGATGGACCCACCGCGCTGGGGAGGCTACAAAAGGCCCCCCATGGACATCCAGACGAGCTCCTCGAAAGGCCGCACTCCGGAGAAATCGCTCGAAGGCGTGCTGACCGTGATCCGCCCGGACGGAAAGGCCGACCCCGCGCAAGACCCCAAGCTCGATCGCGAGCTCGTGCGCGACATGTACAAAGCCATGGTGCGCACCCGTCTCATCGATGAGCGGCTCGTGCTCTTGCAACGTCAGGGACGCATCGGGTTTCACATCGGCTCGCTCGGCGAAGAGGGCTGCATCATCGCGTCCGCTGCTGCCATGCGTAAGGAAGATTGGATCTTCCCGTGTTACCGCGAGTTCGGTGCGTTGCTTTGGAACGGAATGCCGCTTCAAGAGTACATCGACAACATGTACGGAAACGCGGACGACCAAGCGCTCGGTCGCCAAATGCCCGACCACTACACGGGCAAGAAGTACAACTTCGGCTCGGTATCATCCCCGATCGGCACGCAGATCACCCAGGCCGTGGGCTTTGCCTGGGCCGCAAAGATGAAGAACGACAACCTCGTCACCAGCGTTTACTTCGGTGAAGGCGCGACGAGCTCGAACGAGTTCCATACCGGCATGAACTTCGGTGCCGTCTTCAAGACTCCGACTATCTTCCTTTGCCGCAACAACGGCTGGGCAATCAGCGTCCCGTCCGAGAAGCAGTCGGCGACGGTGACATTTGCGGAGAAGGCCGTCGCGTACGGAATGCGTTCGGTCCGTTGCGACGGCAACGACGCGCTCGCGACGTATCGCGTGGTGCGTGAGCAGGTCGAGCGCGCCGCCAAAGGCGAAGGACCGTGCCTCGTCGAGATGATGACGTACCGCATGAGTGGCCACTCCACCTCCGATGATCCCCGCGCGTATCGCCAGGAAGACGAAGTCACCGGCTGGCGCAAGGCCGACCCGATCGTGCGTCTGCGAAAGCACCTCGACTCGATCAGCGCGTGGTCGGACGCCGAAGAGACCGCGTTCAAAGCAAGCGTCGATGCCGAGCTGAAGCACTGCATCGAAATCGCAGAGAAGAAACCAGCGCCAGCTCTGTCGACGTTGTTCGACGGTGTGTTCGCGAAGGTTCCTCCTCACCTCGAGGCCCAGCGCAACGAGTTGCTTTCTGGCCCGCGCGCCAAGGGCCACCACTAGACCTTCAGAAAACGATTCTTCCCGGAGACAACAAATGCCTGAAATGAACATGGTTCAAGCGATCAACGACGCGTTGCGCATCGAGATGAAGCGCGACGATCGCGTGGTGGTGCTTGGCGAAGATGTCGGCAAAGTCGGCGGCGTCTTTCGTGTGACCCAGGGCCTGTTCGACGAGTTCGGCGAAAATCGCGTGATCGACACGCCGCTGGCAGAGGGCGGAATCATCGGCACTGCAATCGGGATGGCCCTCTACGGCCTTCGTCCCATTCCCGAGATTCAGTTCGCGGACTTCATCTTCCCCGCGTTCGATCAGATCGTCAGCGAAGCGGCCAAGTTCCGGTATCGCTCCGGGGGCGAGTACACGGTTCCGATGGTGATTCGAACGCCCGTTGGCGGAGGCATTCGCGGCGGTCACTACCACTCGCAATCGCCTGAGTCGCTCTTCATTCACACGGCGGGCCTCAAGGTCGTTTGTCCGTCGAACCCGTACGACGCCAAGGGACTCTTGCTCTCTTCCATTCGCGACGAAGATCCCGTCCTGTTCTTCGAGCCCAAGCGCGTGTATCGCGCAGCCAAGGGTGAAGTTCCGGAAGGTGAGTACACGGTTCCGTTGAGCCAAGCGAAGGTCGTTCGCGAAGGCAAAGACGTCACCGTGATCGCCTGGGGCGCCATGCTCTACGAAGCTCTGGCTTCCGCTCAAGAGGTCGAAGGACAAGGAGTTGACGCAGAGGTCATCGACCTCCGTACGCTCTGGCCTGTGGACATCGAGACCATAGTGAACAGCGTGAAGAAGACCGGTCGCGTCGTCATCGTTCACGAAGCGCCCAAGGCCTGTGGATTCGGCGCGGAGCTTCTCTCTCAGATCAGCGAGCACGCGTTCCTTCATCTCGAAGCGCCGCCCGTTCGCGTGACCGGTTGGGATACGCCGTTCCCGTACACGCTCGAGATGGAATACCTCCCGCTCGCGCATCGAATTACTCCTGCTTTGCTCGAAACAGCTCGCTTCTAGTCCAGAGGATCCATGGCACGGTTTGAATTCAAGCTCCCCGACATCGGCGAAGGTGTTGCCGAAGGCGAAGTGGTCTCCTGGCTCGTGAAGGTTGGCGACAAGGTCGTCGAAGACGCGCCGATGGTCGAAGTGATGACCGACAAGGCGACGGTGACGATCGGTGCGCCGAAAGCCGGTACGATCGCGGAGCTTCGGGGCAACGTCGGTCAGGTCGTCAAAGTTGGCGCCGTGCTCGTCGTCATCGATATGTCGGGCGCAGGTGCGGCTGCTTCCGTTCCCGCCGCAGCGCACGCTCCGGCTCAGCCGGCACCCGCTGCCAGTGTCGCTGCGAAATCAGCAACGAGCGACTCCTCGAGTGGTCCGGCCGCAACGGCCGTCGGTGATATTCGCGAATCGCTTCCTGGCACCGCATTCTTCACGAAATCTCCCGCGAAGCCCGTGGCCGTCGCGCAGACCAACGGCAATGGCGGACACGCAGGCAACGGTGTGCACGCTGCCGCGCCTGCGATGGTGTCGAACTACTTTGCGGAGAAGCCGCTCGCCACGCCCGCAACGCGAAAGCTTGCGCGCGACCTCGGCGTCGATCTCAAGCGGGTTCCTCCGACTGGCTCTGGTGGCCGTGTCACGAAGACCGACGTAAACGCGTTTGCCACTGGCTCCACGGCTACAAGCGCAGGCGCACATGCGCCGGCCAGCGGATCTCCCACGGAGGTCTTGATGCGCGCACCGAATGTCGGACGCGACCTCATCGCGATCCGTGCGCCGGGTGCAGAAGCAGCCGCGCTCGAAGACCGCAAGCCCTTCGTTGGGATGCGTCGCAAGATCGCAGAGAAGATGCAGATCGCGAAGAACACCGCGGCGCACTTCACGTTCGTCGAGGAGTGCGATGTCGGCCCGCTCAAGGACATGCAGACGCGTCTGCGTGCGTCTGCCGAGAAACAAGGCACGAAGCTCACGCTCCTTCCGTTCATCACGAAAGCCGTCGTAGCTGCGCTCAAGAAGCATCCAATCTTGAACAGCGCCCTCGATGAATCGACGAACGAGCTCGTCTATCGCCGGTACTACAACGTCGGTATCGCCGCTGCGACCGATCAAGGTCTGATGGTTCCGGTCGTGAAGAACGCGGATCGGCTGAGTCTTCTCGGGATAGCGAAAGAGATCGATCGCCTCGGCACTGGAGCCAAAGCCGGAACACTGACATCGGCCGAGCTGTCGGGATCCACCTTCACGATCACGTCGCTCGGAAAACAGGGCGGTCTCTTTGCGACGCCGGTGCTGAACTTTCCAGAGGTCGGCATTCTCGGCGTTCACCAGATCAAGCAGCGCCCGGTCGTGAAGAACGGCCAAATCGTCATTGGCGAAGTCATGTTGCTCTCGCTCTCGTTCGATCACCGCATCGTCGACGGACACGTCGGTGCTGCTTTCGCTTATGACATCATCGGCTACCTCGAAGATCCAGATCGTCTCTTCCTCGAAATGACGTGAGTGGAAGAGGAACGAGACGCAGGCTTGTCTGGTTCGCGACCTGAGGGCAGTCCCGAAACGCCCGGTAACTGCGAGGTGCATCGCGATCGGTTTGCGATCGCACGCTGCTCGAACTGCGGGCTCCGCGCATGCTTTGCGTGCTGGCATCAACCAGTCGAACGATGTCACGCATGCGTGATTCGAGAACCGGCGGCGCTGTCTCCGCCCATTCCGTGGGAGCAAGAGGGTGTCTTCGTGGTCCGCCGATTCTTTGGGACGTTGCTCAGCGTGTTCCGACCGTATCGATGGGCGCCTGCGTTTGCTCAAAGCGACAGCCTGGCACCTTCGGTGCGATTTCTCTTGCTGAGCTTCTTCCCTTTCGCTGTGTTGTCTCAGTTCATCCCACTGACACACACGCTTTTGTTCCACGGAATGAAGGTTCGGATTCAAGGGACACCGACCCCCACGCAGACGGATATCCTCATCGACTGCATCCGCGCGATGGGACTCGGGCTGGGTCTGTCGCTTCTTCAGCTCGTTGCGATCGCGCTGCCGTACGCGAGCTTGGCGGTTGCTTATGGAGAGCCCACGCGTCGGAATGCGGCAGTGCGCGGCGTGCTGTACCGTGCGTGGATCGTTCCTTTCGTCTGGGTCTTGCTGTCGCTTGCGGGATGGATCGCGCACGACGAGCAGTCCACTCAGCTCGTCGGCGGGATAGTTTCCATGATTGGAATGCTGTTCCTGTTTCTCTTCTTCGTGGGCCTGCGCGCGACCGCGAGAATGAGCTGCGGCGCTGGCCCGTTGGCTTCGTGGCTACCGATCGTCGTCGCCATCATTCTGCACGCGTACAGTGTTCGCTTGGCGAACTGGGCGATCGAACCGTTGATCCCGATTCCGCCT
>CAZWQH010000382.1:0-5147 GCA_964635815.1 uncultured Sandaracinaceae bacterium
CCGAGGCTTCGTTTGGCCGCTTCGTTGTAGGTGGTCCTGGGATCAATGGCCTCCTCAGTACGTACGCGCGCACTCAGGGCACTCCACGGACCGAGATCCGCGGTGTCGTTCGAGAAGCGAACGGTGCTTTGGCCACGCGTCGGACCCGCGTGCACGTGACCGACATGACCGGAAAGCATCTCACTCGAGTTTGGTCGGACGCGAACGGGGCCTTCACGGTGTCCGTGCCCACCTATCCGGTCCTCCTCACTGGAGTGCGGCGAGGAGAACTCACGAGCGAGGTCGTGACTGTTGCCGCCGCAACGACCGACCCACAAACGATCACGATGAAGGCGTTTGGTGCGCTACGCGTCGTAACGACGGATGGGACGCGGCCAATCCCAGCGCGAGTGCAACTCATTCCGACGGGCAGGGGCCCGGTGCCATCGGTCCCCGTAAGCTGGGGCGAGCCTCTTCCTCTCGATGGGCGCCTTCATACGGAGTTCGTGATGAACGGCGACGGCACGCTCTACGCGCCAGTTGGAACGCATCGCTTGGTCGTCTCGCGCGGAATGGAGTACGACCTCTACTCCAACAACGTCACGGTGACTGCGGATACGGTAACCACCGTCAACGTCGCCATCCGTCACATCGTCGCGACGCCCAACACCATGTGCGCCGACTACCATATTCATTCGACGCGGTCTCCCGACGCGGCGGATTCGCCGGAGCACAAGGTTCGCTCGATTGCCGCGGACGGTGTGGAGATCGCAGTGCGTACCGAACATGAGTTCATCGCGGACTACCAGCCGCTCGTGACAGCGCTGGGCGTGGGCGACTTCGTGCGGGGAGTAGGGGGCGAAGAGTTGACCACCTTCGCGTACGGGCATTTCAACGTCTTTCCGTTGGTTCCAGACGGACGGGTTAACGGGGGCGCGTACAACTGGGTCGGGAAAACCCCGCCCATGATGATGCGTGACGTGCGAGCACGTCCGGAACGTCCGGCGATCATCATCAACCATCCGCGGCTGACAGGTCTCTTCGACGGATACTTCACAACCGCGGGCTACGATCCGGTGACACGTACTGCGCGCATGCCGGCGCTCTGGGACGAAGAGTTCGTCAACGTGGAGTTCTTCAACGATTCGGATTTCCGGACCAATCTGTCGACCACGGTCAAGGACTGGTT
Organism: uncultured Sandaracinaceae bacterium; assembly: GCA_964635815.1. GTDB lineage: Bacteria > Myxococcota_A > Polyangia > Polyangiales > JADJQN01 > CAZWQH01. Next base: position 1,169 of record CAZWQH010000382.1, read on the forward strand.
CTCATTCCTCTCGGGCGGTCGCCGAGTTTTTGCGGTGGGTTCATCGGACAGCCATCACGTGGATTCGCAGCCGGTGGGTTACCCCCGAACTTGCCTGCGAGTTGGAACCGACGATCCGAGGATGCTCGACCAAGATGTGTTCAAGCGCGCGACGGAATCTGGATTCAGCTACGTCTCCGGTGGGCTCTTCCTCGATGTCGTTGGCCCTGGAGGAAAGCTACCCGGAGAGGAAGCTCTGAATCTGGGCACCACTGCAAACTTCCACGTCATCGTGCGTGGCGCGGAGTGGGTCGACGCGGATCGCCTCCAAGTCTGGGTAAACGGGGTCATGACGGAGCAGCTTCCGATCGATGCCTCGACTCAGAGCGCTAGCGACACCACGATTCGGTTCGAGGGAGACGTCACCGTCCCTGTAGCGGATGCTCCTTCGGGAGGATTCAACAACGTGATCTTCGTTGCGGAGGGCGATGACGAGCTCGCGCCAGTGCATCCGCTGCGACGACCCTTCGCAGTCACCAATCCGATCTTCCTGCAGCGGGATTGAGCGCACCGTGTTTCTGGGTTCGGGTCCGCGAGCGACCCTCACCAGAGCGCGGATCGAAGTCCGGATGCACGAATTGTTCGGCGGGACAGTGCATCGCGGAACACGTCTTGGGTTCCGATGACGATCAATCTCGCTTTTGCGCGTGTTGCCGCTGTGTAGAGAAGCTCGCGGGTCATGATGGGTGAGCGCTTGGGCGGCAGTGCGACGATTACTTCTTCGAACTCGCTGCCTTGGCTCTTGTGAATCGTCATCGCAAACACCGTCTCGTGCGGTGCCAATGTACCAGGCAGGAAGCTTCTCCCTCCGTGGAAGTGCGCGCGCAGAGTTTCTCGCCCGGCGCTACTCGCGTCGCGCGCGAGCACAAGCCCCGTGTCGCCGTTCATCAACCCGAGCGCGTAGTCGTTCTTCGTGATCAAGATCGGCCGCCCCGAATACCAATGCTCCGAGCTTGAGATCTGCAGCGACACCCCACGTGCCGCGTGATTGTCCTGTAACTCGATGACGTCCGACATCGCGAGCCATCGCTCCGCCGCCCGATTCACCTCTTCGACGCCAAAAGGACCGCTGCGGTGCGCGCAGACTATGCGCATCCGTTCGCTGATCCGAAGCGCGTCTTCCGGGTCAGACGCGTTCATGACTTCCTTCCACAGAGTCTCGAGGCGCGGAGCAAGGAGTGTTTCCACTTCCTTGAGCGAGCTCGCCTGGACGAACTGGATACAGTGTTGATTCGCCGGGTCGCGCAGAAGTGCCATTGCGTCGCTCGCGCTCCCAGAGCGGAGCGCAGAGGCAAGCTCGCCGAGGGCGGGCACATCCTTGAATCGGTGCGCAACCTCAAGCTCTACGATCGAGTCGCGCATGGAAGGCAGCGCGACCTGCGTGATCGGGTCGCTCTGTTCACCGGATTCGAACCATTCGACCGGAAGGTCCGATCGAACCTGAAGCGCGACATCGCGGAGCTTTGCCGAGTACCGAGGACGAGGCTCGTCACCCCCGCAGATATCCGAAAGCACCGCACCGGCTTCGACTGATGCGAGCTGATCTCGGTCGCCCAGCAGGATCAAACGTGCGCGCGGGTTGGTTGCCAAGACCAAGCGAGTCATCCACCGGAGGTCGACCATGCTGGCCTCGTCGCAAACGACGATGTCGTAAGGAAGCGGGTTCGTGATCCCGTATTCGAACCGGTTCGGATTGTCGACACGCGCCTTCAGCTGACGGTGAATCGTCGAAGCTTCGTCAGGAATCGCGGCGAGCACCAGCGGCGCCGTTTCGGAGCTTGCTTTCTGGTCACGAATGGCAGCGCTCAACCGCGCAGCGGCCTTTCCCGTAGGTGCGAGCAACGTGATCCGCGGGAGATCGAGGCCCGCTTCCGCCTTTTCTTCGACAAGAGCCACGAGGAGCTTGAAGACCGTCGTGGTCTTTCCGGTGCCCGGACCACCGGTCACCACGGTGAGACGACGCACGAGCGCGTTGATCGAGGCGAAAAGTTGTCGATCTGTGCCCTTCGCATTCGGAAACAGGCGACTCACACGCGTCCCGAGTCGAGCCGCGTCGGGAAGGTTGGACACCGTGAGCTTGGCGCGCGCCGTGAGCGCCGCGGCGAGCTCGGTCTGGTATCGGTGGTAGAGCTCGAGATAGACCAAGCTCCCTTCGACGACAATCGGTCCACGTTTGGTGAGCGGACTGTTCTCTAGCGCGACTTTCCACGCCTCGGGATCGGGCCATGACAGCTGCGTCGCAAGTGATTCGCTGTCGACATCGACGTCGGGATCGATGAGCAGCTCGAGCGGACGCCGCGTGTCGAAGCACACGTGGCCACGTGCCGGAGCGGCACTCGCCGCGGCGATTCCGAGCGCTACAAGGGGATCCCGATCGCTCGTCATCCGCATCAGACGCTCGGCGAGGATCACATCCATCGCGCGGAACACTCCGGCCGCTTGGTATGGAGCCAGGAGCGGTCGGACGAGCGAGGCCATTTCGTCACGCGAGCTCATGGCGCAATCGACCCTCGGACTTCACCTTCGGCGAACAGAACGCCGAGTGCGCGAACGCGCTCCGCCGGAATGCGATCGACGAAGACGCCGGACCCGCTCGGACTGTTCGGATAGAACCCGCGCAAGAAGAGGTATCGAGAACCTCCCATATGTCGTTCGTAGTCGTAGTTGCGCAAGCGGGTGCGGAGGTACGCATCGAGCGCTGCTGTGTAGACGTGATACTGAAGCGCGTAGTGCGATTCCGTGATGTGCGGACGCAATGCGGTCGGCGCGTACTCGAGGGCATCGTCGCCCAGATGATTCGATTTGTAGTCAAGTACGTAGTAGCGGCCGGCGTGCCGAACCACGAGATCCATTGCCCCCGTGAGAGTTCCGCGCAGCTCGTCGAAAGCGAGGTGCCGGATGGAGCGCGCGTACTCGCGCTCGGTGTCGTCGCGGGCGCCCACCTCCATCGCCGCAGCGAGAGCAGCCGGTGTCACAGACGCACGTCCGCGAGACCCGCGAATCGCGAGCGGCATATCGAACGAAAGCTCGACGAGCCGATCGCGTGCGGCAATATCGCGGAGGGAGAATCCGCCAAGGTCCGAGCTCAGAGTCGCTTCGAGCATGTCGAGAAGCGCGCCTTTGTGCGTGCCGATATCCACCGCGTGGAGCCGTGCAAGGCGTTCGAGATGATCGCTCCACTCTGCGCGGTTCTGGAAATCGATCTCCTCGAAGAGCTGGTGAAGAAAGACACCAATGCCTGCTCCCTTCGGCAATTGCGCCAATGGGACAGGTGCGGAAGTTGGGAGAGCGTCTTCCGCGTCTTTCACTGCATCGACGTCGTAGTCTTGCTCGGCCTGATCACGTTGAGCGTGCGGGTCGCCACTATTGCGTGGTCGCGACGTCATGCTCGTGAAGCTCGAGCGCCCGAAGATGGTGTCGAGAGCGGTCTTTCTGGAATAGGTCGCGGGAAAGAGGGTTCGCGACTCGGTGCTGGCGCGTGGGTTCTCCGGAGCGATTGGCGTGGTCTCGACAACGCGTGTGGCGCGCGGGTCGGCCTCGACAAAGGCGACTCGGCCGTTCGAAAGCTCTGCAAGCTTTGCGAGAGTTCGTCGTAGGTCTTCGTCCGTTGGCACTCGGTCGGGCGCTCGGTCAGGGTCTTCGGCAAGCAACGCTGAGATGGGCGAGCCGGTGCTCTTCGCAAACGCCCCGTAGTACGTGACCACCGCGTGGCGTGCGCGGGTGATCGCAACGTACGCCAGGCGCGCGTTTTCTTCCCGGTTCAGCATCTCCGCCTTGCGGCGACTCACGTTTCGTCCCGGACCGCTCATTCGTACGTCGAGAATCCAGCGGCCGTCCTCGAAGTACTTGGTGTGTGCTTTGTCAGCTGGAAACAGCTCCGTGGATCCCCAGAGCTCCGGACAGAAGACGATGGGGTACTCGAGCCCCTTGGCCCCGTGCA
>CAZWQH010000383.1:0-5135 GCA_964635815.1 uncultured Sandaracinaceae bacterium
CGGTGAGCACCTCGAACGCGAGACACGAGAAGGCGTAGACATCGGCGGAAAGTGGCGTCGCCTGCTTCATGTCGCCGAGGCCCCAGATTTCCGGTGCGCCAAAATTCGCAGTTGCACATCCAGGCCGCAGATTTCTTCCCGCAAGACCGAAGTCCACGAGCACGGCCTGAGGACGCGTCGATCCGCTCTGCATTCGCAGGACGACGTTCGACGGCTTGACGTCGAGGTGGCCCACGCCGACTGCGTGCATCGCTGCAAGCCCAGCTGCGATGCCATCGAGATACCGAAACACGTCTTTCATCGAGACTTCTTCGCTTCGCATTTGGTGGTCGAGAGTCGGACCTTCGACATACTCCATCACGAGTGCGGGCTTGGGTCGGGCACCTGCGTCGAACGTCACGAATCGAGCGAGATGCGCATGCTGGGGCAGCGCCATCAACGCCGATGCTTCATCGCGGAACATCTGCATGAACTGCGTTTCCGAAAGTGTCCGGCTTGCCGTTGCGTCGTACTCGGGAACTTTGAGCGCGAAACACTCCGCATCCGCTCGATGACGCTCGTCGATGCGTTTTACGACGAACACGCTTCCCCCCGCACCCGCGCCAAGAGTCCTCAGAACTTGGAAACCCCCGATGACGCGGCTCGCTGGAAGCCAAGCAGGAAGTGGCTTAGCCTTCCTTTGGAGCGCGATGGACCCGCCTTCGCCGCCGCGCGCGTCTGCGCACGGAAGCGCGCTGAGCCTCGAGAGGCAAGCAATCGCTACATGCGCGAAGGGCGCCGGGAGCGCGACCGTGAGTGCCTCGCTCAAAGACTTCAGAGCGCTCTCGACGGCCGCTTTGTGCGTCGCGGTGGGGAAGCCACGCGCATCGGCTTCTGCGTTCGCGGCACGATCCACTGTGACCGCAAGCTCCAGAACGGTATCTCCGACGGAGATCGACGGAGGTACGAACGACGGAGTCGCTGGACCTGGGTCGCTCGCGATCACACGCCGTCGCGCTCCGCGACAGAGACGAGCGATTGCCTCCATAGCGCGAGCGAGATCGTGCAACGGGGATGTTTCGCTCTCCGCTGAGACACTCCGCAATGAGCGCAGTCCCACGATTGCGGTCAGGGCGCGGTCGGCCGTGATCAGCGACGATCGAAGCGCGTCGGTCCGCGGTGAATGCCCGTACGTGATTGTGCGGGCAACTTCCGAGAAGGCGGCGCTCAACGCCGTTCTGGCTGTGGCATTCGCAGCGCCGTCGGTGCCAAGAGCACGCGAGAGCTTGGCCGTACTGGAGGCCATGGAAGCGAGGTCCGGCAACATTGAGGCTTCTGCGACGATGTCCAACCCCGTCGAATCGAGCGAATCGACGAGCACCAGCACCACGTCACAGAGGTCTAGGACGTCCTCCGCCACCAGTGCATCCAATGCACGAGCAGTAGCGGCGCAAATCGTGCGACGAAGACTCGAGCCTGTGGGTTCGCGCCGCGCGCGCCGTATCAGAGCCGAAAGCGCACCGGGACGCCAGTCGCGCGCTTCGCCGGCTTCATCGATCGGACGATCCACGAGGTGCAGAAACGCTCGCAGCAAGCGCTGATGCGCGTGCACGATTTCTGCGCTCGCGGGGGGAGGAGTCGCGCGCGCGGCGACGGGTTCGACCGCTTCACTGATGAGCCAGTGCGCGAGCGCCTCGAGGGCGCGCTCGAGCGGCGAGCGCTCGGAGGTGTCTCGCATGGGGTCGCGAGCGATGCGAACACCTTCGGCGCCTTGCGGACTCAAAGCTCGATCGGGCTTCGGTTGCTCCCCTGAGGTTTGCAGCGCAGCAGAGAGGAGCGTTCGCTCCAAGACCGTTGCGTCGACGTCGCGGAGCAGTGGAAGAATGGCAGTTACATCGCCTTCTTTCGTGATGCTCGCAATATGCGCCGTGGCGTCGCTCGCAATGTCCGACGCGATGCGCCGCAGTGACGCCATGTCGCCTTCGACGAACTTGAGGCGGGCGTACTCCATCCGTGAGCGAAGGCTTGGTGACGTGTCGGAGACTTGCTCGGCGAGAGAACGAATCAGGGCTTTCTTACTCGTTGAAGTCTCGCGTTGCTCGATTGCCGCCGCAACCGTTTGAACGCGGTTTGCGACTTCCACGGATGCCGGCGCGCCAAGCACCTCGAAAAACACATCCGTCAAAGCTTCGAGAATGTCGAATGTGGGAACCGAAATCACGCTATCGAGAACTTCCAGGCCGCGGCCCATATCGACTTCGAGCGCGCGAGGAAGACCCGTCACGATGGAAGCAAGCACCCCGGGATCGCGCTTGGGAACGGGGCCCGCGCAGAACTCGCGTATCTGTTTTGCCACCTCATCTGGCGCGATCGCAAAACGGGCGCCGATCGAAGTCGCGGCGCGACGCCACTCTGTAGGTGACAAGGACTCGTCCGTGCCGCGTGCGATTTCGTAGACGAGAGCGGGCACTGCCTGCGACAGCAGGCCGCGCGCAACAGCGACGTGCTTCCAAACGAGAGGCTCGCGATCCTTCAACAGTCGGTGCCAGGCGGAGACCAATGGCTCGCGCAACAGGATCTGAGCTGCCGCGTCGTCCCCTTCGTCGGCTTGGCGTGCGGATTGTGCGGCCGCGCGCTCGAAGATACGGGCAGCGAGACGGCGCTTGGCGAGTGAGCCACTGCTTGGGCCGATCACCCAGTCTCGCGATGCTTCCCGACGCGTGGCGAGCATTAGCGAGAGTTGATCCACGCCCATCACGCTGCCGAGCGGGAGATCTAACGCGAGCGTTATCCGCGATCGGATCGCGGGCGCCGTGATCGCGCGACCGGTGTTTGCCGCGAGGGTCGTGGCAATCTCCACGAACGTTGTGGCGTCACCGTCGATCATCTTGCGCAAGACGCGCCGGCCGAGCTCCTTCTTTTCGTGGCTCGACGGAAGCGCCGCAGCGATTTCGAACGTTGCCGCCGCCGCATGTGCGGGAGAGATGAAGTCCATTCGATCGAACAAGCCGGAGCTCAGTGCAAATGCGACCGACGCGTGAAGCGTGTGGGGGTTCAGATCTTCCAGGGGGGCAGCGTCGTGAGCAGTCCTTGCCGCGACCAAGGCCGCCACGCTCTGTCGCCATGCTGCCGTCCGCTCTTCTCCATTCTTCAGGAGGTGGAGCTGAGCCAACCCGGCCAGATAGTCTCGCGACGTACGCATTCAGGATTCTGACCGCTCTAGCAAGAACGGAGAATCGGCTCAATCAAGAACTTCGTCGTCGACGTCAATCCCGATTCCCCGCAGTAAAGCAAGCGCATTGCTCGTTTTTACGACACCCTCCCGAAGGGCGTAATCGAAGCGCATTTCCCCTTCGATCAGGGTATCGGTGAAGTGCACGTTGCGAACGCTCGCGTGCTCGACCGAGAAGTTCGTGAGGGTCGTATCGTGGGTCGCCACGATTCCGGATGCTCCGCGGATGAGCAAATGGCCCACGATTGCACGCGCGCCGACTCGTCGCGCCGCCGCGTTCGTTCCGCGGAGGAGCTCGTCCAGGAGAAAGAGCGCCGGCGGAGGCCCCAGAACGTCTTCGATCACCCGCGCGAGCTGGTCGAGCTCAGCACGGTAGTAGCTCGCGTGACGTTTCAGTGAATCCTGTACTCGCATGCAGGTGCGAAGGCTCCACGCGCTGACGCGAGCGTTTCGGCCGATCACGGGTCCCCCTGCGAGGGCGAGCGCCACGTTGGTACCTACTGCACGCAGCAAGGTGCTCTTGCCTGCCATGTTCGAGCCCGTGACGATCCAGAGCGTTTGTGGCTGCGATAGATCGACGTCGTATGCCACACGCGCGCCTGGAGGAAGCAAGGGATGCGCGAGCTGCTCAATCAGCAGCACGGATGGCTCGTCCGTGATCTCCGGAAATGTCGCACCCGAATCGGTGCGCGCCAAGCACGCGAGGCCCGATGCGGCTTCGACCTCACCAATGACTGCAAGCCACAGAGGCCCATTGCTCCGCGTCTTGTCGAGCGCACGTTCGAGCATCAGTCCGCAAATGATGTCCCACACGAAAAACGCGCTCGCGATCAGGTTGAAGGGGAACTGCGTGCGGACTTCGGCAAACCCTAGCCAGAGCTCGATCTGTTGGAGCTGCGTGCCCGGTTCGGTTGCCCGGATCTTCTCCGCGCGGCTCGACAGAAACGGAGACTTCCAATCGTTCGTCGCAAAGGCGTGAAGCATCTTCGCGATGCCCGACCAGGCGCCAACTTCTGATACCGAACCAGTGAACAATCGCTCGGTCGTTGGACGAACGCGGGCTGTGACGACGGCGCCGGCCAATCCGATCGGAACGAGCCACAGAAACCGCAGGACGCCCGCGGATGCCAGAGTGAAGATTGCGATCGAGGCGATTGGGATGGCGAACACCGCAATACGTGAAATGAAATCGGCGCGAAGGGGAGGCGTTGTCTCGACATCGAGGCCGACGGCCGATGGAAGTCGGATCCGCGTCTTGCTTGCCAACGCACCTGTGAGCTCGATGTTGAAGGCAGCCGCCACGTTGTCTGCGAGCTCGCGTGCGGCGGCCTGTCTCGCGCGGATCTCTTCCACGGGCGATAGCTCGCTGAGCCAGTTGGTCAGCTTTCCGAGCCCATTGTCCGTACGGCACACGTCCATTCGAGCGAGTAGCGACGGAGTTGCAGTCTTCTCCTGATCCGAGCCGTGAATATCGATGTCGTGTGCGTAAGCGTGCCCTTCAGGTTGGCGGCTCTCTGTTGGCGGCAATCGCTCCCATCGATGCTCGGATCGAGCCAGGTGTCGCTCGTGCAACTCCCTTGTCATGTCGGCCCGATCACGACGACCGATGGCTCGAGCTTGAAGCACTCGTCCAACAATGAACGCCACCGTCGATAGCGCGAAGAGCGCGCCCGAGACTTCGCGAGAGAACGTTGACCGGCTCAGCCAGAGGGTGCCGAATACTACGATCGCAACGAAGATGACGAGCTGGACGCCTGCGAAGTTGCGAACCAAGGATTCCTCGCGCGCAGCAGCGTCCGTGGCCGCCTTCGATCCTTGAGTGTGAAACTCCAGAGGAGCGTTCATGTCAGGGCTTCACGATTGCGGCAGGAATTCTTTGGGCCGTTCCGACCCTTCGCCAAAGAAAAACTTCTCGCATTCTTTG
>CAZWQH010000384.1:0-5132 GCA_964635815.1 uncultured Sandaracinaceae bacterium
GTTCGCCCCAGGTGAGGAAGACGTCTTCACGAATGCGGGATTCAGAGAGCGACGAATCGGATTTCAGATACTTCGGGTCGCGACGGCTGCTGCAATCGTTGTGGGAGTGATTCGCACGCTCGAGATGCAGCGGACGGAGCGCGCTTGAAGTTACGAGGCGCCAGCATTCCGGCTCGAATCTTCGCCGGATTCATCGTGTTGCTCCTATGCCTGGCCGGCATTGCGCTTCAGAGCCTGTTCCAACATCGAGAAAGCGAAGCGCGTCTCCACCTTCTAAATGACGGTCTGATTCCCACCGCCCTCACGATCGGTGAGGGGCGAGGAACACAAACGCTCTTCGGTGCAATGCTCGAACGCGTTTCCAAGAGCTCCGAGTCCGTAGAGGCGAGCAGCGACGAGGCCGGGCTCCGAACATGGATGATCGCGGCGCGCCGAGTTCGTCCAACGACGATCGATCGAGCGATTCGCGGGGCGCAGCGTGGCATCTCTTTGGCGAGCACACCGACGGATGCCGACGAGCTCCGCGAAATCAAACGTGAGCTCGAGGTCGCGCGCGGACTCTTCCTTGAGAACGAGGTCCGACACGACCGCGTTTTCGGCGCAGACAGCCGAGACCGAAGCGAGCTGGATGAGCTGATTCGGGTGGAGACCGAGGCGGATCGCCATCTGCGAAGAGCCGGAGCGCGTCTTCAGAGGGTGATTGGCAAGACAGCGTCCGCGGCAGAAGCAGAACAGCGTCGCGCGATCGTTTGGCTCAGCTCGTTGACTGTGCTTGCATTGGCCGCAGGAGTTTTCGTTACTCTGTGGTCGCGACGAGCTCTGGCGCCGTTGGTTCCACTCCAGCAACGCGTCGAAGCGATCACCCGAGGCGAGAGCCCGCCCGCTCGGCTCGAACCGCTGCGGGACGACGAGATCGGGCGTCTGACGTCGGCCTTTCAGAACATGCTCGACGCTCTTCGCGCGCGCGACGCTCGCCTCCAGGAAGCTTCACAGAGCTTGCTGGAGAGCGAACGTCTGGCGGCCGTCGGGCGAATGGCCGCTCACGTTACGCACGAAATTCGCAACCCGCTTTCGAGCATTGGTTTGAACCTCGAGCTTCTCGAAGAGGAGCCCTCGTCCCCGAGCGAAGAATCACGGCGACTGTTGGCGTCGATCCACAAGGAAGTACTTCGCTTGGAGTCGCTCACCGAGGACTATCTGCGTCTCTCCAGATTGCCGCGCCCGGAGCTCGAGAACGAAGACATCGCAGCGCTCGTCAACGATGTCGTCTCGTTCTTGAAGCCCGAGCTCAACGCCAAGTCGATCTCGATCGAGCACGCTAGTTTCGCTCCGCGAGTGGATGTTCGAATGGACGCATCGCAGATTCGAGGCGTACTCGTGAATCTGATCCGCAACGCTCGTGAGGCAATTGGCGAGAACGGGACAGTAGAGGTTCGGATCGAGTCACCTTCCGCCGAGCGAATTGAGCTCTCCGTTCACGACTCCGGACCGGGGATTCCGCAAGATCAACTGGCGCGCGTGTTCGAAGTGTTCTTCACGACGAAGAGCGGCGGGACCGGCCTTGGCCTGGCGTTCGCGCAGCAAGTCATCGTCGCTCACGAGGGGACGCTCAGCGTATCGAGCGACGTCGGACGCGGGGCGACGTTCACGATCACCCTCCCCCGCAGCTAACACCCGGAGCGCGGTCGTGCATCTGGTCATGCATCTGATAGATGACGTCAGCTCATGAACACGAAGATCTCATCCCGCTCCTCCGCTGCTGACAATCGCACTCGCGCAGATGGCCGCGGCGCTGACCAGGTTCGCCCGTACACTATCGACGTCGGCTTCCAGCGGAATCCTGAGGGCTCGGTTCTCGTACGATGCGGCGGAACGATGGTGCTCGTCGCTGTGAGCATCGACGAAGGCGTGCGTGACTTCCTGCGGGGAAGCGGCAAGGGCTGGGTCACGGCCGAGTACGCGATGCATCCGCGCGTGAGCGAGCGACGACAGAACCGCGACGGTCGGCGCTCCGGTGGCGTCGATGGTCGCTCGCAGGAGATTCAACGACTGATCGGCCGTGCGCTTCGCGCCGCGATCGTGCCGGAGAAACTAGGTGAGCGAACCATCTCGATCGACTGCGACGTTCTCGATGCAGACGGTGGTACACGCACAACCTCCATCACGGGTGGCTTCGTCGCGTTGGCAATCGCACTCGACAAGCTGCTCAAGCGTGGCCTTGTTCCGCCGGGCGTCGTCCGGGCTCCTGTCGCGGCGATCAGCGTCGGGCTCGTTGGCGCTACTCCGATGGTCGACCTTTGCTACACGGAAGACCGCGACGCGCAGGTTGATCTCAACGTGGTCGGTACTGCCAGCGGTGATGTGATCGAGGTCCAGGGCACCGCTGAGGGAGAGCCTATGACACGTGCGCAGCTCGAAGCACTCGAGGACCTCGCGCTTGGAACCATGTCGCACCTCGCGAACATTCAGAAGACCGCGCTCGAGGGCTGTGGCGTCTCCCTCGCCAAGCTCATGGGTGCGTAGCAGTCCGATGGGCACGGAACCCGCTCGAAGGCGAGTCGTCCTAGCCACGAGTAATCGCGGAAAGGTGAAAGAGCTCGTAGCGATCTTCTCTGCCGTGAGCGAGTCGATCGCGCTCGATTTTCTTACCCTCTCGGATTTTGCAGATCATCCGATCGTGCAGCAAGGAGTGCAGGAACCCGCCGACACGCTTTCCGAGAATGCGCGGATCAAAGCGCTCGCGTACTCGAACGCTCTCGGTCTTCCGTGCATTGCGGACGACAGTGGGCTCGAGGTTGATGCTCTCGACGGACGACCCGGCGTCCACAGCGCCCGCTTCTCCGGCGAGAACGCGACGGACGAGTCGAATCGGGCACATCTGTTGTCGAAGGTCACTATCCATTCGGATCCGTTGAGCGCGCGCTTTCGCTGCGTGTTGGTCCTTGCGTCGAACGGCGAGGTAATCGCCGAAGAGAGCGGAGTTGTCGAAGGGCGTATTGTTCGGGCGGCTCGTGGAAGCAAAGGCTTTGGCTACGACCCGTTGTTCGTGCCGGATGGCTATTCACAGACCATGGCCGAGCTCGATGCGGAAACGAAGAATTCGTTGAGCCATCGAGGACGCGCGGCTTCGAAGCTACGAGCTCACCTGTACTCTTTCGCAAACGCCGCCCGTTGATCCACAATGCCCGCAGATGTCCGTCGGCACCCGCACCATCCTGCACGTCGACATGGACGCGTTCTACTGCTCGGTCGAGCAACGCGATAACCCGGAGCTCCGCGGTAAGCCGCTGATTGTTGGCGGCCCGCTCCGACGCGGCGTTGTTGCGGCGGCGTCGTACGAGATCCGTCCGTTTGGAGTTCACTCCGCGATGTCGATGAGCGAGGCGATGCGGCTATGTCCTCACGCTATCGTCGTACCACCGAAGATGAGCCGCTACGCTGCAGTGAGCGATCAGGTGTTCGCGATCTTTCGGCGATACACGCCGCTCGTCGAGGGTCTGAGCCTGGACGAAGCTTTCCTCGATGTCACGGCGAGCCGGAGCTTGTACGGAGACGGCACCACGATCGCGAATCGCATCCGCAACGATATCCAGGCGGAGCTCGCGCTGACTGCGTCCGCAGGAATCGCTCCAAGCAAGTTCATCGCAAAGCTCGCGAGCGATCATCGCAAGCCGAACGGCTTCTTCACGGTCGAACCCCACGAGGTTGAAGCGTTCCTGAGGCCTCTCCCGATCAAGCGAATGTGGGGCATCGGAGCCAAGACCCTTCCTCGCGCCGAGGCTTTCGGGTTTCATACGTTCGCGGATTTGGCCGACGCTCCGCTCAGCAAGCTGGAAGCCGCCTTCGGCAACTCGGGTGCGCATCTCGCAGCGCTCGCTCGCGGCGAAGACGATCGCGAAGTCATTCCCGAGCGGGATGCCAAGTCCGTTGGTGCCGAAGAGACGTTCGATGTCGACCTTCGAGGTAAGGATCGCATCACGCCTCACCTTCTCGCCCAGTCCGAACGCATTGCGCTGCGGCTTCAATCTGAGCACATCGTCGCGCGCACGGTGACGGTGAAGATCAAGTACGCGGATTTCGTGCTCAACACACGTGCGATGAAGCTCACACAAGCAGCCAACGACACGGACAGCATCTTCGTCGCAGCCAAACGCTTGCTCAACAAGTTCGACCTCAAGAAGGGTGTGCGCCTTACGGGTGTGAGCGCCTCGGATCTCGAGCCCGAGGAGAACGCGCGTGAGCTCTTCGTCGATCCACGACGCGAACGCTCGTCGAAGCTCGACGATGTAACGTCGAAGCTCCGCGAACGGTTTGGAGACAAAGCGCTCGTACGTGCGGAGATCCTCGATCGTGGCGATCGATCACCGATTCCGAATGTCGCCGCGGGGAGGGTCGCTCGCGGACCCGAGCCCATCAACACCATGAAGCGCTTGCGGGGCGCCGACCGTGTTTCGCCGGACACGAGCGTGTCTCCTGCGCGACCTACTCGCGGGAAATACCCAGCAAGTACGCGCTGAAGCCGTGGGCATGGCGCGTGCTGAATACATCGCGTAGCGACCTTACGGAGACCACGAAAATGCAAACGAGCGTCAAACGAATCAAGCGAACACTTGCGATTGCAGTAGCCATCCTCTCTCTCACCGTCCCGTTCGCAACCCGCATTCACGCGCAAGACTCCGCTGGATCGACCGAAGCCATCGTCAGCGCGAGCGCCATCACGATCTCGAATGCGTCGACAGCAGGCACCCCTGCTGTCTCCACCTTCAGCAAGGCAAACGGCGGACACGTCGTCGTCGCGGTCCGCGTTCAGAACAACGAGCGCGTCGAAACCGCAGTCCACATCACCATCGTTCCCGCCACCCGCGCCGTCGAAGACGTCGCTAAAGGCGTCCGCCTCGCCGTACCTGCCCAACGCAGCTGGCGAACATTCGCCCGCTTCACAGTCGCCCGCCCCGCCGGCGCCTACCTCGCCGTCATCCACGACGAGGCGGGCAACGTCATCGGCACCAGCGAGTTCTCGATCACCGAGTGACAATCCTGGGACAGGTGTAATTTTGAACCACACCGCCAAAGGCTTGTGAGGTTCCCCCGGTTTCGTTGACACTCGGTTAGGCGGCCAAGTTGTACACCGC
>CAZWQH010000385.1:0-5106 GCA_964635815.1 uncultured Sandaracinaceae bacterium
GCGCGGACACGCCGACCGCTTTTGGGCGGTGGCCCTCGCGTGCCGCAAGGAGCGCGGTCCGCTTCCGGGCACGATGCCCGAGATCAACGTGAGGGTGATCGGATGATGAACGGCGTCGCTGCACAGAGGGAGATCCGAAGCCCGATCGAGCGCCTCCTCAGGTTTCTGGAGAAGCTCGCCGCCGGCAGCTTCTTCGGCAAGGTGACCATCAGCTTTCAGAACGGACGGGTGTGCGATGTGAAGATCGAGCAGACGAAGAAGCTCGACGAGCTGTAGCGCGCGCGAGCGCGAACGAGGGGTTGTCGAAGAACTCGAGCCCCGGCGGTGGAGGTCAACGCCTCTGTCGCCGGGGCTCTTTGCTTTCGGGAGACGAGATGAACCATCAGGTGCAAGTTTTCGAGATCGACACGGCGATGAAGCCGACCGAGCCGCTGCGACCGCTCGAAGGCTTCGCCGTCACCGCGGACACGCTGGACGAGGCGCGCAGCGCCGCGACGTCGCGGCTCGCGTCCGACGGTCGCGCGGTTCGCTGCATCTCGTTCCTGAAGGACGGCGGTCTCGCGGCGGTCGTCTATCCGCCCGCGCCTCCGGTGACGAAGCGAGACAAGCCCGCGCGCGCTCGGAGGGGAGGCCGCTGATGGCACGCCCCGAAAAGATCCGCCTCGAGGTCAAAGCGGAGGTCGCTGCTGGCAAGGCCGAGCAGGTCTTCCGGTTTCGCGACAAGTTCGTGCAGATCCACGGGACGTTCGTCGCGAGCCTGCAGGTCGAGGCCACGATCGACGGCAGCGACTACTTCCCCGTTGGCGCCGCGCAGAGCGCGCCCGGCGTCGTTCCGCTCCCGGAGACGGTGGAGTTCGTGCGCGTCCGAACCGCCGCGTTCACCTCCGGTGTGCCCAAAGCGGTCCTCGGCGGCTTCGACGAGCGGGCGGTGTGATGGACAAGGCGACGCTCAAGAGCGCGGCCGAGGAGCTCGGCCAGGTGGTGCCCCTCGTGAAGGCGCATCTGGTTGGCCGCGAGCGCGTCGCCGACTCCAACGTCGTCGCGGGCGTCGACGATGCCGAGCGCGTCTTCATGGGCACGGGCGCCGTCGCGCCGCCCTACGACCCCGAGACGCTCTGCCTCCTCCTCGAGAACTCGAACTCACTTCGCCAGAACATCGACGCCTACGTCACCAACATCGACGCCTTCGGGCACCGCTTCGAGCCGGTGATCGACCTCGATGCAGACGACGCCAACCAGCGCATCGCGAACGCCATCTACATCGAGCGCCTGAAGCTCAAGGAGGACCCACGCCGACGCGACGAGCCCGCGGTGCGGGCCCTCGATCCAACACCCACCCCCGAGGAGGTGGCCGCACGCAAGCACGAGGTCGCAGAGCTCATGCGCATGGAGCGCTCGCGGCTCGAGAACTTCTTCGAGTACTGCTGCGTCGACGGCTCGTTCGTGACGCTGCGGCGGCGGACGCGGCTCGACATCGAGCTGCTCGGCAACGGCTATTGGGAGGTTCTGCGCAACGGCGCGAACGAGATCGTCCAGTTCGTCTACGTGCCGGGGTTCACCGTGCGACTGCTCCCCCTCGATCCGGACCTCGTCGAGATCGACCACAAGGTGAAGATCTCCGACCTGACCCTCGACGCGGTGAAAGTCCGCTCCCGGTTCCGTAGGTACGTCCAGGTCTTCGAGGTCGAGACGGTCTTCTTCAAGGAGTTCGGCGACCCGCGCATCATGTCGCGCAAGAGCGGCCGCATCTACGCGTCGGTCGAGGACCTCACGACGGCCGATCCGAACGACGCGCCGGCCACCGAGATCCTCCACTTTCGAGTCCACAATCCGCGGAGCGCTTACGGGGTGCCGCGCTGGATCGGCAACCTCCTCGCGGTGCTCGGCTCGCGCCAGGCGGAGGAGGTGAACTTCCTCTACTTCGAGAACAAGAGCGTCCCTCCGCTCGCCCTGCTCGTCTCTGGCGGACGGCTCTCCGCGCAGTCGATCCCGCGCATCGAGGACTTCATCGAGAACCACATCCGCGGGAAGCGCAACTTCCACAAGATCTTGATCCTGGAGGCGGAGGCCAGCGGCGGCGGCGGTGGCATCGAGCACACCGGGCGCATGAAGATCGAGCTCCGCCCGCTCACGGGGGCGCAGCACCAGGACGCGCTCTTCCAGTCCTACGACGAACGCAACATCGACAAGGTGGGCCAGTCGTTCCGGCTGCCGCGGATGCTCCGCGGCGACATCCGCGACTTCAACCGCTCGACCGCCGACGCGGCCCTCCACTTCGCCGAGAGCCAGGTCTTCGAGCCCGAGCGCCAGGAGTTCGATTTCATCGTCAACCGCAAGCTGCTCGGAGAGATGGGCATCCGCTTCTGGCGGTTCGTCTCGCGCTCGCCCGTCAACCGCGACCCGGCGACGATGGCCGACATCATCCGAGGGCTCGCCAACGCGAACGTGCTCACGCCCGAGGAAGGACGGCAGCTCGCCGGCGAGGTCTTCAACCGCGAGTTCAAGAAGATCTCCGCGCCCTGGGTGAAGCAGCCCGTGGCGCTGACGCTCGCCGGCGTTCCCATCGGACCCGACGAACCGAACATCCTGGTCGGCCCTGAGCTGCCGAGTGACAAGCCCACGCCGGGCGCGCTCGTTCCCCCGGCAGCGGCCAAGCGCCGCCGCGGGGCGCCCGCGCCGAGCCTCGCCGCCGAAGCCCAGCACCTTCTTCAGCTGCGCGATGCGCTTCGCTCCGCGGAGGGGCGAGCAGGCCAGGAGGACTTCGCGCAGGCGAAGCGCTCCGAGCTGGAGAGCGAGATCGTGCGCGTGCCGGCCGAGGAGATGCGCTCATGGTTCGAGCCGGAGGCGGCGCCATGAAGGCGATCGTCGTTGGCCGCGAGCGCCGCGTCTGTCGCCTTGGGCCTGGCGAAGTGAAGCGCCTACCCGGCGAGGGCGTGCTCATCGGCTTCTACGTCGCGTGCCCGGAGTGCGGCTACCGGAACTTCATCCTCCTGCAGGGCCAGCATGTCCTCGTGAGCGAAGGAGGCCTGACCCTCACGCCGGGCTTCTGGTGCGACGGCCCGATCTGCGAGCGCCACCTCCACATCAAGCACGGCGAGTTCGTGGTGACCCAATGACGATCGCTGCTCAGCCCATCGAGTTGTATGGCGCTGGCGCCGATGCCGCGGAGGAGATCCTCCGTGACATCTTCCGCGTCGAGAAGGCGCTCGATCCTCTCGATGCAGACGACTTCATGGCCATCGTGCGGCGCCTGTCGCGAGCGCTCCGAGGTGTCGCTCGCCCCGCGGAGGACGCTGCGCTTCGACGCGCGCTCGAGCGGCTTGATGTCGACTGGCCGAACCTCCCGCCCCAGGCGCGCGATCAGGTCATCCGCGCCGCCAAGCAGTCACTGAGTGCCGTTGACGATCAGGTGATGCCGCTGGTCGACCAGATCTTCGAGCTGGAGGCGGAGAACGTCGTCAGTCGCGCACGCCGCTCGACCGTCCGTCGGCTGGGCCTCCGCATCGGCTCGGACACGACTCGAACCGACGAACGCGTCGCGAAGTTCGTCCGCGAGAGCCAGGGCAACTTCGTCCGCGACGAGTACGGCCGGCGTCGCGACGACTTCTCGGTGACGGCAAAGGACATCGTCGCATCGGGTGTCGACCGTGGTCTCGGCCGCGACGATATCGCCGGCGATCTGGCAAGCGCGATGTCGCGCGAGGCGTTCGACCAGAGCCGCGACTACTGGGAAGTCGTCTCGATGGTCTTCACGAACCGCGCGCGCACGTACACGCAGCTCGGCGCGTTCGGCGAGGCTGGGATCGAGCGCTACCGCTTCGACGCCGTCCTCGACGAGGCCACGAGCGAGGTCTGCCGATTCATGCACGGGAAGCTGTTCGCTGTGGAGCGGGCGATGGACCGCTTCCGCGACGTCGAACGCGCCCGTGACCCCGAGGTCATCCGTGACGTGCAGCCGTTCGTTCAGGTCGGCGCCGACCGCGAGGGGAACCAGGTGCTCTTCTACGAGCGCGGCGGCCGGCGCCGCGCTGTCGCTCAGGTCGACGAGCCCGCGGTAGGCGCCCGCGACGAGGTCGGCAGCTACTCGCGGGCGCTCTCGCCCGTTCAGCTCGAGGCCGCGGGCGTCACCGTGCCGCCCCTTCACGGGCGGTGCCGCTCGACCATCGTGGCGGAGGTGTGAACGTGGCCGCTTTTCTCGACCTCGTGTCCGATGAGCAGGTGGCCGGCGTGACGCTCGCGATCGAGCGGGCGATCGCCGACAGCTTCGGAACCGACCGCGCGCGCATGACGGGCGCCGAGGTCCGTCGCCGCTTCGCCATCTGCGAGCGGTTGCTGAGGCAGCTCCGGGGCGATCTCGGCTGGGGGCTCCAGCGGGTGCTCGGCCATCTGCCGCACTACCTCCGCTGCGAGCTCGATGGCGCGCCGTGGAAGCCCGACGAGCGCGCGATCTGGGTCCCCGAGGACGAAGCGAAGTGAACAAAGCGCCGGCATGACCGGCAGAGAGGACAAGGAACATGGAAACGATGACTGTGCTGAACAAGGTAACCGATGCGCTCGAGCGCGTGTTGAAAGGGGCGACGACACTCGCCAAGACGAAACGGATGACGCCCGAGGTGCTGATCTCCTACGCCGTCGCTCAGCTCGAGAAGGCGGCAAAAGAGCCGCCGGACCGGGCGGAGCGCCGGCTTCGTGCGCTCGGACGGACGGTCGAGGCCGCGAAGCAGGCCTTCGTCGACAGCGAGAGCGAGACCATCGAGGTGACGGTGTTCGAGGAGGAGACGACGGCGGCCGCGGACGAATCGGAGAAGGAGACTTCTCTGGTGGCCGCGGGCGCGGCGCTCGGAAACTCAGCGTTCGCGGAGAACGCCGAGGACCTGAACAAGGCGCTCGCCCAGGTCGCCAAGGAACTGGAGGCCCTCCGCAGCGGCGGCACCCCGGCGCGCCCGGCCGATGCGAAGGTCGAGAAGGGCAGCGACGTCGCCTGGCCCTTCGACATGAACACGCGGGAGTTCCGCCATGGCGTGAAGAAGGCCGAGGACGCGCCGGCGTGGGGCGACGACCCGAAGGGGCTGCGCGCCCGGGAGGCGTAGTCATGAACGAGGTGCC
>CAZWQH010000386.1:0-5095 GCA_964635815.1 uncultured Sandaracinaceae bacterium
CAGCGCGGGCCAAACCTGCATCGTCTCTTTCCAACCGACCATACTGCGCACGAGCAGTCCGTCTTGCGTCGGTCGCGAGGATCCGCGCACGGTTTGCTTCGCGGATAGTGCGGGTTGCTGTTCGGGCTTGTTCTGCGTTCGCGAGAGCTTCGGCCTCGACAGCGAGTACGTTGGAGAGTGCTTGCCGAAAAAGGCGAGCGGAGCGCTTTGCACGGACGGTGGGCAATGCGTCAGCGGCACGTGCAGTGTTCAGGGCAAATGTATCTAGCAATGCACGCGGTCTGCTCCCCACAAAGGTCCAGACACTCCGCAAAACGCGGTGATTTTCGGCTCGAAGCAGAGATACCCGCGCAGCCGGGTTCGCACTCCAGTTGATTGTCGGCGCACGGGCGGGAAACCGTCGAACGGTTTGCTAGACCGATGCTGCTGCATATTTGCGGACTGCTCCATGGGGGGTCAGCCTCCGCTACGCGACCCGGAGATTCAGATGCCAATCAAACCAACGCTCGTGATTCGCTCGATGGCCACCGCGCTCGCGTTGTGCGCGAGCTGGGGATCCGAAGTGCGTGCGCAAACCGCAGCGCCGACGCAAGCGGCTCCAGAGGAAGCGCCCAAGCCCCCCGAGCAGATCGAAGCGGTCGCTCCCGCGCCCACGAGTCCCTCGATTGTCACCGTTGAGCCACCTCAAGAGCAACGCACCGTGGTCGTTCAGCAGGCCCCTCCGGAAAGAGCGGAGTACCTGGTGGTACCTCATCGACGGGCGCGGACGCCAGGCGCCGATCGGCGCTCCGAAACATCGGACCGCCTGGACACGATCGACCTTACAGTGACGACTGCACTGTTCGGGGCGTACATGGCGAACGCCATCGTCTCCATCGCCGATGTCGATGAGACGTATACAGCCAAGTACGAGGACACCGTGCGGATCAGATTCGCAACGACGGTGCTCGGAGCGCTCTTCGGCTTTGTGGGTTTCGGCATCTCGCAGACGGACATTCCGCGCGGTGTCGGGTCCGGCATCGCGATTGGACTCCGCGGCGGCGTTCTGATTAGCGCGTTGACTCTCTCGCTTGCGTCACCGCTCGACGAGGATGCCGCGCACGGCGTCGTTCTGGGCATGGGATTCGCGGGCGCAGCCATCGGCGGTCTCATCACGTACTCCTTGCGGCCGCATCCATCGCGCCTGCGTTTCGTGGAAACAGGCATGGTCTGGGGGCCTCTGGCCGGCGCGTCGATCGGTTACGCACTCGCAGACCGACGAAGTGGAAATGCCGCTGCGATCGGAGCCCTCGCTGGACTTGGATCGTCGCTCGCGATTCACATGCTCATCGCGCAAGCCGATGGGGGGTCGCCCGGTCGCGGCTGGTTGCTCAATCTCGGATTTGCGGCGGGCTTCGGCCTCGGTCAGTTCTTCACGTGGGGCTTCAGTGGAAGCACCGCGGACGACCAAGTGCGCTTCGGCGTTGGAGCCGGCGTCGGCATTGCCGGTGTCGTCGTGATGGGCCTGCTCACGCAAGGCATGACGGGCGAAGACTGGATGCCTGAAGAGCTCGCTCGCCTCACGCCTTCCGTGGAACCCGTAATCACGGGCGGTCAGATGGTCGGCGGAACGCTCTCGATCTCGGGCACGCTCTGACGCCTCGCGCCGCGTCTGCGTAACGGAGGGCGTCGCGTATCGTTTAGACGGAATGACTCGGAATCAGGCCGACGTTCCGGTCTGATCGGATCCGTAATGGCAGCTCTTGTACTTCTTGCCACTGCCGCACCAACACGGATCGTTGCGACCTACCTTGGGTCGATCGCGTCGAACCGATTCGATTTTGGGAGGAGGCGGCTCACCGCGTTGCTGCGCCGCAATCGCGGCAGCCTGCGTCGCGCGGCCCTTGGGCTGTTGTCCTTGAGGAGCAGCCTCGGCGGGCAGCGCCGTCTCTGCGCTAAGCGGCGCGGCCTCCTGATGAGTGGCCCGTGCGCGCGCTTGTTGTGCTTCGACCTGCTTGCGTCGTTGCTCTTCGAGCGCGTTCACATCCTCTTCGCGTTGCGCCTCGAGTCGGAACACGTACGTGGCGACCGTCGAACGAACGGACTCCATCATCTCGACGAAGAGATCGAACCCCTTCTTCTTGTACGCCTTCTTCGGATCGCGTTCCGCGTATCCGAGTAGCCCGATGCCCTCTCGGAGCTGTTCCATGTCGGTGAGATGGTCCATCCACCGTCGATCGATCTCTTCGAGATAAACGATCCGGAAGATGTGAAGCAAGTTGAGGATCCCCACCTCCTTGGTCTTGCGCACGAGGACCGCCTCGGCGTCTTTGAAAAGCTTCTCGGCCAGATCTTCCTGGTCGGAGTATTGGTTGAGCCCCGTGGCGTGAAGATCGAACGTGGACTGGAACGCAGCAGACAGCGCGTCGAAATCCCAGTCCTCGTAGTGCTTAGCGCTCGGACAGTTCTGCTCGATCAGTCCACCGATGATCTCGTCGGTGAGACTGAGCAAACGGTCGTACTGCTCGGTCAGCGACCACGACACCTCATCGTTGAGGCGAGCGAGCGCGTTCTTCGCGATCAAATCGCTGCCGCTCAACAGGATCCGGTGTCCAAACCGTCGATAGATCTCCCGCTCGATGAGCGCGGCGTTCACTTCGCCGAGCAGGTTCACGTCTGCCTTGCGAGCGGTATCGAAGAACGCTCTCTGCTCCTCGGCGCTGGCGTGCGGACCGGGGTCGTTCGTCGCGGCAATCTTTACGAGCTCTTCGAGAATCGGAGCAGCGGCTTTGGCGAGCTCCGGGTTTACCGCTTTGACGAGACGCTTGGCAACGAGACCCTTTTTGCGCTGTTCGTCGTTGAGGACTTCGCGGAAATGACCCTCGAGCAACTGTCGACGCAGAGCGTAGACGCTCTTGCGCTGCAGGTTCATCACGTCGTCGTACTCGAGCATGTGCTTACGAGTGTCGAAGTTTCGCTCTTCGACCTTCTTCTGCGCGTTCTCTACCGAGCGAGTCACCCATTTGTGCTCGATGACTTCGCCCTCTTGCATGCCCATGCGCTCCATGAGCACTTGCATTCGTTCGCCGCCGAAGATGCGCATCAGATCGTCTTCGAGCGACAAGAAGAACCGCGAGCTTCCAGGATCGCCCTGTCGGCCTGCGCGACCACGAAGCTGATTGTCGATACGCCGGGACTCGTGGCGTTCGGTTCCCAAGATGTGGAGACCACCGGCAGCGATAACCTCTTGCTTCTCCGCCTCGCAAAGCGTTCGGTAGTTCTCGGTCTCTGTCTTGATGAGCTCTTCCTCCGCTTCCGGAGTCATGTCTTCGGCGCGGTACGGTGCTTCTCCGCGAGCGATGCGCGCTTTCACGTCGTGGCGAGCAAGCATCTCCGCGTTTCCACCGAGCAGAATGTCGGTGCCGCGACCGGCCATGTTGGTAGCGATCGTGACTGCACCCTTCTTGCCAGCTTGCGCGACGATGTACGCCTCGCGTTCGTGCTGCTTCGCGTTGAGCACTTCGTGCGGGATACCGAGCTTCGTCAGCATGCGGTGCAGCGCCTCGCTCTTCTCGACGCTCGTCGTACCCACGAGGACCGGTCGGCCACCTTCGTGACACGTCTTGATCTCGTCGACGATCGCCGAGAACTTCTCGCGCTCGCTCTTGTAGATGAGATCTTCTCGGTCCGCGCGCTGGATGGTGCGGTTCGTAGGAATGGGAAGAACGTCGAGCTTGTAGATCTTGTGGAACTCTTCAGCCTCGGTCTCGGCCGTTCCGGTCATGCCCGCAAGCTTGTTGTACAAGCGGAACAAGTTCTGGAACGAGATGGTCGCAAGTGTGCGGTTCTCTTTCTCGATCGCGACGTTCTCTTTCGCTTCGATCGACTGGTGCAAACCATCCGACCAGCGACGTCCGGGAAGCACGCGTCCCGTGAACTCGTCGATGATCATGACCTTGCCGTCCGGACTGACCATGTACTCGGTGTCGCGACGGTAGAGCGTGTGCGCACGAAGCGACTGATTGAGCACGTGCAGCGTCTCGAGATTGATCGGGTCGTACAGGTTCTCGGTTTTGGTGATCCGTTTCTCGAGAAGCAAGCTCTGCGCGCGCTCGATGCCGCCTTCGGTCAGGAAAACCTGACGGTTCTTCTCATCGACCGTGTAGTGCTCATCCTTGCGGAGTCGAGGGATGATCTCGTTGATCCGCATGTACTTGTCGGTGGCGGTGTCGCCCTCGCCGCTGATGATGAGCGGCGTCCGAGCCTCATCGACGAGAATGGAGTCGACTTCATCGACGATCGCGAAGTTCAGCTCGCGCTGCGCGTAGTCGTTGATGCTGAACTTCATGTTGTCGCGCAGGTAGTCGAAGCCGAACTCGTTGTTCTGGCCGTACGTGATGTCGCAACGATAAGCGCGCTTCTTGCGCAACGCGCCAGCGGCATCGTTTGTGTCGTGCACCACGACGCCGGTGGTCAAACCGAGAAACCCGTACAACCGCCCCATCCATTCGGCGTCGCGGCTCGCGAGGTAGTCGTTCACGGTGACGACGTGAACCCCTTTGCCGGACAGCGCGTTCAAGTAACAGGCGAGCGTGGCCACGCGCAGGTAGAACCGACCGAAGTTGTCGCCGTTGTTTCCGAGCGGCACCGAGAAGTCGAGCTGATCGTACGCCCAGTACGGCTTGGCCTTGCGCACGTCGTAGTTCACGCCGTTGGCGCGAATGCAGGGGCCGGTGAAGCCGAAGTCGAGCGCGTCTTCGGTGGTGATGACGCCGGTGCCGCGCATGCGATCGGTGAAGATGCGGTTGCGCGTGAGCAGCTTGTCGGTCTCGTCGAGCAGCTCTTCGAGCTTGATGAGGCTCTTGAGCACCTTCTCTTCCCAGCCAGCGGGCAGGTCGCGGTTGAGGCCTCCGATGCGGCCGTAGCTGGTGGTGAGGCGCGCGCCGGTCAGCTCGGTCACGCGATCGGTGAGCAGCTCACGCGCTTCGATGGCGTAGAGGAAGGCCGAGAAGCCGCCGAGCTCGAGGCCCGAGGCGCCGATGGTGGTGAGGTGGCTGGCGATGCGGTGCAGCTCGGCGCCGATCACGCGAATGTACTTGGCGCGCTCGGGAATCTC
>CAZWQH010000387.1:0-5087 GCA_964635815.1 uncultured Sandaracinaceae bacterium
ACACGCTGCGCGGCAAGCGACGGGGCACGGTGCTGGGCGCCCGATGGCGTCTTCGCAACGATCACAACCGCACGTGGAGATACATGAGATGACGAGGTTCCCGGCAGCCAGGCAGCGAGTGGGTGTGTTCGGCACGCTTACGGAGGTGTCCGGTGTGCTCATCATTCCGCCGTCGGGCGTGCTCATCATTCCTGCGTCGGGTGTGCTCGAACCTCCTGGGGTTTCTCCGGAGCCGGCCCCGTCTCCAGCTTCGGCCGCAAGCTCAACGAAGTCTGAGAAGAGGTCCTCACCACCCACAACGTGCTCGCAGAGCAGCGTCTGGGGATTGCACCGATCGATCGTCGATGAGTCGTGATCGTCGCAGCTGTAGCAGTCGGTGGCATGGTTGCCGTCGTAGTACGTCTTGACGTCTTCAGTGCCTGGGCCCGCGGGCGGACGGTCTTCGACGACGACACGACCGAGGACGTCACGCTCGAACCGTGTGACGAAGCCCTCGTGGCTCTGAGATTCAAGCTCGCCGAACCCGTTGTAGGCGAATCGAGTAGTCCCCACGTCGGGGTCCGAACGGAACGTTTCGTTGCCAGCCCAATCGAACTCCGAACGCAGTACGTTGCCCCGAACGTCTCGTACCGAGAGAAGGCGACCCGCAGCATCGAAGGAAGAGACACTGGGGCAGAAGCCGCCCGCGCAACCTTGCGAAGAGGCATCTGGCGAGTTCCAGTAGGTCTCGACGCGGACCGCGCGCCCGAGCGCATCCGCAACCGTCTTTGTGCGCCCCCCCTCGGCGTCTTCTGCAGTCGCGAGCAGGCCTTCGGCCGTGCCTTGGTAGGACGTTCGAGTTTGTGAAGGTCCCGGAGGATCCAGCAGAACGGTGCGTCCCAGCGCATCAAAGCTCGTTGTCGCAAAGTTGGTCGTGCACGGTCCAGTGCGAACATCTGACGCGGCATCGCCACACGTCTCCCAGACCTTCGTAACGCGAGCACGCTCGTCGTACTGCAGCGATGAGACGGACTCCGCGTACCCACCCACCGTGTTTGCTGGGTCAAGTTCGGAGCGGGTCTGGACAATTCTCCCAAGGCCATCGAAGAACTTCTTGGTCACGATTCCGGATGCGGTTCCGTCTCGTGTGTGCTCAACGCTTCGTTGTCCGGCCACGTTACCCGTGACCCAGAACGGGAAGTACTCCAGCCAAGTGGTGGGAGCCGCCTGGCTATCGCCCGCAACCCACGTGGCGAGTAGGCGGCCATGTACGTCGAACGAGTGCTCGACAGCGCCGCCGTTCTCATCGACCTCTTTCAGGGTGACCCCAGTGTGACAGTCGAGCTCCGCGGATGAACTTTGACCAAGATCGTTCGACGAGACCATCGTTCGTCGCTGATTGACACCTTCACACGGCGCGGCGTTGCGAGTGAATCGTGCGGTAGCGCCCCGCGGATCCCGTACACTCGCAACTTCACCATTCGCAAAGTAGGTACTCGCGACCGCGGTGGATCGGCCCGCGTCAAGCCACGTACGAGTCAAGGTCACGTTACCCCGAGGCCACGACACGGCCTCGACACGTGCACCGTTGTGACCCTCGAGGGGGGTCGTGTCGTGCTCGTACGACGTCTTTTGTGCGATAACGCCCGCACCATTCGCGAGCGTACGTTCCGTGAGGAGTCCGTACCGAAGTGCAGCAACGTACTCCGGACGGGTCTCGTAGGTGAACGACTCCCGAGTCAGCAGCGCCCCATTCTGGGAAACCGTCTTCTCCGTCACGAGCATGCGGGTGTGGTCGAAACACGGCGCCGCGGTGAGGCTGCCATTGCCCACGCAGGATCGGCCTGCTGAGCGATCATAAGTGACACGAGTGTCGACCTCCATCGCGCCTTCGCGCACTACCGTTCGCAACGAGCGCATGTTGACGAGCTCTGCATAGACGCCGTCGGTCATGGACTCCGCCGCCCACGCATCGCTACCGAGGAGGAATCCATGCGTGGTGCGTCGGAGCTCGCGATCCGCGTCGTACTCGATCACCTCGCCGAGTTGTCCGAACTTCTTGGACCCTCGCAGGAAGAACTTTGACACCTTCTTATAGGTGCCCGTTTGCTCCGTCGCGAGAAGCAGCCCGCACATCCGCTCCTCGCCGTAGCGGCAGTCTTGCCCGTGGAACTCGACCTCTGCCGAGTAGCTCGTCGTTGAAACCGGCGAGGATGAAAGTCCGTCATACGTCAACGTTCGTGCGACGCGTCGCCAGTCGAGACGCTGCTCGAGCATCGTACGGTAGGCGATCATTCCAGCTCGAGGGTCGATGCACCGACCGTTGCCGGTCGAGGCTGGGTTCTGCTCGCAACCCGCGGGAAAGTCGTACTGGCGGAGGCCCTCTACGTACGCCGGAGTTCCGCGGCAGTAGTGGTTGAACGAGATGGTTCCCTGGCGCGCCGGGTCCGAGCAGGGGTCGGCCGCGTACTCGAACGTCGTACGTCCTCCGGCGGGAAAGCGAACGCTCATCAGGCGCCCGTCGCTAAAGAGGTGGCCCGTGCTCGTACGTTCGGCGCTCGATGCACCGTCGTCCGTCGTGTCGTGCCAGCGAAAGTCAAAGGAGCTTCCGTCCGCGAGCTCGATTCGATCAAGCACCATGAAACCGGTGTTCAGATCGACCAAACGCGGCGTGCGTTCATCCATGCTGCGGCCGTTCGCCCCAGGGATAATGGGAGTCACGAAACGCGACTCGGAGAACGAGCGCGCGGACCAAATGAAACGGTGTCGAAGCCGCTCTCCCCCAACGCCAGGAAACGTGATCGCTTCGACCAGCCGCTCGTAACTGGGATCGCCGTTGGGCGCGAGCGCGCTCCCACCAATTCGTCGGTACTCGAAGTCTGCGTACGCGCCGACGCTCGTGGTGACGCGCACAGTGCCGGTTCCGGCGTTGGTGTCGAACGCATCTGCGAACGTCACCCAGTTCCCGTTGGCGTCCACTAGCTTGGTCGCAAGAGCCTCGTGCAGGCGGGCGCGCAAGCCGGTCACGGCAGGTCCCGTGGCGACACAGGAGTTCGACTCTGTGATCCCGGCCGGCCAAGGGAAAGAGAGACGCGTACCATCGGTCATGCGAATGATCACCTCTTGCGGGTTTGAGTGATCGAGTTCCATGCCGCTGCCGTCGATGGCGCGCCATCTGTTGTTCTGAGCTGCAGCGTTCAGATCTTGGTTGCAACGGTATCGCTCGCGTGAGCCTGGAACGAACTCGCGGAACTCCACTTGCTGGCCGCTAGGAGCCGAGAGGAGGTACCGCACTAAGTAAACCGAGTTACGTTGTGGAGTGTTCTCGATGAAGCTCTGGGTCATCGCGCGGAGTCGATAGAACGGCATCGTTCGCCAAGGGCGTGGAGAGAACGCCGTGATCGGGTGGACGTCGCCGTGGGAACCAGACGTCTGCAGAAGCTCCCAGTGCGAATCGGCGTGCAGCCCGCTGCCGACGGAGTCCTGCTGATTCGACTCCAACCTACGCGCCTGCGAGTAACGAAACGAATGTTGAAAGGACGCACCGCCCTGGCCCCGCAGATTGAGAACGGGAATCACGAGCTCGGGGTGCCCGGTCGTGGGACTCACCGTCGCGATGTCCGCGCCGCCCGGGTAGCGAAAGATGCGCTCTGTGAGTGGAGCGTCGGCAGGTTGCGCGCTCGCAACGGAAGACGCGAGACAACACACGACGGTCAGAACGTAGTGTCTTGGGAGCAGAGTCACCATGCCGCTGACTACTGCAGGCGTCATGCCGAACTTCGGCCCGTTTGACGCCCAATTCGCTCAAGAATTGCCCGCTCAGATGGGGTCAATTGTGGAGAGGGCACAAAGTACCGCTGGCTCGATGCGGGCAACTTGTCAGCAACTCAACAACGCGCGAACAGGGCGGTCCTACCTTGGTCGTGTTAGACCTACACCGTTTTCTGCGCCTGTAGCTCAGTTGGATAGAGCAGCGGCCTTCTAAGCCGCTGGTCGCCCGTTCGAATCGGGCCAGGCGTGCCAATCGTTACTCGTTAACTTAGCTGCGGTGAGCCTTCACTCGTTCGGCGGTCCTGCGGTAACGTGACGCTACGGGTGAAGTCGTACACGTCGCAGACGCTCGCCCGCCGAGTCCGGTTCCTGCCAACTTGGACGTACGTCGTCTTCTCCTTTCGCGGCGCGTGCGTTGCAGCGAGTCTAGCCGCGTGCGAAGCCAAGATCGGCGGCGGGGAGCCGATCGATGCGTCATCGGTGAATGACCTTCGGCAAAATGGTGACGTCGCGCCGCGACTCGAAGCGTCCGGACTTTTCGACTCACCGCAGGCCGACTTGCGGTCGGAACTCTCAACACACGACGTACAGGTCGAGCGCGCCACGTCGTTCGATGCTCAGATCGACGGTGCTCCGATCGATGCGGGTGCTTGGACGCCGGACGCGGGCGTGAGTCTCGACTCGGAGGAGACACTGCGAGATGACCGCGTTCTCGACGATTCATCTCCACGCGATGCGCTCGCGGAAATGTCGGAGGACTCAAACCTTGCTCAACCATCGATCGATGCTGCTTTTGACGCCGCTCCCGTACCCGGCGCGGACGCGGGTCGCGCGGCAGCGTTCTCGGTTTGGACGACTCATGCGCTCGTGCGGACTCTTCGAACCGCTCCAGCCGGGTCCGGAACAACGGCAAACCTGAGCGCGGCGCGTGGCGAGAGCGAAGGGTTTCACATCGTCGTAACGGGCCCTGTCGGTGGGTTGCACAATGTCTCCGCGATCGCGAGCGACCTGGTAGGTCCGGCCGGACGATTGTCGCGATCGCATATCCAATTGTATCGAGAGCACTACGTCCTCGTTGATCGGCCTGCGGGGAATTGGCCCGGCGCGACAAGTCGGAGTGAAGGGGCGGCTGAGTATCCCGACGCGCTCATCCCTTTCGCGGACCCAAACACAGGCGCAGACCTTGCGGGCGCTCGCTTCGATGCTTCCCCGTTCGACGTCGCACCGAGCGAGAATCAACCCTTGTTCGTCGACATCGAGGTCCCGCGGGACGCTTCGCCGGGTGACTACAGCGGTTCTGTCGAAGTCACGAGCGATGAAGGGGCTGCACGCATAGC
>CAZWQH010000388.1:0-3425 GCA_964635815.1 uncultured Sandaracinaceae bacterium
AAGACGCTGGTCGTCACCAGCTCCCACGCACAAGAAGGAAAGACGACCGTCACGTCCAATCTTGGGATCGCGTTCGCACAGAGCGGAAAGCGTGTGCTGCTCATCGACACGGATTTGCGTCGACCACGGGTGCACAAGGCGTTCGGGATTCAATCACGCATCGGCGTGACCAACGTTCTCACGGGCGACTACACCGTCAAGGACGTGACTCGTTCGACAGACATTCCCAACCTAGACGTCGTGGTCTGCGGACCGCTCGCACCAAATCCGTCCGAGCTTCTGCACCAAAGGCGTTTCTCGGAGCTTATCCAGCAGGTATCGGCAAATTACGACCTCGTGTTGTTCGATAGCCCTCCGCTCACCGCTGTGACGGACGCCGCGATCATTGCGCCTCAAGTAGACGGCGTGATCGTCGTGCTGAAGTCCAATCAAACGACACGCGACGCAGTCCGCGCAGTCCTTCGACGTCTGCGCGCGGTCGGCGGAAACATCGTTGGCGGCGTCGTCAACGGCTTCGATCCGAAGCACGGCACGTACGGATACGGCGAGCGCACGTACTACGGCAACGGCGCGTACTACAGCGACTCTGAGCAACCGACGCCTTCCACACCAACGACGTAGCGACGCGAATCATCAGCTCGAGGTGCGTGCAGCCTCGAGCGCATGAACATCGCATCGAGGTGCTCGCAGCTTCGAGCGAATACGAGCTACCCGCGGGCGGGGGCGACCATCTCGTTGAAGCGGACAGCGTATTCGCGAACGCAAACGCGCCAGTCACGCATGACGTTCAACTTCCTTGAATCAAGCTTGGAGTTCACAAGCTGCTCGCTCGCAGGCCGCGGCGCGAAGTAGTCGGACGCGAAATGTTCGGACGAGACTTTCTTTATCTCCACGCGACCTTTCAAACCGAGGGCGTCGATGAGTTCAAGCGCGACGTCATAACGACTGCCCGCGCCTCCGCACACCTGGTTGTACAGGCCGTACATCTCGCTCTCGAGGAGGCGCTGCATGCCACGTGCGAAGTCCACCGTGTAAGTGGGAGTGCCAAGCTTGTCGTCAACGACATGTAAGAGACGCGAGCCTGCCGCTATTTGCTTTGCGAGCTTGTTGACGAACTTCTTGTCCTTACGAGGACCGCCACCCATCATCCATCCGGCGCGGATCACGAAGTGTTTGGGCACGGAGTTGCGGACGTAGCATTCGCCGTAGTACTTCGATTTGGCGTAGTAGCTGAGCGGCAGCGGCGCGTCGTAGTCGGTGTAGGTTTCCTTCTCACCGCCGAAGATTCCGGCGGTGGAGATGTAAACGTAGGGAACCTTCAGGCGGTTGGCGATCAAACCAAGATTCTCGGCGCCCAGGGCGTTCGTGGCCCACGAGTCGTCGATGTTCCGCTCGCAGTATTCCAGGTCCGTCAGAGCCGCGAGGTTGATCACGACGTCCGGACGGAACGACGCGATAAGCTGCTCCATCTGGTGAAAATCGCGGACATCACCGTGTGAAAGCCAAGGTTCGTTTACGTCGATGTCCGACGCTTGCACAGTCGCGATAGGAGCAAAGTGTCCGTACACCGCTTCGCCGAGCATTCCTCCAGCGCCAGCAATGTAGATGCGTGTATTTTTTTCGATCTTCATTTGTTTACTCGCTATCGAACAGCGAAACGTAGTTGTTCACTTGGGCGGGTATCGCATACGTCAGCAGAATCCTGTCGCGCGCGGCCGTCCCCATTTGCTTCCTGAGCTTCGCGTCTTCGAGAAGTCGAACGAGCGCGATTTTCCATGCGGCAGGGTCGTTTGAGACAACGAAGCCAGTGACACCGTCTTCGACGACTTCACGCCCAGACCCCACATCCGAGACGACCGGAGGAATACCCACGGCCGAGTACTGAATCGCTTTGAATCCAACTTTTCCGCGCGACCATTCCTCATCGGGCACCGGCATGAGACCCACATCGAACGTGGAGAGGTCCTCGATCTCGGAGGCTTTGGTCCACGGCACGAACACCATGCGGTCGATCCCTTTCAAAGTCGGGGCCACGTCGCAGATCACGCGAAGCTCGAAGGGATGGGTACGCTGCAAATCTACGAGCACGTCCTCGAGAATCGCCAGGTACTTCAACGTGCTCTGCGTCCCAGTCCATCCGAGAATCGGGAGAGCGTCGAGACGGGGCGGACGAACTGATGGCTTGTGGTACTCGGGATCGATCGTGGTCGGGATGAGACGCGTGTCCGGATTCCGTCGACGCGCCCATTCGGCGAGATACTCGTTAACCGCAACCACACGTCGACTGCGACGTGCAACGTAGTCGACTTTCGAGCGCCACCTCAGGGCGGAGACCAACCGGTTGGCGCGCGATGTCTGGGCAATAAAGATCGCATCATCGATGTCGTACACGACCGGGACCCCAAGAGCGAACAACACTTGCTCGACGACGGGCGGGCCGATGGGGGTAGCTTCGAGATGGATGAAACAGTGATCGAACGATCGCGCGCGGGCTAGCAAACGCGCTCGTCGGGCGAATCCCCGAAGCACACCCAGGACCTTTTGCGGTGTATGGCCGGGCGCGTAGAGGATTTTCCACGTCTCGCTGTCCCAGAATGAGTGCTGTTCAACCTCGAATCCACGCTCTCGCAGAGACGGCAGATATTGCTCGAAGCGGAAGCGTTGACTCGCGCCGGTACCAGGAGGGTATGGGCACAGGATCAAGATCCGGCCCCTCTTGGCTGGTGTTGGCTTTTGCGAGGTCATGAAGGAGGTCGGTTTATCAGGGATTTTCCAGCTGGCCATGTGGGTCGCCCCTCGGGGGCCGCACTTCTTTTCGTTGCAAAACGAGCGTCGCGCGTTCATCGGGGTCGATGCGCCCGAGGCGAAACAGAGCGGACGCAACTCTCCATATTTGTGGCGGTTTTGGACGCCCTTGATCCGTGCATTTTCTCGTTTGCCGCGCCACGGCACGTGGTAGCGTTCCGCGCCATGCCCTGCACTATCGAGCTCGTCCGATCGCTGCCCGTCGGGGCCTCGCTCGTGCGTGTTTCGGGAACCCTCGACGAAAGCTTCGACAAGAAGGCCCTCTTCAGCGTTGCGCGAGGAGTTGTCGTCCTCGACTTGGATGGAGTGACCCGCGTCACCTCGTTCGGCGTTCGCGAGTGGATCCACGCGATTCGGGACCTCAACGCTTCGTACATCGGCCTCATCCGCTGTCGCCCCGCCATCGTCACCCAGCTCAACACGGTTTCGAACTTTGGAACCCGAACCGAAGTCCTGAGCATGTACGCACCCTACGTGACTCGCGACGGCGCGGAGTTCGAGCTGCTGATCGACATGGTTCGCGAGCACAAGGTCGCACGCAGCCTCAAAGCGCCGGAAGCCAGCCACCCTCGCACGGGCGAATTCGGAGAGCTCGATGACGAGCCCTCGAGCTACTTCTC